>NZ_JBVHEH010000013.1:0-246227 GCF_055562955.1 Kitasatospora sp. NPDC015121
ACCGGGGCGGTCCGATGATCGTATGCGTGCCTGGAGCCGGGAGGAGCAGCGGAGTGGGGCTTGCTCATCGAACCGGTGGGCAAGCCCCACTCCGCGCCGTCAGGGCCCTCGGCGGGGTTGGTCTTCTTTCGCATGGAATTCCCAACTCCCTTCGGGGGATCCTGCGTTACGCCGGGATCCGGCCGGTGTCGGTCAGGCGGCCGGCTGCGGCGGGGCGGCGAAGCGGCCAGCGGGGGTGCGGTGCAGCCAGCCCCGGTCCGCCAGGCGCTTGAGCTTGTCGCGCACCGGCTCGACCTGCCCGGGCTGAGTGCCTCTGCCGCGCCTGACGCTGACGTCCTTGGCCGGGACCGGCTCCGGTGCCCCGGCCACGATCTTCACGATCGCCTGGTAGTCAGCGGGCAGAACGCTCTCATCCATGCCCTGTTCGCGGTGCGGGACCAGCAGCATCCCGCCCGCCCCGGGCGCGCTGGTGACCCGTTCCAACTTCGCGGCCATCTCCGGGTCGTCGGTCCACCCGGCACGCTGGGCGTCGGCGAACTGCCCGAACACCACCTCGGTCGCCTCCAGCCGCGATCCCGTGCCGGAGCCCCGCAAGAGCGAACGGGAGTGAAGACGCCGTGACCCACGGCTGCGTCAGGGTGTGCCAGGCCAGCACCCCCAGGTTCTGGTTGACGGCCCCAGGCGCCGACGCTTTCGCCATGCCAGTGGACGCCATGGCCAACCACTGGGTGATGTCCTGCGGATACTGCTCACTGACGTGGGAAATGCAGCCGAGAACGAACGAGGCCACCGATTGCGGCTCGGTCCATGCCTGTGGGCGAGACAGCGCTTCCGCGACGGCCTTCGCCCGCCAGCCGTCCGCAAGGGCGGCCGCAGTGTGGAGGTCGTGGGAGAAGCCGATGTCGACGTAGTAGTGGCGCAGGAGTTCTGCCTTGGCGAGCAGCACCTCGTCCTTACTGAGCTGGCCTGCTGCTGTTACTGCGTCGAGGAGGTCGAGAGTTCCGAACGCAGGGACCTCGCTGGAGTATGCGAGGGAGCGCAGCACTCGGTCGTCGGTCCACAGGACCAGCCTGTGTTCCTTCGCGTGGTCGAGTGCGGTGAGCCACTGGCCTGTGCGGTGCGCAGGGAGTGGGAAGCATCGCAGCTCCGGATGCGGGACCCTGGCAGTGGACTTCAGGATCTCGAGCACACGGCCCGCCGTGGAGCGGTACCGCTCCAGCTCGCCCTCTTCCTCCGGACGAACGCCCGGTTTCTGTCCTTCGGGATCCCAGATGAGCGTGAGGTCTGACTGCAGGGCCAGCGAGTCCTTCGCCTGCAACGCGTCCTGGAACAGCTGATCGGTGGTGACGACTCCATCAGGGATTCCGATCAGAATCTCGGCCAGCCGAGGATCCAGCGGCGCCAGAGTGTGGGCGACGGTCGGATCGATGACAGCGCGGGTGCTCTGGGCCACAGTGATTGCTTCAGCGCCTGCGGCATCGGCCGTGACGCCGCGGGCGTACACGAACCCGGCAGCGCGGCGCAGGCTGGCCTCGGTGCAGGTGCGGCCCACCACCGACGTCAGGATGCCCAGCGGAAGGTCGCCGCTGCCGATCTTCTCCCGAATCTCTTGGGTGCTCTCGTATGCCTGCCTCAGATCGTCGGCAAGGTTGACCAAGGGGTCGTCGTCGGGGCCCAGTCGCACCGCACGAAATTGGGAGCTGCCGGGGAAGCGTTCCAAGTAGCGCTCGGTGGCTTCTCGAAGGCGTTGAGTGCCGCCTTCCAACGGGTCATCCAGCGTTTGCGGCCGGCCCCGGTCGGATCGTGCCTCTCGTAGCCGAGATGGTCCGTCGTCTCACCTTCGAGGGCGGACTCCAGGAGCCTCTTCGTCAGCTGCTGGAGCAGGCCTCCGGTGCCGGTGAGCTGGAGCCCGCTTGCGCGGGCCCGGTCGACCAGCTGCCCGATCAACTGGTCGTCCAGGGCGTCCGGCTGCAACTCCGCCGGTCGTACGGCCTTCACGGCCTCGGCCGAGACGGTCACGTATGTCATCAGGTGCTACTTCCTTGATCGGGAGTTGCACCGTTCTTTTTACAGACCCGAATCCTCGGCCGGCGGAGGCGTGCAATCTGGTCCTGGCCCCCGGGTTGCCCTGGGCGCCAGGACCAGGGCGCGGCTGGGACTGTCGCTCCTAGCGGTTCGCCTGGATCGACTTGGCCCTATGGACGTCCGAAGATCTTGTACCAGCTGCCGCAGCTGTAGTCCGAGCCCTGCTCGGTGACGCACTCCATGACCTCGACCCACGCGGTGTCCGAGGCGAAGTTCCATGTGAACGTGTTGGTGACCTGGTTCCCGACCGCGTTGAGGTTTTCAGTGCGGTCGCTCCAGCCATCGCCGTAGGTCGCCCGAACGTACACGCGGGCACCGTGCCCGTCAGCCTTCGTGTCCTTGATGTTCGTCGTGACGTAGTAGCGGCCACCGCTAACGTCCCAGGTCCCCCAGGCGTGCGCTCCGACGACATCGGCCTGCGTGTACTGGGCGGTCCAGTTAGTGCCCGCCGCATTGGCAGTCCCGGCGGAGATACCCAGGGCCACTCCTGCGGCGACCGCGATCGTGCCACAAGACTGCAGAACTCGCTTTACGCGCATTTGCTCTCCTCAAGGTCGGTTGGGTGAAGGTGCTCAGCAGGGAGCGGTGACGTTGCCGCAGTAGATCCAGCCGTAGAAGGTGTGGGGGGTTCCGTTGCCGGTGACGTACTGGACGTAGTACCAGCGATTGCCGGAACTGCTGTTGTAGGCGTAGTGGCTCCAGCGCACCGTTTCGCCGGAGCCCGGCCGCCACACCTCGCCGCATGAGGCCGCGTAGCACTCCCTGATCGGGCCATTGTTCAGTGTGGTGGTCGGGGTCCACACGGCAGCAGAGATCTCGCGGGTATCGGGACCGGGGTTGCTCGTGTCGGCCGCGATGGCACTGGTGGCGGTGCCCGTCAGCACAGCGGCCGTGGCGGCTAGGAGAGAGATCGTATTGCGTATCTTGCGCATGTGTACCTGCTTTCGGCTTGGTCCGGATGCTGTGGTGACACTGTGCCGAAACGGTCTTGCGGGAATCTGGGACGAACCTTGACTCCGTTGGCGGCCGCCTCTGCGCACCCGGACCTGCCTGGCGTTCGGCGGGGCGAGGGGCGGCATCTTGGCGGAGGCGAAGCCGATCGGCTTGTCCGTGGCCTAGGACCAGGAGCGGCAGGGGCGCGAGCAGCGGCACGGGCTGACGAGCTGCTCGCCGGTGGGTGAGCGGTCTTGCCGCACGGCAGAGCGAGGGGACGTACCGCACGGTGCCGGGTCGGGCGGCCGATGGGTCGAGCAGGTCTGCGGGCGGGAGGTCGTGCCGGGCGGGGAGGGGCAACTGGAAGAGGAGCCGGCCTGCGATCTCGGCGCAGGTGCCGCCGGAAGCCCACTCGCCGGCCTGAATCGGGGGCAGATCTTGGACAGACCTTGAACCGCCTGTACGGGCGGTTGCGCCGTGGCTACGCTGCCGATGGGAGACCGGCGGGAGGGTGGTGCGCGGTGATGGAGTTCGGCCTGCTCGGTACGATCGAGGCTTTCGTGGACGGCCGTGCGGCAGACGTGGGGCACCTTCGGCAGCGGTGTGTGCTGGCCGTCCTGCTCATGAACGTCAACCAGGCCGTGTCCGTCGACGAACTCGTCGACCGGGTCTGGGGGGACTGGGCACCGCAGCGCGTCAAGGGGACGCTGTACGGCTATCTGTCCCGGCTGCGGCAGGCACTGGTTCCGGAACCGGCCCCGGCGCCACAGGCGCGGATCGTGCGCCGGCCCGGGGGCTACGTCCTGGAAGCGGATCCGCTGTCCGTGGACGTCCACCGCTTCCGCGACCTGATCGCCTCGGCTCGCACCGCCGACGACGAACGGGCGGCGGCACTGATGCACCAGGCTCTGGACCTGTGGCGGGGGCAACCGTTCGCCACCGTGGACACCCCCTGGTTCTCCGACCTGCGCCGGGCGCTGGAGGGGGAACGGTTCTCCGCCGAACTGGACCGTATCGACGTCCGATTACGGTGCGGACAGCATGGCGAACTACTGCCCACGCTCACCGCACTGGTCTCGGAGCACCCTTTGGACGAGCGGCTGGCCGGCCAGTTCCTCCTCGCTCTCCACCGCGGGGGCCGCCCCGCCGACGCGCTGGCCGGTTACCAAAACATCCGACAGCGGTTGGACCAGGAGCTGGGGATCGATCCCGGGGCCGCGCTGCAACAGCTTCACCAGCAGATCCTCGTCGGCGACCCGGCCCTCAGCGCTCCCGGCGCTGCCACTGCCGCGGTCGTAGGGGCCTCCCCCGACGACCTCCGCACCACCGACTCTACCGCCGCCGTTCGGTACCCGATGCCCCGCCAACTACCCGCAGCACCTCTCCGGTTCGTCGGCCGCCAGGTCGAACTGGCCCGGGTCGAGGAACTCCTGCGCGAGCCCGGCCCGGGAATGGCACCGCCCCTGCTGGTGATCGACGGGACGGGCGGGGTGGGTAAGACCTGGCTCGCCGTGCACTGGGCCCGCCGACAGCTTGACCGCTTCCCGGACGGCCAACTCCACCTGGACCTGCGCGGGTTCGCCCCCGACGACGAGCCGATGCCCACGCACCAGGCGCTGGCCTGCCTGCTCGACGGCCTCGGCGTACCCGACAGCGCCCTGCCTGCCGGCACCGACGCCCGCGTCCGTCTGCTGCGCAGCCTCACCGAGGACAAACGGCTGCTGGTCCTCCTCGACAACGCCCGGGATACCGACCAAGTCGTTCCCCTGCTCCCCACCGGGCCCTCCTGTGCGGTCCTGGTGACCAGCCGCACCCGGTTGAGCGGCCTGGTGACAGCACACGGGGCCCGGCCACTGACCTTGGACGTCCTGACCCCCGCCGAGGCGCACCAGTTACTCGAACGCCACCTCGGCACGGAACGGATCCGAGCCGAGTCCCGGGCGGTGGAGGAGATCGTCGCATGCTGCGCCCGGCTGCCGCTGGCCCTCGGCGTGGTCGCCGCACGCGCCACTGCGCACCCGCACTTCCCCCTGGCGGCACTCGCCACCGAACTGCGTGAGTACCAGGACGCACTAGACGCCCTGAGCACCGGCGAGCAGCACACCGACGTCCGTGCCGTGCTGTCGTGGTCCTACCGGGCACTGAGCGTGCCTGCGGCACGGCTCTTCCGCCTTCTTGCCGCACACCCCGGCCCCGACCTCGCCCTGCCCGCGGCGGCGGCCCTGGCGGGCGCACCGATACGGGCGGCGCGACCGCCGCTGGTTGAACTCGTCCGCGCCCACCTCGTCACCGAGCCCACCGCAGGCCGCTACGCCTCCCACGACCTGCTACGCGCCTACGCGTTCGAGCTTGCCGCCGACGATCCTGAACGCCCCGCCGCCCTGCACCGACTGATCGACCACTACCTGCACTCCGCGCACAGCGCCGACCTCCTGCTGTCCCCGCACCGCGCGCGATCGGTCCCACCACCCCTGCCGGAGGACATCACGGTGCAGCGGCCCGGGGACCACGAGCAGGCCATGACCTGGTTCGCCGCCGAGCGTGAGGCCCTCCTCGCCCTGGTCACCGCCGCGGAGCGGGTCGGTCTTGACGAGCAGTGCTGGCACCTGTCCCGTGCGATCACCACCTACCTGGGACGTCGCGGTCACTGGAGCGACCTGGCCCGGGTTCAGCACACCGCACTGGCGGCCGCGACCCGCCTCGGCGATCGCGGCCAGCAGGCCGAGTCCCACCGGGAACTCGGCTGCGCCCACACCGAGACCGGGCACTTCGACCGGGCCCACCGCCATCTGGGGCTCGCCCTGGAGCTCCACCAGGCGCTCGGCGACGATGCTGGAATCGCCCGCACCGAGGTGATGCTCGGCTGGATCTGCGAACGCGAGGGTCGCCACCGCGACGCCCTGGGGCACGACCAGCGGGCGCTGGAGCTGTTCAAGGAACTCGGGCACCGCGCTGAACAGGCCCGGGCGCTGAACGCGGTCGGCTGGGACCACGCTCAGCTCGGCGACCACCGGGAGGCGGTGGCATGCGCCGTGCAGGCTCTGCGCCTCCAGGAGGAGCTGGGCGACGTCCGGGGCCAGGCCAACACCTGGGACACCCTCGGTTACGCCCACCAGCAACTCGCCGAGCACGTCGACGCCGTCCGCTGCCACGAACAGAGCCTGAAGCTCCACCGCACGGTCGGACACCGCTACGGCGAGGCCGAAGCCCTCGCCCACCTGGGCGACGCCCATCAGGCCACCGGCGACCCGGTGCTCGCCCAGGAGGCCTGGACTCAGGCCCTGCACATCTTCCTCGACCTCGGCAACGCGGAGGAGGAGGCTGCCAGTCTCCGGAGCAAGATCGCCGACCTCAACATCCCTGGCACCTCGCCCTGACATCCACGTCACCACGACCGTTTGCTGGCTCGGCACCGCACGGAGAGCACCGGCCGACCTGATCGGCCTTCCCGGCCAGAGCGGCCGTTCGTCGAGTCAGCCTGTCCGTTTAACGTACAGCCTCGAATAGACGGGCCCGGTGATCACTCGTTCGGGCCGAGCTGGCCGACCTGCCGCTGCCGCGCGTCGCAGACGGCCGCCTGGTGCTCGCGGTGGACGTCCCACCGTGGCTGCGGCCGGATGCCGGGGCCTGCCCGGACCGCTCGTTCTGCCACACCTACCGCCGCGGCAACGCCAAGCATCAGATGATCCTCGGCCGGTCGCACTCGTTCGTCGTCGCGCTGGAGACCGGGCGGACGTCGTGGATGCCGCTCCGGGACGCGGTGCGGCTGGAGCCCGGTGCCGACCTGGTCGCCGTCACCACCACCAAACTCCGGTACGTGGTAGTCCGGTTGATGACGGCGGGGCAGTGGAGGGCCGGAGCACTCCCACTACGGGCGCACCACCCCCGGACAGCCCTGGTACCCGCCCGACATGGCCGACGTGCGGTGCGCGGAGTGCGAGCGGGCACTGCGCGGCCTGTAGGGCGGTCGTGGCGTCGGAGGCGGCGCGGGTGCGGCCGGGATGAGTCATCGCCTCGGATATCACCGGTATCCGAGGCGATGGGGCGTCAGGCATCTACCGCTTGAGCTGGGATCGGACGGATCGATACGCGGCCGCAGACGCCGTAACGACGAGCGCGGGGCGAGTCCGCCAAGGAAGCCGGGCGGAGCCGCCTACAGGATCTCGCGCATCGAGCCACCGCCATCGCGCGCCAAGTGTGGCGGTCGCCGAGTCGACAGAGCCTGCGACGAACCCGATCACCAAACTGCTCGGTGTTCCCGGTGGGCCTGGCAGCGAGCGGCCGGGCGCCGATGCTCTCGGCGTACACCCACGTGACCGCAGTCTCGACCGTGTTAAGGCTGCGCAGCACCGCGCGCGATGCCTCCGGAAGTCGGGAGCGGGGCACGGACGGCCGTCCGTGCCTAGTGGGCCGGGACGGCGGGGTCTTGCGGGGCGGGTCATCCGGTGACGGTTTCGGCGTGCCGGGTGAGCGCGTCCAGGAACGCGGTCTGGTGGTCGGTGGGCTTGCCGTCGGTGCGGGCCCCCGTCTGCTTGCGCAGCCATGTACCGGGGCGGAAGACCGGGTCGTCGCCGAGGCCGGTGCGGTTGGCCGGGCCGTCGAGGGTGCCGCCGGCGGCGAGGTAGGCGAGCAGGCGACGGTAGGAGCGGTTCCAGTCCGGTTCCAGGCGCCACAGCTCGTCCAGCGCGTCGAGCTTGGCCGCCTGGTCCTTGGTGAGGCCCGCGGCCTTGCGCTGGCGGCGCATCCACGCGCCCACCGCGTAGTCGTCCAGCTTCGCGGTCGCCGGGATCGCGAGGTGGCCGTGCTGGCGGTGGAACGCGGCGGCGTACGCGAAGCCGCGCTCCCAGGCATTGGCGTTCTTCGACCAGATCATGCCGAGTGCTTCCAACTCGCTGACGCGGGCCGGGTCGAGCAGGCCCTGGCCGTTCAGGTGGCGCTGGCGGGTGAGCCAGGAGATCAGCTCGCCGTGGCGGGTCTTGCCGGTGGGGTCGAGGTGGCCGTGCTGCAGGTGGAACACGGTGGCGACCGCGTGCATGCGCTGCCACTCGACCGCGCGGGGGTTGACCGCCCGCAGCTTGACGGTCTGGAGGATCCGAGCCGCGTGCTGGCGGGCGTTGATCCGCAGCCACTCGATCGGCGACTCGACCGGGGCCGGCGGCTGCCCGCCTTCGGCGGCTTCGGCGGCCTGGTCCTCGGTCGGCTTGGCCGCGGTGGTGTGCGCGGTGCCTTGGGAGCGGGAGGCGCGCAGCTCGGTGATCCGGCCGACCACGCGGGCGTCGTGCGCGGCCAGGGCGCGCAGGACGCGCCAGATGGTGCGGAAGGAGCTGGCCTCGATCTCGGCGTCAGCCTCGGCCTTCACGGCCTCGGCCGGGTCCGCGGTGGCGGTGTCGTCGCCGATCTCCGGCGTCGGGAGGTAGACCGGGATGATGACCCAGGACATCTCGCCCTGGCGGTAGGACTGGCGCAGCGCGCGGCCGACGGCCTGGACGATGTCGATGACCGAGCTCTTGGGGTCAGCGAAGCAGATGGCGTCCACGGCGGCCACGTCGATTCCCTCCGTCAGGAGTCGGCTGTTGCACAGGATGCCGCACTCCTCTCCGTCCTCGCCGGTGTGGGCCTTGAACTCGGCGAACGCGGCCCGGCGGTCCCCCAGCCGGTCGGCACCGGCCACCGCCTTCGCCCAGATCCGCTCCGGGCACTCGGCGTCGGGCAGCAGCTCCGAGGCCTCCAGCAGGCTGCCGGCGAACTCCCGCGCTCCGGCCACCCGGGAGTGGAACGTGATCACGCGGCGCAGTCCGAGGTCGGCGACCGCCCCGCAGCGACCACGCCTCGGCGGTCTGCTCCAGCAACTCGATCGTCGGCACCAGCACCAGCGCCCGCCCCCGAGCGGCCAGGCGCCGGTCGCCGCGACCACCGTCGCCCAGCCGCCGTCCTTCACCTCGCGCACCGCGGCCGCCACCGCGTCCTTCTGGAACCAGTGCAGCGGCAGCGGGTTCACCGTGGCGGTGCCGGACGGCTGAGCCGGGACCGACTGAGCGGCCGCGGCGCGGACCGCGGCCGGCACGGCGGCCTCGGTGGTGGTCGTGGTCTCCGCGGCGGTGCGTCTCCTGTTCTGCCGGGCGGTGCAGGGTGGTCGAGCGGCGGGTGGCCGGGGCCCTTTCAGTCGGGGAAGGCGTAGCGGTTGAGAGCGTCGATCAGGTTCTCGACCAGGTCGCCGAACTGGGTGATCTCCCCATCGGCGTCGAAGCAGCCCCCGGTGAGGAGGATGTCGGCGAGCTCGTCGGTCAGCTCCTGGGCGTCCGCTTCGGTGGGCGGGGCGGCCGGGTCGAGGACGACGCCGCGTGCCTGGGCGGCTCGGCGTAGCAGGGTGAGCTTTTCGTCGGTGCCGGTGAACCAGGTTGGGCGGCCAGGGTCCGGTGCGCTGGGGTTGCGCGTGGGGGTGGTGAGGAGACGGTGGGCTGTGCTGGGTGAGACGCGAAGGTTCCAGGCGATCTGGCTGATCGTGTGGCCGCTGTCCTTCAGTTCGGCGGCCTGGCGGCGCAGTTCTTCCCGCTCGGCGGGGCTGCGGCGGTTGAAGGCCTGTTCGGAGCTCACTGGTTCTCCTCGGGGATCCAGCCGCGGACCTCCGGATAGGCGATGTCGGCGTCCTCGACCGCGCGGCCGGTCTCCACCAGCCACTCCTTCATCGCCTCGGTGACGTCGCCGTGGTGCTCGGCGACGCGCTGGGACCACTCGACGGCGTCGAAGCCTCCGGTGGAGGAGCTGCCGTAGGTGCGCTCCTCGGTGCCGTCCGCGCGGGGGATGAAGCCGCGGCGGAGGCCGCCGGAGTCCTTCTCCGAGCCCGCGCTGTAGACGTACTGGTCGGCCCTCATCCGCACGGTGAAGGCGAGGCGGGCGCCGGCCTGGCCGGTGGCGTGGACGACCGGGGCGAGGTGGCTTGCGCCGGACTTGATGGCCTGCTTGCCCGCGCGGCCGGTCATCGACTCGCCGGGCTTGCCGACCGTGTCCTTGCCCCGCACCCGGGCCTTCTGGCCGGTCTCGGTGGTGCGGCGCTTGGTGTTCGCCTCGGCCACAGCGGACAGCGCCTCGGTGTCGCGCTCGCCGCCGCGCACCGCGCGCACGACCTGGCGCAACGCGCCGACGAACGCCGCTCCCTTGCCCTTGGTGAAGAAGTGCGAGACCAGGCTCGCGTCACGGCCGAGGATCTTGGCGACCTGGCGCTTGGTGTAGCCCTGGTCGATCAGCTCCTGGGTCAGGCGGGCTGCTTCGTTCGGCTGGTTCGGGTCGGCCGGGCTCACTGGTCGGCTCCCTTCTCGGCGAGGTGGGCGCGGCTCAGGCCGCGCAGCTTGAGGTACTGCTCCTGGCTGGTCGGGTGCTTGATGGGGCCGGTGAGGTGGCCCTTGAGGAGGTAGTCCCCGGGCTCCCCGCAGTACTGCCACATCTGGCGCCCCCGTCAGGGGGATGCCGTCGGTGCCGAAGTACACGACCGTACCCGGCCGGGCGTGGAGGGCGCCGGCGTAGCCGATGACCTCCTTGCCCTGGCGGTACTTCATGTCCAGCAGCACCGCCCGGGCCCCCGACCACACGTACGCCGCCCACTCGGGGTGCGCGTTGGGGTCGCGGGAGAACCCGGCCTGCCGCTGCCACGTCACCACCGTCTCGTCCTGGCCCAGGATCTCCACCCCGGCCGGGAGCGCCTCGCCAACGGGGGTGGTGCCGGAGACCAGGCGCGGGCGCTGCGCGAACCCACCCAGGCCGAACAGCAGCACGGAGCGCACCGCGCGGGAGGCGAGGTACGCGGCGGTGCGCTGGCGCTCGTCTCCGTGCAGCTTCGAGAGGTTGGTCAGGTCCGCCCACGCGGCCTTGAGCCGCTTGCCCCACTCGTCGAGCGGCTTGCCGTGCTCGAACAGCAGGCCGCCGAGGATCTCGACCTTCCACGGCATCAGGTGGTTGGACAGGGCGAGGTGGATCTCGGCGGCGGCCGGGGCGGTGTTGGACGCGCCGGTGATGGTCCAGAACACGGTGCCGGCGTCCTTCGCGGTGACCGCCAGGCCGTACGGACGGGCGGGCCAGGGCTCGGCCGCCCCGATGCCGGGCACGGCGGTGGGCAGCAGGCTGATCAGGGTGGTCTGCAACTCGGCGGGGGTCACCGCCGGAACGTACCTGCGGGCTGTTCGGGACCGGGCGGGCGAGGTCCGTGCCCAGGCCGGGTTCACCGGAGCGGCCCTCGGCGGCCAACTCGCGGACCCGTCGAAGCGGACCGGGCAGCTGGGAGAGAATCGGGCTGGTGCGCGCCGCTCCCCATTGCCTGCGGCGCGCACCGCCTTCTGCTGCCCGGGGCTGTAGAAGCAGGATCAGGCCCGCTGGGCGGGCGTGCGCCGGGCTGTGGGCGGGGTGGTGATGTCGGTGTCCGGCTCCAGGAACGGCGAGCGGTCGGCGGGCAGCGGGATCGGGCGCTCGCCGACCGGGAGGGTCTGGTCGACGGCGGGCTCGGAGAAGGCCAGCCCCAGGGGGCGGCGGTCGGGACTCATGGGAACAGTCTGACCTACCGCCGACGAACTACCAGCGTCCGTCCCGGCCCTTTGCCGCCTGCCGCCCTCCCCGGAGCCGCCGGCCCGGCGCGGCAGGGCGCAGGGCTGGCGGGACAGCGGGCGGGGCAGTTCACTCAACGGCATATGGGTGCGGCGCCGGGCCGGGCGCACCACGGCCGTGCGGCGGGTCCGGTCGGCGGGCAGGGCCGGGGCTTCGGTGCGGGGCCGGGCCTGCGACACGGGCGCGATGGAGGGCGCCGGGCGGGTGGCCGCGCGGAGCTGGAGGGAAGGATGCGGCGGTCCTTCTCATCGTCGGTGGGGCCGCCGTACGGCTCAGCCTCGAGACGGTGGTGCACGAGCTGCTGCCGCTGGAGCAGGCCGTACTGGCGCACCGGAAGATGGACGCGGGCGAGGTCTTCGGTCGGATCGTCCTGCCCCCGCGACCCCTGCGGGACTGACCGGCCGACCGCGGTGGACCCCGTCCAGCCGTTGTCGGACCCCGCCCGGCCGCGGCGGGACCTCGCCCGACCGGATCCGGCCCGGTCCGGCGGGTGCTCCGGCGGTACGGTGGCAGGGGCGCGAGGGGTTCGAACAGGGGGGGCTCGGCCATGGAATCGACCCCGGGACAGGTCTTCCGCACCGCTGGTGCGCGGCGCCGACGGAGCGGGACGCCGACACCCGGCCGGGCCGGCCGTCCCCCGCGAGAGCTACGTGCGGGTGTCCTCCGCGGGGTGACGATTCCTCACCGCTCGCTCCCTAGCGTGGGGTTCAGCCGCGGCGCACCGCCGCGGACCGGTCGCAGGGCCGGGAACGCAACCGAGGGAAGAGTCGTCATGAAACTGGTGTGGCAGTGCCTGGCCGTGGTCGTGGTCTGCGCGGTCGGCGGTCAGTGCAGCACCGCGGTCCAGGGCAACCCCTGGCTCTCGCTCCTCGTCGGCACGCTGGCGGCCGTGCTCACACTAGCCGTCTACCGGTGGGTCGTGGGACGCACCGAGCGGCGCCCGGTCACGGAGCTGGCCCGCGAGGGGGCGTCCGGGGCGCTGCTGCGGGGCCTGGTCCTCGGGGTCGTGATGTTCGGGGCCGTCATCGCGAACATCTACCTCCTCGGTGACTACGCGGTCCACCGCTTCGGTTCGGCGTCCGGGGCGGTCGGGATGGTGGGCTTCATGGCGGGCGCCGCCGTCACGGAGGAGCTGATGTTCCGCGGCCTGCTCTTCCGGCTGGTGGAGCGCGGCCTCGGGACGTACCTGGCGCTGGCGCTGTCGAGCGTGGTGTTCGGCGCGGCCCACCTGCTCAACAAGAACGCCACCCTGCTGGGCGCCATCGCCATCGCGATCGAGGCGGGCGCCATGCTCGCCGCCGCGTACGCCGCCACCCGCTCCCTGTGGCTGCCGATCGGCCTGCACTTCGGGTGGAACTTTGCGGAGGGCGGCATCTTCGGCACCGAGGTCTCGGGCAACGGCGACGTCCACGGGCTGCTGGACTCCTCGACGTCGGGCGCCGAACTGATCACCGGCGGCGAGTTCGGCCCGGAGGCCAGCGTGTACGCGATGCTGTTCGGCGCGCTGGTCACCGCCGCCTTCCTGGTGCTGGCCCGCCGGCGCGGCCACGTCGTCCCCCGCCGGCGCGCCGGGCGCGTCGGCGCCCTCGCGGCGCTCGCCCGGTGAGGGGCCTGCGGGAGGCCGGTCGGGTCAGGCACCGGCTCGACGTCACCGTCCGCGACCTCCCCCTCGGGGTGCTGCTGCTGGCCCTGTCGTTCCTGCCGGGGCTGCGCGGCCACGGGACGCAGGTCGGGGACGTGCCGACCCGCCCGTTCGACGCGATCGCCGCCGCGGCCCTCGCGCTGGAGTGCCTCCCGCTCGCGGTGCGCCGGCGGTGGCCGGCGGTCTGCATCGCCCTGGTGGCGTGCGGCTTCGCCCTCGACCAGCTGCGCGGCTACCACTCGTCCGCCGGCGCCGCCCTGCCCCTCGCGCTGATCAGCACCGGCTCCCACCTGGAGCGGGGCCGGCGCACCACCGTGGTCCTGCTGTCCGCGGCGTACCTGCCGCTGGCGGTCGCGCTCACCCGGCTCGGCTCGGGCGGCGAGTCGCCCACGGAGTTCGCGGCGTTCTACCTGGTCCTCACCATGGCTTGGGGGGCCGGGGCGTGGCTGCGCTCCACCCGGGCGGCGGAGGCCGGACGGCGCGAGCGGGTCGCCGCCGAGACCCGCGCCGCCGAACGCGCCCGCATCGCCCGCGAGTTGCACGACGTGGTGACCCACCACGTGACCGCGATGGTCGTCCAGGCCGAGGCCGCCCGCTACCTGACCGCCGCACCCGAGCGGCTGGAGCAGTCGCTGACCGCGGTCAGCGACACCGGCCGCCGCGCCCTGACCGACCTGCGCCACCTGCTGGACTTGCTCAACCCCGACCACGGCACCGGCCACCGAAACAGCACCGACAGCGGTCGCGGCACCGGCACCGGCACCGGCACTGGCACGGCGGAGACTTCGGAGCCCAGGACGCCGACCGTCGGCCGGGTCCTCACCCTGGTCGAGCAGACCCGGCAGGCCGGGCAGCCCGTGGACTTCAGCGAACACGGCACCCCGCCGGAATCGACCGGCAGCGCCGACCTCGTCGCCTACCGGGTGGTGCAGGAAGCCCTGACCAACGCCCTCAAGTACGCTCACGGCAGCCGCACTTCCGTACGGCTGCGGCACGGGGAGAGGGAGATCACCGTGGAGGTCAGCACGGACGGGACCGGCACGCGCGCCGCCGCCGTCGCCTCCGGCGGCGGACGGGGACTCGCGGGACTGCGCGAACGCGTCGGCCTCCTGGGCGGCGACTTCAGCGTCGGCCACGGACCGGACGGCGCCTTCACCGTCCGGGCCCGCATCCCCGCCGGCGGCGCCCGGTGAGCGCACCGATCCGGGTCCTGGTCTGCGACGACCAGATGCTGGTCCGCACCGGCCTGGTCACCATCATCGGCGCCCAGCCCGACATGGAGGTCGCGGGCGAGTGCGGCGACGGGCGCACCGGCGTCGACCTCGCCCGCCGGGTGCGGCCCGACGTCGTCGTGATGGACATCCGCATGCCGGTCCTCGACGGCCTGGAGGCCACCCGCCTGCTGGCCGGCGCCGGAGTGCCCCACCCGGTCAAGGTCCTCGTGGTGACCACCTTCAACCTGGACGAGTACGTCTACGAGGCCCTGCGCGCCGGCGCCAGCGGCTTCCTCCTCAAGGACGCCCCGCCGGACCGGCTGCTCAACGGCATCCGGACCGTCTCCGCCGGCGCGGCCCTCCTCGACCCCGACGTGACCCGCCGCCTCGTCGGGCACTACGCGGCCCGCATCCGCCCCGCCGAGGACACCGCCCGCGACACCGCCCGGGACACCCCGCTCACCCCCCGCGAGCTGGAGGTGCTCCGCCTCGTCGCCGAGGGCCTCTCCAACCAGGAGATCGCCGCGGCCCTCGTCATCAGCCACGAGACCGTCAAGACCTTCGTCTCCCGCATCCTCGCCAAACTCCAACTCCGCGACCGCGTCCAGGCCGTCGTCTACGCCTACCGGCACGGCCTGGTCGCCTGATGGCGGCACCGACCCACGCTCCCGGTGGGTTTGATCCGCTTTGACGGACACTCCTGATAGGGGCTTCGGCCCTGGAAGGATGATGTCCATCATGGGGAGCATGGGGAAGAAGCCGTGCCCTCGCCGCTCGTTCACGCCGGAGTTCAAGGCCGAGATCGTCGAGCTGTGCCGCCGTGGCGATCGGTCCGTCGGTCAGGTGGCCAAGGACTTCGACCTGACCGGGACCGCGGTGCGGGACTGGGTGAAGCAGGCCGAGGTCGATGCGGGCGAGCGGGACGGGCTGACCAGTGACGAGCGGGAAGAACTGGCGAGGCCGCGGCGGGAGAACCGCCGGCTGCGGGAGGACGTGGAGGTCCTCAAGCGGGCCACGGCTTTCTTCGCGCAGGAGACCCGGTGACGGTGCACCCGTTCATCGAGGCCGAGAAGCAGGCAGGTCACAGCGTCAAGCGGGCGTGTGAACTGCTCAAGGTCTCCCGGGCCGCCTTCCACACCCGCCGAACCGCCGTGCCCAGGCGGCTCAGGTGGGGCGGATGACGGGGGAAAGGGGCTGGGCGGGGCGCACCGTCGGAGTGCCGCGGTCGATGTGGTGCTGGACGACGGCGGTCAGGGTCGTATCGACGCGGGCCAGGCACACGAGGCGCCGGGTCCAGGTGATGCCGTCCGCGCCCTCCTTGAGGGCCCCGACCGGGCCGCCAAGGTCCTCACCGGCCGCTTCGCCGACCTCCTCCCCCACGACGCCGCCGCGGCCCGCACCCTCACCTGACCCCTGGGGGTGCGCTGCCGGGTGGTGCAACGGCTTCCCGCTCGACCTGCCATCGAAGTTCGGCCACCTGACCGTCAATCAAGTCATAAGCGGAGCAACCTTGTTCACTTCCTGCTTGCGGCCCGCCCACCGCTGCCAGACTGGCCGGCGCCCCGCGAGGGGTGCGAGGCGTGTCCGTCGCCGCTCCGGGTCGGGGGAGAACGGGAGCGGCGTTCCGTGCGTGTGGGAGGGGAACAGTGGCAGCTCAGGAATCCTTGCTCAAGATCTACGGTGACCGGTCGTACCGGCACGTGACGATGGCCCGGCACCAGGGCACGACCATCGCGTTCGCGATGGACGCGTCCCGCCGGATTGTGTACGCGGTGCTGGACCTGGCCGGCCAGCAGTCCAAGGGGGACGCGGACGCGGCGTACTGGAGCGACAACCCGGCCGAGCTGGTCCTGCCGCGGGAGATCGCCGAGGTGGGGTTCGCCGTGGTCGGCGCGACCGCGATGCCGACGGTCAAGCGCGGCGGCGCCGAGGCGGCCGTCGACGAGCGGCCGTTGGACAGCGAGATCGACCCGTTCCTGTCCACGACCGCGCGGTTGACCGCGGACGCCCCGTTCCACGTGGTGTCGGACGGCACGTACGTGGTGGTGCTGCGGCAGTCGATCGGCGAGACGCACCCCGACGCCGTGCACAAGCTGGCCGACGGCGGCTGCTCCGCCAACGCCTCCCGCACCGACTACGTGCTCAGCGGCACGAAGAAGGTGCCGCTGGTCCGCGACACCCTGCTGTGCGACCGCTTCCTGCTGGTGGACGGCAAGCTCAAGCCGGTGCTGGAGGTGCGCTACAAGCGCAGCCGGCACGCCACCCGTCCCGCGTCGGCCAAGGACACCCTGGGCACCGAGGACATGGAGGGCCGGCCGTTCTACGAGCCGACCCAGGAACTGTCGTTCGTCCGCAACCTGACCCGGGGCCGGTTCGCCGCGGTGCTGGTGCCCACCGCGGTCGGCGGTGCGCGGCGCTGGCAGCTGTTCGCGCACAACGACGCCACCGGGAGGATCGACGGCTTCAGCGTCGAGCAGGGCGTCCAGGGGCTGTTCAACACCCAGGGCACGCGGTTCTACACCAGCCCGGACCCGCTGTACCGGGACGCGGTGTTCGAGCGCAGCCCGGGCACCTGCCCGTTCACCAACCAGGACCTGGTGCCGGTGGCCAGCACCGAGGGGCACGCGGAGACCGCGCTGGGCCTCAGCGGCGCCAACGACGCGCACGTCGACCTGGGCGACCCGGCGGCGCTGCGCTTCGGCGGCAAGGCGTACTCGATCGAGGCCTGGATCAAGCCCACCGCGTACGACCGCCCGGTGATCTCCCGGGGCGGGGAGTACCGGCTCGGCCTGGACGCCGGCGGGGCGCTGCGGCTGGCCCACGAGGGGGGCGCGACGACGGTCGGCTCGGTCGACGTCGTCCCCACGGACGTCTACACCCACGTCGCGGCCACCTTCGACGGGACGACCGCGAAACTGTACGTCAACGGCAAGCTGTCCGGCAGCGGGGCACTGCCGTTCACGCCGGCCACCGGCGCGAGCACCCTGATCGGCAAGCAGGTCTCCGGCGCCACCGGCCTCTTCGCGGGCGACGTCGACGAGGTACGGGTGTGGAACCGGGAGCGGTCCGCCGCCGAACTCGTGGACGACCTGAACCACCGCCTGGTCGGCAACGAGCCGGGCCTGACCGCCTACTACCGGTTCGACGAGGGCTCCGGCACCACCGCCTACGACCAGAGCGACCGGGCCCTGCACGGCACGCTCAAGGGCGACGCGAAGTGGACCGGCTCGGACGCCCCGGTCGGCGACCACCCCGGGGTGCGCCGCGACAGCTTCGTGCTCAAGGGGCGCACGGTCGAGTCCGGCATGTCCGCCGTGGTCTACCACCAGCAGGAGAACGTCGCGGCCGGCTACCGGAGCGACCCCAAGCCCGCCAAGCGGCAGGCCCGGGTGCTGCTGGCGTTCGCCGCCAAGTACGGCCAGGAGCCGGCCCTGGTGAGCCTGGACTTCGCCGTCGGCCGCGACGGCCGGCTCGCGCAGGTGCCCGACGTGCTGGACCCGGCGGTGCTCCGGCGGCCCGCGAAGGGCCAGGACTCCGAACAGGTGAGCGCCCTGCAGCAGTTGATCCGGCAGCTGGAGCCGGAGGTCGCCGCCCTGCCGGCGGAGATCACCCGGCTCTCGGCCACGGCCGGCCAGGTCGGCTACTGGCAGGGCGAGCACGACCGGCTGCTGCCGGGGTTCGACAGGCTGGAGCGGCAGTACCTCGCGGAGAAGGACGTGCCGACCGCCTGGAACTACGCCCTGGAGGTCAAGACCCCGCGCACGTCCGACGACGGCCAGGTGCTGCGGTACTTCAACGCCCCCATCAACACGTTGGTCATCATCACCCTCGTCTCCTCCCGCTCGACCTGGCGGCTGGAGGCCACCGGCGAGAGCCAGAACGGCAAGCCGTTCTACTGGCTGGTCGGCAACAACGTGAACAACCTCGACCTGCACGTCTACAAGAACGGGTCGGCGCAGAACACCCTGCTGGACACGATCGTCCGCGAACCGGGCAACCCCTTCACCCAGTTCCAGCTGACCGCCGAGGGCGAGTACACCCGCATCGTCAACCGGGGCAGCAAGCTCGCGCTGGGCCTGCCCGCCTCGTTCCCGGTCCCCGCCCCGGTCCAGGCGAACGAGTGCCTCACCGGCGACTCGGGCCTGATCAGGATGGTGCAGGTCTCGCTGCGCTCGGGGGTGGACGCGGCGTACCTGCAGGCCAAGAACGAGATGAACACCGTGCGCGAACGCCTCCAGGAGGCGAAGACGGCCGCGCAGCGCGTCAGCGAGCTCCAACTCGTCCTGACCGGCAAGCAGGCGCAGTTGAAGGACGCCCAGGAGAAGCTGGCCCGCCTGTCGACCGCCCTGCAGGGCGACGACGACCTGACCGTGGCGATGCCGCTGATCTCCGTGGACACCACCGGGCTCAGCCTCTCCGGCGGCCTGCTCGAATTCGCCCGCGGCACCGACCGGCCCGCGCTGCTCGACAGCGGCACCGGCAACGTCGTGCTGTACTTCCGCGGCGCCAACGAGCAGTTCTTCGCCGTCTACTACGACACCGCCGTCACCCGCGGCACCCAGCGGCTGACCGGCAACGGCGGCACGCTCGGCTTCCTCGCCCGCGACCCTGGCGTCCTGCTGGAGGGCGCCGTCATCAAGGTCTCCGACGGTGACGCCCCCGGCCGCTGCGACCTGACGATCACCGTCGGCGGCGACACCGAGACCTGGCGCTCGCTGCCGCGCAAGGCCGAGCAGCTGGCCGCCGCCCTGGCCGGGCAGTCCGGCCAGCCGGTCACGGTCGGCACCGTCGCCCAGGTGACCGGCAGCACCGTGGAGTTCACCGCGGCCACCACCGTCGCGGTCGCGGCCAAGGCCCACCTGCAGATCGGCGCCAACGGGTACGCCGCGTCCGCCGACGCCCCGGTCGGCGCCAAGACGCTCACCCTCACCGGGCCGGGCACCGCGGTCAAGCCGGGCGACACGGTCACCGTGGTCGGCTACGACTGGGCCCGCGCCGAGTCCACCCGGGTGGGGGTCCTGCTCTCCGCCGGCTCCCGGCTGATCACCCTGAGCACCGGCGGCGCCACTTCCGTGCCCAACGGCACGGCCGTCCCGGTGACCGGCGGCCGCGGCTGCCGCTGGCGGGCCGAGATGCCCGGGCGCGCCTTCCTGTTCGACGGCAAGGACCAGTACCTCACGCTGCCCGCCGCCCAGCAGAAGAACGCCGTCCCCGCCGGCGACCTGACCCTGGAGGCCTGGGTCAACCCCGAGGCCGGGCAGGGCCGGATCGTGCACGGCCGGACGGACGGGTCGGGGTACTCGCTGGGGCTCGCCGAAGTCGGGCTGCCGGTACGGCAGTTCGTCGGCCAGAGCAAGGAGGTGCTGACCAACTCGCTCGACCTGTCCAACCGCGACTTCACCATCGAACTGTGGGCCAAGCGCAACCAGGCCCGCGGCCGCGTCGAACCGCTGCTGTTCCACGGCGCGCCGGAGGGCCGGGTCGACCAGACCCTGCACCTGTGGATCCACCCCGACGAGACCTTCTACTTCTCGCTGTACGGCGACGACCTGAAGACCACCCAGGCCTACCCGGACCTGGAGTGGCACCACTGGGCCGCGGTGTACAAGAGCGCCACGCGCGAGCAGATCCTCTACCGGGACGGCGTCGAGGTCGCCCGCCGGACCTCCACCGGCACCTACGCGGGCAACGGCCCACTGGTGCTGGGGCAGTTCCCCTTCTCCGGCGACTACCTCGACGGCCAGATCGACGAGGTCCGCGTCTTCGGCCGCGTCCGCACCCCGCAGGAGATCTCGGCCCAGCGCTACCAGCGGATCTCCGACCGGGAGCCCGGCCTGCTGGGCCGCTGGACCTTCGAGGGGGCGGGCAGCCCGGCCTCACCGATCAAGGGCTACCAGGTGGTCGCCCGGGTCGGCGACCGGGTGCTGCGCTCGGCCGGCCGCTTCCCGTGCAACGAGTGGGCACACCTCGCCGCGACCTTCACCCAGGCCTGGGCCCTGCGCCTGGACGGCGGCGAGGGCCTGTCGGTGGCCTCGCAGGACTCGCTGAACCTCCTGGAGGACCTCACCATCGAGGCGTTCGTCCAGGTCGACAAGGTGGGCGCGCCGATGGCGCTGGTCACCAAGGGCGCGGCCGTCAACGGCGGCCGGGAGGGCGTCCCGTACCAGCTGGGCGTCCTGGCCGACGGCCGGGTGGAGTTCGCCTTCGCCGAGGCCGACGGGAACCCCGTCCGGTACGTCTCCGACCGGGCCGTCAGGCCCGGGGCCTTCCAGCGGATCGCCGTGGTGCGCCAGCGCCGCAAGGCCGAGGTGTCCGCCGCCACCGGCACCCAGGCGGCCGCGGCCGGCCAGCCCGAGCAGGACATCCGCTTCTACTTCGACGGCACCCTGGCCGGCGCCCACGTCTACGGCGGCCCGGGCGCGCAGTCCAACAGCAGCGACCTGGAGATCGGCCGGGGCCTGAACGGCGTCCTGTGCGAGGTCCGGCTGTGGAGTTCCGCACGGACGATCCACCAGATCGGCCAGCCGGTCGCCGTGCGCGAGAAGGGGCTGCTGGCGCGCTGGCCCTTCAACGAGAACGCCGGCAACACCACCCTGGACGTCTCCGGTTCCTTCCCCGCCAAGCTGCGCGGCGCCCGCTGGACCCGCGACGTCGACCCGGCCGCCAGCCCGCTGCGGCTGTACCGCAACGGCGAGCCGCTGCTCGCCACCACCGCCCCGCTCCCGGCGGACCTGCTCCCCTACGGCGACCCGCAACTCACCCTCGGCGCGCGGCTGGAGGGGGGCAGGCCCACCGACCTGCTGGCCGGCACCCTGGAGGAGGTGCGGATCTGGCGCACCGTGCGCACCCGGGAGCAGATCCTGGACAACCTGTTCACCCGCCTGCGCGGCGACAAGCAGGACCTGCTCGGCTACTGGACGTTCGACCGGGACTCCACCGCCGCCGCCACCGCCTCGGTGCGCGACGAGGGCCTGCGCGGCAACAACCTGGCGTTCTCGACGAAGCGGCCGCGGATCCTGCTCTCCACCGCGCCGGTGTCCACCGACACCGCCCAGGTGCGCTCGGCGCTCGCCGACGTCCGCACCCCGTTCCACGACACCGTCTCCGGCGCACCCGCCGCCTCCGAGTACGCCGACCTCCAGTTCGACGCCAAGGGCGAGACGCTGGGCGTGCTCAAGCGCTGCTACGGCTTCGTCCGCGACGGCCGCTGGCACCTGGTCACCGGCTACAAGGTCGGCGACCTGACCACCGAGTGGGTCGGCCAGGCCCAGTTCGACCCGCAGCTGATGGGCTACATCGAGGGTGCCCCGCCGGTGCCCTCGGAGAACCTCACCGGCAAGCCCGACGGCTTCCCCGCCGCCTCCTCGGTGGAGTTCACCGAGGCCGACCAGGTGGTGCACAGCCTCTCCGCCAGCAAGACCCGCAGCACCAACACCGCCTTCAACGTCTCCTTCGGCCTGGAGACCGTCGCCGACGTCATGACGGTCGCCGCCCCCCTCGGCTTCGGCACCGCCAGCCCGCTGGCCGAAGGCCAACTGAAGATGGCCGCGACGGCCGGCCTGGAGTTCTCCAACACCTGGAGCGAGGACACCACCGTCAGCCAGGGCAAGAACACCGCCCGCAGGACCAGGCTGGAGCTGACCGGGTACACCGAGGACCCCGCGAACGTGCTGAACTCCGACCTCGGCCCCCGGTACGTTCCCGCCAACACCGGCATGGCGCTGGTGCAGTCGCAGACCGCCGACGTCTTCGCGCTGCGCCTGGCGCACACCGGCGCCCTCGTCGCCTACCGGATGCTGCCCAACCCGGACATCCCGCTGGACTGGAACATCGTCCACTTCCCGATCAACCCCCGCTACACCAAGCAGGGCACCCTGGACGGCGGGGTCGGCTTCGACGCCTCCGGCAAGGTCCTCGACCCCGACTACCCCACCGCCGCCGGCTACGGCGAGTACAGCTACTTCAAGCCCCGCGACGCCTACGCGCTCAAGCGCCGCATCACCCGCGACCAGCAGCGGTTGCAGGCCTACTACCAGTCGATCTCCACCGACGTCGGCCACAACTCGGGCACCGAGCCCGCCGAGACCCAGGCCAAGGCGGTGCTGCGCTCGATGGGCATGTCCGCCGAGCAGCAGGAGGACGCCCGCACCGCCACCGGCAGCGCCGCCGCCACCGGCTTCGCGCACCGGGACCTGGTCAACACCTACGTCTGGACCGCCCAGGGCGGCTTCTTCGCCGAGACCACCGAGGCCACCGACGCCGTCAGCGAGACCACCTCCGGCTCGTACAGCTTCACCTACTCCTACGGCGGCAACCTCGACCTGAGCTTCGGCGCCCTCGGCCTCGGCTGGGCCTTCCACCTCGACGCCTCCCGGGGCGGCGGCTTCAGCACCACCCGGGCCAAGAGCAAGGAGGCCTCCCGCAGCTTCGGCCTCGACGTCCAGTGTGCGCCCTCGAGCGACCTGCAACGCCGGGACGCCAACGGCAAGCCGAAGTACGACGCCGCGGGCAAGCCGGTCCTGGTGCCGGGCAAGGTCGACGCCTACCGCTTCCTCACCTTCTACCTCGGCGAGAGCAGCGCCAACTTCGACGACTTCTACCACAAGGTCGTCGACCCGACCTGGCTGCAGGGCAGCAACGCCCCCGACGCGGCCGCGCTGCGCCAGACCCGCCAGAGCTCCGCCAAACCCCCGTGCTGGCGCGTCCTGCACCGGGTCACCTACGTCAGCCGGGTCCTCGCCCCCGTCCCCCCGCCCGGGGCGCCGCCGCTGGAGCGGGCCATGCGCACCGAGAACATCGCCAGCAACTACGAGCTGATCAAGCGCCTCGAACCGTACGTCCGCCCCGCCGCCACCAGCTCGGCCGGCCTCGCCGCCGCCACCCGTGACGCCCTCGCGGCCCAACTGCCCGAGCTCCTGCCCCACGCGGCCGAGATCACCGAGTACCTCGGCCACTACTTCGGAATGGAGAACTGAGCCCCCGCCCGGCTCTCGACGGCACTCGGCGTGACCGCAATCGGTCACGCCGAGTGCCGCGTCCACCATCGGGCTCAACTACTGGGCTCCGCAGGCCCGGTAGGCGGCGATCAGGTCGCGGCACCTTGCCGTCGGGCCTCGCGCTGGAGGTCGTAGCCGGGCTGGATCCGCAGGTTCTTGCCGGTCTTGGATGTGGCGCAGCGTTTCCGCAGAAGGCAGCCGGTGCGGTGGTGGCCGAAGTTCGCCGTGCGAGGAAGGCCGGGACCACGGTCCGGTGAGAGCGGGACGCCGTGACCTGCCGGCCGGCGGGCCGATGGGCGACCGGTTTGAAGAACAGCGTGTGCCCGGCCTCTGCGAGAACCTGACGCGCGGCGCCGGTGGAGTAGACGCTGTCGCCGAAGGCCTCGACGCTCCGGTCCTCGTCGGCGAGCAGGTCGCAGGCGACGTTCGCCTCGTGGTGCTCGCTCCGGGCGCCGGGGGGTGAGGGCGACGACGGTTGTCGATCGTGGTCTCGGGCTCGACGGCGAGGTGGGCCTTGTAACCGTCCTGGCGGCGGGTGCGGGTCTTGTGGACGTGGCGGGAGTCGGCATCAACGGTGGAGACGATCCGGTCGGGGGCGGTCCCCCGGGTGATGCGCCAGCGGCCGTCGGGGTCGTCAGGGTCGTCGGCGGGCCCGACGTCCTGCCCGGCGACCAAGGCCAGCAGACCCACCGCGTTCGCTGCCCTGTCGCCGAGCTGCCGCTCGGGCAGGTGCCCGAGCGGCCCGAGCGCGTCACCGACCAGGGCGTCCACGAGATCCGCGGGCCTGCTCCTCGCTCCGGGCGATGCGGGACTTGCCCGGATCGCGGTAGTCGTGCGCGGTGCGCTGCACGTCGGCGCCAGTTGCTTTCACGACCTCCCGCACCGCCTCGAACACCCGGTTCGGCGAGGTGGAACGGGCAGCACGCCGACGGAAGCAGGCCAGCAGCGACGGGTCGAACGCGGTGTCGTGCGGGCCGAGTCCGCACGCGGCTTTCCCTCGCAGGTCGCCGCGCAGTTCCTGGACCGTCTCGAAGCCCGACAGGCCGTGCAGGGCCTGCAGCGTGATCGCTGGGGCCAGGACCTGCGGCGGCATGCTCGGGCGACCGTTCGCCGACGGGTACGTGTCCGCGAACAGCAGCGCCGGGAACAGCCGGGCCGGTGCTCGGCCAGGAACGCAGACACACTCTCCGCCGGAACCAACTCCCGGCAGGTCTCCCACACATCCGGCCCGACCATCTCCCCGGCCCACTCCACCAGTGCCACAAGACGAGCCTGGGCTCACCACCCACACGGCGAGGCCGGAACCAAAGATCTTCGTCAGTCTTCTCGGTGCGGGCGGTGAACCCCCGCCCGGTTCTCCTGCGCCGTGGCCAGTTCGCGCGCGGCGCTGTCGCCGTTCCAACGCAGGTCGCGCAGCATCAACTCCCGCTGCCCATCGGAGCCGGCCGGCATCGTTCCGCAGCCGAAGCGGCCGCTGCCCAGCCCGAAGAGGTCGGTGCCAGGTTCGTGGCAGTGGCGGGCCGGGGCACTCCTCCGGGTGGAAGGCACGAAGCGGTGGCGGGTGGCGAACAAAGCCGCCAAGGCCGCGCGCACTCGGCGACCACCGCCCGCGAGACGGCACGGTCCGCACACGTCTGCTGGCAGGACGAACTGTCCCCGCACTGAATTCCCACCTGGCGACAGGGCGCTCCTGCCCCTGCCCGGCGCAGGCGTGGACATGTCGTGCTTGCCCTTCGGAGCTGTGCTGCGGAGCCTTCGAGTGGGCGGTCCAGTCGGGTGACCGCGCTCTGGCGCTACTTGACGACGGTGGTGGTGCCGCAGGCCCGGCAGTGGCGCAGGAGGGCGCCGACGGCACGTCCTGGACGACCTGGGCCGGCGCGGTGGCGCACTCGGCCGGGCAGTGGGCCGGGGCTGTTGCGGTCCGGTGGTGGCCGGGTCTCGCGCTGGGAGGCAGCCACCGGCCGGGGCGGTCGGCGACTTCGGCGGGAAGCGGTCCAGCGGATGCCCGAGCCGTCGTCAAGTCCTTGATCCGCCCGGGATAGTGTCCACGTGTTCGAGAGGGTCCCGATGAGGGGCCGGGGAGGGGAGGACGCCATGAGCGGCGCCGAGATCGACAGCGCGTGGGAACTGAGCGACAGGAAGGGCGGGGCCCTCGCGGTCCGGTGGTGGAAGTGGGCGATGTCGGCCCCGGCGGACCTCAGTCCGGTCCGCGACAAGACGGGTAGGCACGCCGCCTGGAACCAGCCGGACGATCTCTGGTTCCTCGCCGGTACCTACGGCGGCCGGGTGGTGCGGCGCTGCGCGATCCCCTCGGGCCGGCCGATCTTCTTCCCCGTCCTGAACAGGCAGCACCCCCGGTCCCAATCGAAGACGCCCCTGTCCTTGACCCCCGTGCACAGCACGGCCTCGCTCAACGGCGTACCCCTGACCCTGCGGGAGTTCTCCGCGCCGTTTTGGACGGGGCTCACCCGCCGCCACACCTGGGGGATCTGGAGCGGCATCGCCTCGCTGGCTCCCGGCCCGTACGTCCTGGAGATCAAGGCCGAGGCCACGAGCGGCTTCTGGGTCGACACGACGTACCACTTGGAAGCCGAAGCGCGTTGACCCGCCCGCGGCCTCGCGCGGCCGGATTCCCGGCACGGGAGGAGAGGTACTCCGTCCGCAACAGCCTCCCCTGCGGCAGTTCGGGCTGAAGACCGAAGGTCGGCCCTCGTGGTCGGAAAGGAACTGGAGGACATCGGGCGCGAACGTCCGGCCGGAACGGTGCGGTGACGATGACGGTGGGAAGCCCGGCGAAGGGCACTGGTCGTCAGCTGCCCATGCCGCGCATGGCCCAGGCGTACATGGAGTCGCAGGCCTCGGATTCCTTGTCGAAGCTTTCAAGGACGGAGTGCTCGACGAGTACGGGAACGTTGTCCGGCAGGTACTTGGGGCTGGGTAGGCCACGCACCATGAGGACGTACCACCTTTCGGGCACTTCGGCTTTTCGGAAGGCGAAGAAGAGTTCGCGGCGGTTCACGGGCGAAGGTCTCCGTTCAGGAAGAGGACCCCTGATCCCGGGGTCCGGAAGGCCGTTCGGGACGGCGACGGCGATCCGCGGCTTCCGGCCGCGTGCCGTCCGGAGGGCGAGCACACATGCAATAATCGTCCATATGACGATAACTGGAGAACGGTTGCGGGACGCCGTGCGCGACATGGCCGCCGAGCTCGATGGCGTCACGCCGGACGATCTCGCCGCCTTCAGCCACCAGGACTGTGCCCGCCCCTACCTCTTCGTCCGGGACGGGATCATCCACTGGGTCGTGGAGGAGCGCGGCCGAGTGCTCCATCACCGGAGCACCGGCGACCTCGCTGAGGCCCTGCACTGGGTCGCCCTCGATGCCACCCGCTCGATGGCCATGCGGTGGGAACTGCGGCAGCGAGACCGCTTCCCCGCGAACCGGGACAGTCGGATCGGCTGGCTGGCCAAGCAGGTCGAGCTGCTTCGGCGCCTTGACGCCCGATGGGCCGAGCAGTTCCGCGCAGGCATCCCCGCCCAGTGCCCGGGAGTCCGTCTGGAGGACGTGGACGCCCACCCGCTCACCTGACCGTCCGACAAGTGGGTGGGACTTCCCGCACGAGCCGGTGGTCAGCGGCCCGCCCGGCGCCGGTGCGCCCGGTCCGCGTCATCGCCCTGGAGTCCACGGGGCGAGGGGCCGCTTCAAGGTCGGCGAGCGCGGTGTCGGCGAACTCCCGCGCCGACGGGGACCGGAATCGGGCAGGGGTAGTCTGACTTCTCCCCTTGCCCTCCCCCGCAGCGTCCGCCATCGACCGGGATGCCGACGCGGCCTGACCGCCGAGGGACGTCAGATGGACGGCCCTTCACCAATGCGGGTGGTACTCGTCCTCGCAGGCTTCCTCGGCCTGTTCGACCTCCTTGGCGGAGGTGAACCGGTGGGTCTCGAAGTACTCCGCAAGAGAGTAGGGGTGCTGCGGGTCGCTCAGCATCCGGTGGAGGAACTCCCCGACGGAGCAGTCGAAGCGCTCCCAGGGGTCCCATCTGTCCCCGCGAGCGAAGACCGGCCACTTCTCCGGGTCCGGGTCCTCCGGCAGCCAGCAGAACGAGTGTCCGGCGGAGGTCGTCGCCCACTGCAGAAGCCGGAGAGTGGATCCCTCGGTGGGAACGGGCCCGCCGAACTCACCGCTGCCCGCGGTGACCAGCTGAAGGGGCAGAGGCCGTGAGCCCGGCACGCAGAGGTCGAGGCTGCCGTCGAAGGTGCCCGCGGCACCCGCTCCAGCCGGTCGACGCGGCCACCTCCTCGGCCCAGGACGGCTCAGCGGGTTTCACGGCGAGGTCATCAGCAGTGTCCATGCCGAGGAGTGGACCGCACGGCGCCGACATCAACCGCAGGGAGGTGCATGATCGGGGGCCGCGAACGGAGCCTGTGCATCTGTACTTGGCTGAGCAACTTCGAGGAGCACCTGCTGCGGCGGGAAGGGAGCACCCAGGCCCGTCTCCCGACAGGTGCACCGGCACAACCGCCCGCCCGGCCTGGCCGGGGCCCGCAGCGGCTGCCCCGCACAGACCGGCGTCGGAAGCGGGCGCTACGGTGCAGCACTGCCATGGACGCTGACGATCTTGAGCACCGACACCGTGGCGGCTCCGGCAAGAGGCGACGATGAGCCGGCAGGGCGGACCCGGTGTTCCGCATCTGCAGGAAGAGGGCAGCAGGGCCTTCCACGCCGGGACCGCGCAGGACGTGCGCTTCGTCGGCGCCCGCATTCCGGCCGAGGCGAAGGACGGCTTCGACTACGGCTTCGCGGCCTGGGACCGTTTCCACCACTCCCGCAGATCCTCCCCCGCCCGGGTCGAACAGCCGTCCCCGTCCGCGTCGACCCAGCGCCGGGATGCGGTACGGAGGCAGCCGGTACGGTGCTCTTCCGCCGCCGGCAGCGCGTCGATCGCCTCCCACAGCGTGGTGGTCACCTGCTCGCCAGTCGTGCGATGGTGTCCGAGGGCCGCTGGGACGGCCGAAGCAAGGCCAGGAGCGGACCACGGCGTTGGTCGGGACGGCGGGTCGCCTGCCTTCCCGGGCGGCTCGCTCCTGTGAGCTCTCCTGGCCCAGCTGGCGGCTCACAGGGAGGTGGTCGCGCTGTGACGCGGCAGCCGGACTATCGTCTCGCCATGGATCCGCTGACGTTCGACTACGAGGACCTGCATCTGCGCGTGGACCGGGGGGTGTTCGAGCTGTTCGTCGTGGGGAGATCCGAGCTCCGGGTGCCGCTGCGATGGCTCGGGGCACTGGTCCACTACAGGAGGCCCGACAGAGCCGGCCAGTTGTTCGTCGGCACCGTACGCGATCCGAACGCCGCGCTCTACGGGACCGACCGGGCTGCCTTCTCGTACTCCACCTCGCCGGCGTTGCGGGTCCCGCCCGGTGACGAGCCGTTGTTCCGCGCGTACTTCGCCGGGGTGGCCGCGCTCGCCGACCGGAGGGTGGTCTGACATGGGACCTGCGGAGCCGATGATCTTCCAGCACGAGCGCCTGTACATTCAGGTCGACCGAGGGATCCTTGAGGTCTTCCGGCGGACCAACGTCATCGGGTCGTACCGGTACCCGCTGGCCTGGGTGACGGTACGTGCCGAGCCACGCCGGGATGGCCGTACCCGGCTGCACTTCGGCACGGCCGAGGACTTGGGCGAACCGCTCTACGGGCGCGTGCCGGGCTATGGACCCGTCTTCTTCAGGCACGAGATCCCGACCGCGGACGAGCCCCTCTACCGCGCCTTCTTCGCCGAACTCGCCCGCCTGGCCGGCCGCCCGATCTCCACGTAGGACCGAGACCGGGTGGCCGGAACCACCCAGCCAGTCCCGCGATCAGGACGGCCCGCGCGCTGGGGCTCCTGGAGGCTGGGGTGGGCGGGGCGGGGCCTGGAGGTCGCGCTGGTTCAGGACGCGGAGACAGCCCCGCCCCGCCGCCCGGACGCCTAACCCGTGAAGAGCCCCTCACACCCGCGAGGCCCCGGCCGCGGCGGGACGGGCGGGCAGACGGAAGCGGGGCCCGCGCCGATGCGCGGGCCCCGCCGAGTGCCTGATCGGCTACCAGCGGTACCAGCGGCCGCGGCTGCCACCGGCGTTGGTGCCGCGGGCGACGAAGCCCACCAGCCACACCACCAGCACGATGATCGCCACCCACCACAGGATCTTCACCGCGAAACCCGCGCCGAACAGCAGCAGGGCCAGCAGCAGAACGAGAAGAAGGGGAACCATGAGGACCTCCACGCAGTCGGTGTCGGTGCGCCGCATGCCCCTGAACTGGCCGAATATTCACAGGAATCAGCGCGGCCGATGCGGGCATGCGTCGATCCCGACACCGCGGTGGGGGCACCGGGGAACAGACACGGCAACGAGGAGGACGCGATGAGCACGGGCGACAAGATCGAGAACCTGGGCGACAAGGTCAAGGGCACCGTCAAGGAGACCACCGGCAAGATCGTCGGCAACGAGCGCCTCGAAGCCGAAGGCAAGGCCGACCGGACCAAGGGCGACCTCAAGCAGGCCGGCGAGCACGTCAAGGACGCCTTCAAGGGCTGACCGCTCGCAGCAGTCACACCGTGGGGTCCCATCCGGCCGTCGGATGGGACCCCACCGGCGTACCGGAAAGAGCCGCGCCCAACCGCGCGGACAGCAGACAAGAGAGGAAGACGTGACAGCAAGGATCGTCGGTGCGGGGCAGGAGACGACCGGGCGCTCGGGGGCGGGCGAGCGGGCGACCGGCCGGGGGCCTGAGGCGGTGCTCGCAGATACGGCAGAGCTTCGCACGGCGGGCCGAGCCACTGCGGACGCACAGGACGCGGCTCCGGCCGGCCGCAGAACGGCCAGGAGGAGGCGGTGGGTCGCTGCCGCGGCCCGGTGGCTCGTCCTGGTCACCGCCCTCCTGGCCTCGATCGCCTTCGCGGCCGCACTGGCCCGAGTCACACTGGCACCCGTGCCCGGGGCGGTCGGCCACGTCCACGACAACCTGCGGCCCGGCAATTCGCTGCGCCACTACCTCCTGCACGCCACCGTGCTGGACGCCGTCCGGCAGGTGGGCGGGAACGTCCTGCTCGGCGTGCCGTTCGGACTACTGCTGCCGGTGCTCTGGCCGAAGGCCCGCGGCCTGTTCCGGGTGCTGCTGGCAACCGCGATGCTGATGCTGCTGGTCGAGGTGGTCCAGGGCGCGCTCATCACCGGCCGGGCCTTCGACGTCGACGACATCATCCTCAACACCGGCGGCGCCGTCCTCGGCTACCTTCTCCTGGGGCGCCGACTCGTCCGGGTGGTACGACGGGGCCGGACACCGCACGCCACCGCCCCTCACGAACAGCAGGTCCCGCCGGGCACCGAACCCGACCTGACACGGATCGACTGACACCGCGACACAAACCAGCCCGCCCCGGCAGGCCAGCCGGGGCGCAGCACGGGGGCGGCGGCCCGGGGCAGGACAGCCACGAGGAGGAACGGGACGGCAGCGCGAGGCGCGGACGCGAATGTCTCCTTCCCTGAAGCGCGCCGCCCCGACGACACCAGCGCGGCGCGGATTGCGCGCCGGCAGCAGCGGCTCGACCGCCGCCCACTGAGCATCCGCCAACGACCAGTCGTAGGGCGGCTTGCGCGAGCAGGCACACATGGCGGTGATCCTCGCGGACGGCCCGTCCGCGAGGATCACCGCCAGCACGTCACGTCTCGCAGCCGATCAAGTGCCCGACACTTTCTCAGCCGCGCCCCTTGGGCGCGTTGCCCTCGACGGCCTGGACGACCTTCTTCGCCGTGGCCTTGGCCGAGGCCGGGTTCTGGCCGGTGACGAGGTTGCCGTCGGTCACGACGTAGGGGACGAACGGCAGGGCCGCCTTCTCGTAGAGCGCGCCGCGCTGCTTGGCCTTCTCCTCGGCGTTGTAGGGGATCAGTCTGTCGACACGGGCGAGGACCTCCTCGGTCCAGGCGAATCCCGTCATCCTGCGGCCGGCGATGAGGTGGGAGCCGTCGGAGAGCCGGGTGTTGAGCAGGCCGCAGTAGCCGTGGCAGACCGAGGAGACGATGCCGCCGCGCTCGTGGATCTCGCGGGTGATGCGCTGCAGGCCCTCGCTGTCGGGGAAGTCGTACATCACCGCGTGGCCGCCGGTGAAGTAGATCGCGTCGTACTCGGAGGGGTCGATCCGGTCCGGGCTCGCCGTGTTCTCGAGCAGTGCCATCTTCCCGGGGTCGGCGTGCCAGGCTTTGGCCGTCTTGTCGTAGTTCGGGAACTTCAGGGCACGCGGTTCGAGGGGCACCGCGCCGCCGGCCGGGCTGACGAGTGTCTGTTCGTAGCCGTGTTCCTCGAAGACGTGCCAGGCGTGCGTGAGTTCGGAGAGCCACAGGCCCGTGGGGTGGGACGGGTCGTCGTAGTGGCCGACGTTGGTGACGACGTGGAGGACGCGCTTGGTCATGACTGATCTTCCTTCGTGCGGACCGGGACGGCGCGGCGGCGCTCCGTCGCAGCGGGGCGGTCGGTGGGCGGGCGCGCAGGGCGCGCAGCGTCTTGAACGCCCGGGTGCGGGTCGGCGCCGGGATCGCGGTGGTGGTCGTCCCGTCCTCAGCTCCTCCGGTCCCGGACGGAGGTGGGGACGGGCATGTGCAGGGCCAGCTGGCCCTCGGTGGTGACGTCGAGCCGGATCGTGCGGATCGGCTTCAGCGAGCGCAGGTCGTCGCTGGTGCGGCCCTGGCCGAGCTGCAGGTCCAGGCCGCGGGGGAAGTGCGTGGTGCCCGAGGCGAGCGTGTTGGTCTGACTGGTCGTGGAGTGCCAGGCGCCGTCGATGGTGGTGTAGGAGGTCAGGGTCGAGACGTGTGCGCCGGTGGGCCGGGCGGTCTGCTTCGGGGTGGGGGCCGCCAGGGCGAGGTCGAGGCCGCCCTGGTCGTTGGCGATCCTGGCGGAGGTGCGTTCGGTGTCGATGTCGACGTCGAGCTCGGTGACCCACTTGGGGAACCCGTAGCCGTCGTGGCCGCGTACCTGCGCGATGTCGGTGCTGACCGGTAGCGAGAGGACGTAGGAGTGCAGGGAGTCGTTCTTGAGCCCGGTGACCAGGTCGAGCAGGCCCGGTCCGCCGTGCCGGGCCGGTTTCACGGCGATGCCGACCGCGGCCTCGGTGTAGAAGTCGATGTCGCACACGTCGTAGCGGAAGGCCATCACGGAGACGATCCCGAGCCCGGGGGCGATCTCCAGCGGGTCCAGCTCCCGGGGCAGGCGGGCCCGGACCGCCTTGGTCGGTGCGAGCATCGTGAGCCGGGTCGTGGAGATGCGGTAGTAGAAGTTCGGCGTCAGCGTGGGTCCGATGCGGGAGTCCACGCGGCTCTTCGGCATCCGGCGGAAGAAGTCCACGCTGCTGACCCGCGGGTCCCGCGCGACCTCGTCGAGGTCGGTGTCCATGCGGAACCGGTCGTAGAGGCCGCCTTCGGGGACGGTGACGAGACGCCCTGCGAGGTCGACCCCCACGGTCCGGTCGGTCGGTTCGCCGGTTGGTGCCATGGGCTCTCTCCTCTGATGTGAGCGGCGCTAACGCCGAGGGTCGCACGGGATGTGAGCACCGTCAACACTGGAGGGCCCAAGGCGCGGCAGGGCGCAGGGCGCGCGAGGGCCGGGCGGCGTACGTCAGGAGCCGAGCGACGTGAGGGCGAGGAAGGCGCCGCGCACCCGGTCGGCGACCTCCTCCTGCGATGCGGCCCGCAGCTTGCCGTCCAGGTGCAGGCAGGCCAGCCCGTGGGCGAGCCCCCAGCCCGCCGACGCCAGCGCGGAGGCGTCCGCGCCGGGGAAGACGCGCTCCAGTGCGTCGGCCAGCAGGTCGTGCAGGGCGCCGGCGGCCTTGACCCGCTCGTCGTCGGCGTCGTCGCAGGGCTTGCCGAACATCACGCCGAACAGGGCCGGGCGCCGCAGCGCGAAGGCGACGTAGGCCACGGCGAACTCGGCCAGGTCGGAGGGGGAGGCGGGCAGGTCGCGCCCGCCGCCCAGGTCGGCCAGCAGGTCGCGGAAGCCCTCGACGGCCAGCGCGGACTCCAGGGCGTCGCGGTCCTTGAAGTGGCGGTACGGCGCGGTCGGCGACACGCCGGCCCGGCGCGCGACGGCGCGCAGCGAGAAGGGTTCGCCGCCCTCCAGCATCTCCATCGCGGCCGACAGCAGCGCCGCCCGCAGGTCGCCGTGGTGGTAGCTGCTCTTCTCGGATGTTGACATTGCTTACTTCGCCCTCCTATGCTGTGTGAGCACCGTAAACATATCGTACGTCCGAAGGAGCCGGGACCCGATGCCCCCACGCACGAACTCACGCCGCTTCGACGTCGTGCTCCTCGGCGCCACCGGCTTCACCGGCGCGCTGACCGCCGAGTACCTCGCAGCCCACCTCCCTCCCGGAGCCGGGCTCGCCCTGGCCGGACGCGACCGGGCGAAGCTGGAGGCCGTTCGCGACCGCCTCGTGCGGATCAACCGGCAGCTGGAGGACACCGCGCTGCTGCACGCCGACTCCCGCGACCCGCGGTCCCTGGCCCGGGTCGCCGAGTCCGCGCGGGTCGTGATCACCACGGTCGGCCCCTACCTGGAGCACGGCGAACCGCTGGTCGCGGCCTGCGCCGCGGCCGGCACGGACTACGTCGACCTCGCGGGCGAGCCCGAGTTCGTCGACCGGATGTACGTCGAGCACCACGCGACGGCCGAGCGGACCGGCGCGCGCCTCGTCCACGCCTGCGGCTTCGACTCGATCCCGCACGACCTCGGCGCGCTCTTCACCGTCCAGCAGCTGCCGGCCGGAGTGCCGGTGACCCTCCGGGGCGTGGTCCGCACCAACGCCACCGTCTCCGGCGGCACCCTGCACTCCGCCCTCGGCCAGCTGTCGCGCCCGCGCGCGATGCTGCGGGCCGCGGCCGGACGCCGCCGCCTCGAACCGCGACCGCACGGACGGCAGGTCCGCACCCGCACCGGCCGCCCCCGTCGCGACCGCACGCTCGGGACCTGGCTGATCCCGCTGCCCACGATCGACCCCGACGTCGTACGGCGCTCCGCGCTCGCCCGCCCGGACTACGGGCCTGACTTCACCTACTCCCACTACGCCGGGGCCCGACGCGCCGCCACCGTCGCCGGCGCGCTGGCCGGCTTCACCGCAGCGCTGGCAGCCGTGCAGGTCCCGCCCCTGCGCCGCGCCATCGGCCGACGCGTCCCCCGGGGAGAAGGGCCGTCGGCGGAACGCCGCGAACGCACCCGGTTCACCGTCGACCTCATCGGCGAGGGCGGCGGTCGGACCGTGCACACCCGGGTCAGCGGTGGGGACCCCGGCTACACCGAGACGGCCAAGATGCTGGCCGAGTCGGCGCTGTGCCTGGCCTTCGACGACAACCCGCCCACCGCCGGCCAGGTCACCACCGCCACCGCGATGGGCGAGAACCTGCTGCGCCGACTCGGCGACGCCGGCATCTCCTTCACCGTGATCAGCGCGCGGACGACGCCCCGCGGCGGACGTTGAGCAGGGCCGCCCCCGCACACCGATCGCTCCCGTCTCGCCGACGACGGCCATCGGCTCCGGCTACCACCGGCCGCCGGTCGCCGAGTTCGAGCGGCACGGGCGGCACGCCCGAGCGCGGCGAACCACGGGCGGGCCGACGCGAGAACCGGGCCCGCTGCGACGAGATTGGCGACCCCGCGCGAGCCGTCGCCGGCGCCGACACGACCCCGCACTACCGGCACCACGCCTACCGGGGCCTCCACACCGCCGCCCTGACGACGGCACGTTGGCGCCGATCGGAGCAGCCGGCGGCCTCGCTCGCCCCTTCTCGTCCGCCTCGGTGACACGCTGGCACCACACCGGCGGCCAGACGCCCCGGGCTCGACCAACGACCGCACCATCACGTGGTGCCGACGGCACCCCTCGCAGTCGAACTGCCGTCGGCACCCGCACCACCCACCGCAAGGAGACCCCGTGCAGACCGTCCTCGGCGCCGGCGGACCGATCGCCGACGAGCTCGTGAACGAGCTCCACCGCCACCACACCAAGGACATCCGCCTCGTCAGCCGCAAGCCGGCGAGGGTGAACGACACCGACGAGCTCGTGGCCGCGGACCTCACCGACGCCGACGCCACCAGCCGTGCCGTCGCGGGCAGCGACATCGCCTACCTCACCGTCGGCCTGCCCCTGGACTCGGAGCTGTGGGAACGCCAGTTCCCCGTCATGATGCGCAACGTCATCGACGCCTGCGCCGCACACGGCACGAAGCTCGTCTTCTTCGACAACACCTACATGTACCCCGGGGATCCGACGCCCCAGACCGAGTCGACGGCGTTCGCACCGGGCGGACGCAAAGGACGGGTCCGCGCACGGATCGCCACCATGCTGCTCGATGCCGTGCGGGCCGGACGGGTCGAAGCCCTGATCGGCCGCGCGCCCGAGTTCTACGGGCCCGGCCGGACGAAGAGCTACACCAACTCGTTGGTGTTCGACCGGATCAAGGCGGACAAGCGGCCGTTCGTCCCGATCGACGCCCACACCGAGCGCTCCCTGATCTGGACCCCCGACGCGAGCCGCGCCCTCGCCCTGCTCGGCAACACGTCCGACGCCTACGGCCAGACGTGGCACCTGCCCATCGACCCGGACCGGCAGTCCTACGCCCAGCTCATCGGGATCGCCGGCGAGGTCACCGGCCGCACCATCGGCTACACGGTGCTGCCGATGCTCGCCTTCCGCCTCGGGCGCCGCTTCGTCAAGCCGCTCGACGAGATGGACGAGCTGCTCGCCCGCTACCGCGCCGACAACATCTTCGACACCTCGAAGTTCGCGGCCCGCTTCCCCGAATTCCAGGTCACGAGCTACCGGGAGGGAGTGAGGCAGCTCCTCGCCGACCACTGAACCCGAACCCGTTGAACTCGAACCCGTGACGTCGGCTCCGCGGCCCTGTCCGCACAGCGCCCCTACGCCCCGGACCCGGGGCGAGGGCACGCGGCCGGGCGGCCTCCGTGGTCATCCGGGTGCGATGGACCCCTGCCGAGCAGGTGAGCCGGTGGCCGCCACCTGCCGCACTACTGCGACGCCAGCCACGCCTCCCCCGCAGAGTGGACGTGCAGGTCCACGACGACCTCCTCCCCCTCCCGCCGGCCCCGCTCCGAGATCGCGAGGCCGATCAGCGCCAGCTCGCCGGCCCGGCCCCGCAGCACGTACTGCTCACGGGTCTCTTCGCCGACACCGCCCAGTTCGTCACGCTCCCAGGCGGCCACCGCCGCCTCGGCCACGGCCCTGGGCAGTCGCACCGTGACACGGCCGACCTGGGCCTCGACCTGCTTGCCGATCGCTGCCAGTACCTTCGAGTCCTCCCGGTACCGGAGGTACTGCTCCTCATTCGCCACGGCACGAGGCTACTGCGATCACTCGGCTCGCCTCGACGGAATAAGGCGGTCCCGTCGGGATCTTCTGCTCGCCGCTCCGGACGCGCCGTTGACCGACCCGTGGTGGGCGCGGATGCCGGCGGCATCGGCCCGCAGCTGCGCGCTCCTCGGGCCGCACGTCGCCCTGGCCGTGCGGCGAGCACCTCGACCGGCGGTGCCAGTCGAGCGGTGGGCCCGCCCGTCGTCAACCCCAGGGTTGACGACGGGCGCCCCGACCGCCGCCTATGGTGCGGGGATGCGCGAGGGTGGGTACGGGCGGCTGCTTCGAGTCGATCCCGTGGTGGTCGACGCGGTGCTCGCGGCCACTTTGGCCGGGGTGACCGTCGTCTACGCCTTCCAGACGTACGCGGCCCAGTACCGGGCCCAGGGCTGGCGGCCGTTCGACGCGTGGGCGATCGGACTGACCCTCCTGGTCCACCTGCCGCTGGTGCTGCGGCGCCGTGCGCCGTGGGCCGTGTTCCTGGTCTCCTGCGCAGGGTTGCTGGTCTACGCCGCGGCCCGCTACCAGCCGTCGGTGAACCCGTGGGCGCCGCTGCTGGCCTGCTACACCGTGATCGTGCACCGTCCGAACCGGGCGACCCCCGCCGCGGCGGCGACCACCGGGGTCTGGACGGTGAGCGGGGTGGCGGCCGGCATGACGCCCGCGCTGGCGCTGGCGCAGTCGGCGATCTGCGTCGGGACGGTGTGGTACTTCGCCACCGGAATGCGCAACCTGTCCGAGCGCAACACCCAACTCGCCGACCTGACCGAGCGGTTGCGGCGGGAGCAGGCCCTACGGGCCCAGCACGCCGTGGTCGAGGAGCGGGTGCGCATCGCCCGCGAGCTGCACGACGTGGTCGCCCACCACCTGTCAGCCCTGTCCGTGCAGGCCGGACTGGCCGACTACGTCTTCACCTCCGACCCGGCCGCCGCCCGGGCGGCGCTGACCTCCATCGGGGCCACCAGCCGGGCGGCACTGGAGGAGATGCGCGGACTACTGCAGGTCCTGCGGCTGGCTCCGGAAGCCTCGTCCGAGGAGGACCGGCTCTACCACTCGGCCCCCGGCCTGGACCGGCTGGAGGAGCTGGTGGAGCGGACCAGGGCGGCCGGTGTGGCGGTGGAGGCCACCGTACGGGGCCGGGCGCGCCCGCTGCCCGCGGGCGCCGACCTCTGCGCCTTCCGGCTCGTCCAAGAGGCGCTCACCAATGTGATCAAACACGGCGGCCGACCGGTCACCGCCACCGTGGCACTGGAGTACGGGGCGGACCGGCTGACCGGCCTGGTGGCGGACGACGGGCGCGAGGGCGGCTCCGGCGTGCCCGGGAGCGGGCTCGGCTTGATCGGGATGCGTGAACGCGTCAAACTCTACGGCGGGTCGGTGGAGGCCGGTCCCCGGCCCGGCGGAGGCTTCGAGGTCGCCTTCTCGATACCCTTCCCCGTGTCCGGCGCGTAGCGGCAGGGGGCCGGGGGGCGCCGGCGAGGGGGAGACGGCAACCGTGACCACCGTACTGATCGTGGACGACCAGGTGCTGATCCGGGCGGGGCTGGCCGCCCTGGTACGGGCCGCACCGGGCCTGGAGGTGGCCGGCGAGGCCGCCACCGGCGAGGAGGCCGTCGAACTGGCCGTCCGCTGCCGCCCGGACGTGGTGCTGATGGACATCCGCCTGCCCGGGATGAGCGGCATCGCCGCCCTGGAACGCATTCTCGCCGAGGCCCGCGAACCGAAGCCCAAGGTCGTCATGCTGACGGTCTTCGACCTCGACCAGTACGTCTACGCGGCCCTGCGGGCCGGCGCCAGCGGCTTCCTGCTCAAGGACACCCCGCCCGAACGCCTGCTCACCGCCGTCGAGTTGATCGCCGGTGGCGAACTGCTCTTCGCCCCCAGCGTCACCCGGCGGCTGATCGAGACCTTCGCCCGGCAGTCCGGCCCGGACCGCGAGCAACCCGCGCGCCTGGAGGCGCTCACCGGCCGCGAGACCGACGTGCTGCGCCTGGTGGCGCAGGGCCTGACCAACGAGGAGGTCGCCGACCGGCTGGTGGTGAGCATCGCCACCGTCAAGACCCACCTGAACCGGGTGATGTCCAAACTCGGGCTTGCCAGCCGCGCCCAGGCCGTCGTGACGGCCTACGAGAGCGGTCTGGTCACCCCCGGCCTGGTCAGCTCCGGCCGGGACGCCGCGCCGGGCGGGAACTGACCGGGCGGGAGCTGACCAGGGCGGGAGCTGACCGGGCGGCCCGCCGGGCCCGGGTCTCGCCTCACAGGTTTCGGACCCGGTAGCCCGACCTGGCCTTCCGCAGGAGGTCGTCAGCGGCCTGGCCCGCCGTCTTGCCGTCCGGGACGTCCACCCAGATGGTGAGCCGCTCCTGACGGGAGCTGACCAGGATCAGGGCCTTGGACAGCCGCCGGGGCGCCCCCTTGCTGTTCTGGCTGTAGGACTCGGTGAGGATCGCCGCGTCCCGGCCCTGCTCGGTGGTGGACTCCACCGTCGCCACGCTGGCGACGCCGCCCTGGGGCGGGGTCGCCTGCTCGTGCTCCCGCTTCCAGCGCTCGGCGATGGCCCGGGCGGTCTCGGTGGACTTCTCCTTGCGGTCCGTGCCGATCCACATGTCGCCCTTGGGCGAGGTGTAGGAGGTGCCCCGGTAGGCGCTGCCGGACGTGGTCAGGTCGTCCTGGGTCTTGATGGTCCAGTCGGCCGGGGCCGCGATGGTCAGCTCCATCCGGTACTCGTCGTAGCGCCTCCACCCGTCCGGCAGGTCGTCCCCGGTCAGCTGCACGGCCAGGGCGAGCAGCAGCGCGAGCGCGACCGCGCCCACCGCGCCCGTGGTCAGGCCGGTGCGGCTGCGCAGCCAGCGCCGGGCCCGGGCCGCGGGCGGGACCGGCAGGGGGTCCGCGACCCGCAGGGTCGGGGCGTGGGGCGGGGCCGGCCGCTGCTGCGGCGGTGGCTCGGCTGCGGTGTGCAGCAGCGTCCGGGCCTGCTGGGCGGTGAGCCGGCGCTCGGGTTCCTTGAGCAGCAGCCCGGCCAGCAGGTCGGTGAGCCCGCGCGCCTGCTGCGGCGGCGGCAGTTCGGCGAGCAGGACCGCCTGCAGGGTGGAGGGGGTGGTCTGCCGACGGAACGGCGAGACGCCCTCGACGGCCTGGTAGAGCATGATGCCCAGGGACCACAGGTCGGACTCGGGCCCGGGGCGCCGCCCGAGCACCCGTTCGGGCGCGAGGTACTCGGGCGAGCCGACGAAGGCGCCGGTCTCGGTGAGCGCCTGCTCGCCCTCCACCTGCGCGATGCCGAAGTCGGTGAGCACCACCCGGTCGTACCGGCCGAGCATCACGTTGCCGGGCTTCACGTCACGGTGCAGCACGCCCGCCTCGTGCGCCGCGCCCAGGGCGCCCAGGACGGCCAGTCCGATCCTGGCCGCCTCCTGCGGGGCCAGCGTGCCCTCCTCCAGCGTCTCGGCGAGCGACCTGCCGCGCAGCAGCTCCATCACGATCCACGGCTGACCGGACTCGGTGACCACGTCGAAGATGGCGACCACCGACGGATGGTCGATCCGGGCCGCCGCCCTGGCCTCGCGCTCCATCCGCAGGTAGGTCGTACGGCGCTCGGCCGCGGTGAAGTGCTCCGGCACCTGCGGCTCCTTCAGCGCCACATCGCGGTCCACCACCTCGTCGTGGGCCCGCCACACCGTGCCCATGCCGCCCGCGCCGAGGCGCTCCAACAACCGGTACCGGCCGCCGACCAGCCGCCCCGCACCGGTCACCGGCCCCGGCCCGTCCGGCACCGTCCCGTCGGGCACCGGCCCGTCCGGTACCGGCCGGGGCGTGGAAGGGCCGGACGACAAGGCCCCCGGGCCGTTCGGCGGCTCGGCCTTCGCCGCCGCCGCGGCGCCCGCCCGCGCTCCGGACCGCTGCTCCCGCCGACGGACCGGTGACGGCGGCTGGAGACCGTAGCTGGTCGGCTCGCCCTGCACTCCGCTGATGTCCACGTCTCCCCTTGGCTCCCCCGGCGAGCCGTGCCCTCGTCCGGGACCCTGCCGCGTCGTTCGGAGACGGCCCCTTGCCGTCTCCGCCCCCCAGGAGGACGACCGTAGTGCGGGGCCCGCAGCCTGCCATCCATCCCAGGGCTGGTCGGCGGCCACAACCAGCGCTGTAGCAGCGGAGCGCCTCAACCCCAGGTAGGAGTGCCCGGCCAGGCGCCGAACCGAGGTCGGACGCACCACCTGCCCGGCGCTGCGCCGCCGGACGTCCGCACGGGTGGCGGAAGGCGGGCGATCCCGGTGCTCCGGGGAAGGAGCTCGTCGGTCCCGGTGATGCTGCTGCGGCCGTTACGGCAACGGCCGGCGCCTACCGCGCCGGTTTGAAGCACGGTTCAACTCCCAGGTGGACGCCCCCGCACGGGCGGACGGCGAACCATTGCCACCAGATGGGCGCGGCCCCTTCCACAAGGAGCTCGCCGAACCTGATGCAGCTTCACCAACCTTCGGGGGAAGACCACCATGCTCGTTCGCAAGCGCCTGTGCCTCAGCGCAGCAGCCCTCATGGCCACCACGGCCTTCACCATGATCGGTACGGCGACCCCTGCCGACGCCGACGTCATCAACTACTCCTGCGGACCTGAGCAGAACCCCTACCGGCTGACCAACACCAGCCAGCGCGACTTCGACTTCGGCGCGGTCCAGGGCAGCGGCCGGGCCGACCTGTACAACAGCACCAACCGCCCCTACAACAAGCGCAACGTCTTCTGGGTCTGGGGGCACGATCTGAACGCGGGCGACACGATCTCCCTGGACTGGTCGGACGACGGGGCCAGGAACTGGCACGCCTGCCACAAGACGGTCCCGAGTGGCGCCCACAGCACCACCACCTTCGCCGTCGACAATCCCGGCGGACGATGGTTCCGTGCCTGCCTCCACCGCGCCGGCTACTCAGGATGGGCCTGCACCTCCTGGTTCTGACACCCCGGTTCGGAAACCCCGCTCCCCCGGCGGCGCGCGGAGGGCCGGTGCGGGGGCGGCGACGTCCAGGGCGTGATCGGAGTACGCGGCGAGGCGGCCGGAGTCGTGGCCGGGCGCAGCGTGCGGACCCGGGTGCCGGCCGGGAGGAGGCCGGTGGCCTCGCGGACCCGCCCGGCGGACTACAGGTCGACCAGGACCCGGCGGGCGGCCTCGTCCACCTTCTGGTGGGCCAGGACCAGGTGCCACAACTCCCGAGCGGTGGAACGCCGGAGGAGCACGAGGGCGGTCAGGACACCGCGCCGCACCGGCGCGGTCGACTCGGCCCGACAGCGGGGACCAAAAGGTTGCCGCCTGCCCGAGAGCCCCTCCCCCGGGCCGCCTGAACTGAGGAAACACCGCTTTCGGCGGCCGGGAGCGCGAAGTGGCCGAAGGAGGAGGAGGAGGAGGAGGAGGAGGAGGAGGCGGCGAACCGCTGGTGCAACGGCGCAGCGGGTGGCCGGGTCAGGGCCAGCCGGACGGCTTCGCGGATGCGGTGGCCTCGGCGCGGGCGATCGCGTCACAGGACTCCCGCGCCTGCGCGGCCGCCCAGCCGGACGGGAGTTGCGCCCCCGGTCCGGCCGCCGTCGCCCGGGAACGCAGGGCACGCAGGGCTTCTGCCTCCGCGGAGGACAGGCCCATCTCCTGGTAGTCCCCCAGGTCGGTGCCGGCATCACCGGCGAGGAAGCTCTGCAGGTAGAAAGTGAGCTGCTTCACACACGGCTCGATCCGGTCGACGGAGCCCGACGGAGAGACAGCAGGAACGCCCGGTCGGGAGGCGGATGACGCCGACCCGTCCGTGGCTGCCTCACACCCCGCCGCCACAACCGCTGCTGCAGCCAGCCCTACCGCCCATCGCCTCAGCACCCGGCCATTCTGCCCACCACGGGGCCGCGTCGGCCAGAGGCCGGACCGGCCCGGACCGGTCCGCAGGAGGCGGATCTTCTCCAGCACGTACTCCAACTGCGTGCGGTCCGCGCCCAGTTCGACGCCGGGGCGGGTGGTGGATCGGTACGGGCACCGGACGCGTGCTGGTGGGCCCTGACGGCGGCGGAGTCCACCGAGATGTCCCAGTCGATGCCGTCGACCGCGTCCACCTCCGCCTGGACCTGCTGCAGCAGGCGTTCCCGCTCGGCATCCGTGAGATCCCCCGCCCCATGTCCGAACCGGCGAGCACGGCGGGCGATAGTCACATGATCGACCGGACGAGTCCTACAAGAGAAGGGGTGCCCGCCGAGCGTGTCGGACCGGCCGGGGTACGACTGGCCGACGGGCACCCGGGGATCTTCTGCCCCGGCCTCGGCGGGGCATGCCTGTTGCTGCCGTCACATACGGGGATGCCCGGCTGCTTCACCCCTGAGTGTCGGCAGATCCCGCCTGCAGGGCTGTTCTCCGCTGGATTTCCGCGTTTTCCTGCGGGCCGCTGGAAGACGGCTCGGCACGGTGGGTGCTGTGGGTGCAGTCCATTTCGCCGTGCAGGCTCAGTACCCGGGCGAGGGGCCCGGGTCGGCCCGCTTGCGGGCGCGGTACGGCTTCGGGGAGACGGTACCGGGCGTGGCCGGCCGGTCGTCGGCACCGGTGGGAGAGGAAGAACAGCACAGTCGTGCCGGTTTCGCCTCTGGACAGGGCGTTGGCGAGTGCTGACTCTGGAGGAGGGCGACCACAGGTGTGGTCGACCACTCATGGATCGGGGGGCCTCATGACCAACCATAGGCACGGCCACGGGCACGGCGGTGGTTCGGGCTGGGCATCGAACTGGCAGCAGGCGGCGCAGGACCAGCGCCGCCACCAGGAGGAGCAGGCGCGCGTCGAGCAGCAGGCGGCGGACAACAACCGCCGCCACCAGCAGGAGGAACAGGCCCGCCGCGAGGCGGAGGAGTACCGGCGTCGTGGGCTGTGGGAGGAGGAGCAGCGCCGCCTGCAGGAGGCGAGCGCCCGGGAGCGTCGGGCGAGGGAAGAAGCCGACGCTCCCGAGGACGGGGGCAGGGGCGAGGAGGAGTAGCGACGGTCCTGCTGGGCCCCGGCCGGGCCTCCCCCGCAGGCGGGTACTCGGCCGCTTGGTCGTCGTGCTCCGGCCGGGCCGGGCCGTCCGGGAGCCCAGCGCATCGCCGCCGGTCCCGTCCGGCGGCGCCCACCGCGCCTGGCTGAGGCGGGAGGACCTTCGCTGGGAGGTCGGTGGACGCGGTCGGTGGACCGGCTGGGCCTTGACCGTTCCCGGGTTGCCCAGCAGCGGCTCGGCTCTTGACCGACCTGCCACCGGGCTGCCGGCCCCGCAGAGCCCGAGGGCTCGAAAGCGGGCGCTCAGCAGTACGTCCGGGCCTTCTTGATGGCGGGATCGGTCTGTTGCGGGTCGAAGGTCCTGCTGAGCAGTTGCTGCGCCTCGTTCAGGGCGTCGGCGAGCGGCTGGTACTTGGCGTCCGCCAGGGCGGCCGCCTTGGCCAGTTCCTCGGCGCCGACGAGGCGGGCCACCGCGATGTCGAACGCCTGCCCGCTGTTGGTGTCGGGCATCCGTTCCGGCAGCCGCTTCACGGCCGCGCAGGCCAGCTCGCCGTCGGTCCCCTGGAGCCCGCCGAATCCGGCCCCCGACTGGCAGGCCGTCAGGGCCAGCAGCAGACCGAGCACGGCCACAGCGGTTGCCGAACGCCTCATCAGTTCCCCCACTTCAAGACTTCCGGCCATCTTCGAGGGCTTCGCTCAGGGGCATAAGTCCAATCCCGGCCAGCTTGCCCGGCTGTCGTCCCCGCAGAGTCCAAGGAGTTCAGAAGAAGACGCTCGGGTTTGGCCTGCGCGGGCGGCCGGTGGGCGAAGCAGCCCTGGGCTGGGTGGATGCCGGGCAGGGTGGCCGGGCTGAGGCAACCTCAGAAGCAAGCGCAGAAGCAATCTCGCTTCGAAGCGGTGGTCCGGCTTGCCCGACGGCCTGGCCGTGTCGACGTTTCCGGCCGCGGCCGTCCTCGCCGTTGGGCTGCCCCGCTGAGAGGGCCCACGCACCACGCGCTGTACGACCGGAAAGACGGCCCGCCGCGGGGGAAGCGCCGATGGGCCGTCTGCCGGCAGGGCCCCAAGGGCAACGGGATCCGAGGCCGCCACGGACACGAGCGCAGCGAGCGCTCCCCCGTCCCCGGCGCGCCGTCGGCCCCGCCGAGCGCAGGCGCTGGTGATCAGCGCGGCTGCTTCACGGAGCTCCGGGCAGGACGTGCCGCTCCCAGAGGCTGGTCAGGTGGGCGTGCAGGAGGTCCTGCGCCTCTTGCGAGGTGAGGCGGCCGATGAGGACGTGGGTGGTGAGGCCGTCGGCGAGGGCGAGGAGGGTGCGGGCCTCGCGTTGCGGGTCGGCGGGCGCGGCGTGTCCGGCGGTCTCGCCGGCTTCCCGGATGAGCCGGGTGAACGCCTGTTGCAGAGCCGCGTAGTTGGCTTTCAGCGTGTCGGCGAGTGGTGTGCTCACCACGGCCTGGGCGACGAAGGCGAGCCAGACCCGTGCCTCGGCGCGGTGTTCTTCCCGGAGCAGCGCGGCTTCGGTGACCGCGTGGCCCAGGGCGGTGGCGGCCGACTGGGCCGGGCTCCGGACGAGGCGGGCCCGGGCCCGCTCGGTGATCCGTTCGCCGATGTTCCCGAGGGTGAACACGAGCATCTCCTCCTTGCTGCGGAAGCAGCGCTGCACGGCGCCCATCGACACCTGGGCCCGGGCGGCGACGTCGCGCAGGGTCACGCCCTCCAGTCCGTGCTCGTCGGCGAGGCGGCAGACGGCCTCGGCGATGCGGTGGCGCCGGTCCTCGTGATCGACCTTCCTGGGCATGCCTGTGACCTCCGTCGGGCCGGCGCATTATTCGATGCGCTCGTATCGGTTCCCAGGCTACAGTTCCGATGCAATCGCATCGGAACGTGGATGGGGAGGATCGGAATCATGGGGGATGCCCTGTGGAAACTGTCGGCCTCGGCGCAGGCGCAGGCAGTGCGCGGTGGGGAGGTCCGCGCCGTCGAGCTGGTCGAGAGCCATCTGGAGCGCATCGCCGAGGTCAACCCGGAGGTGAACGCGGTCACCCAGCTCCTGGCGCAGCGCGCCCGGCAGGCCGCCGAGTGGACGGACCGGCGGCGGGCCGCGGGCGAAGAGCTGGGTCCGCTCGCCGGGGTGCCGTTCACGGTGAAGGAGACCACGGCCATCGAGGGCGTGCCGACCACGTTCGGCACCCCGCGCTTCCGCGATCTGGTGGCGCCGGCGGACGCGCCGCCGGTGGCGCGGCTGCGTGCGGCCGGGGCGATCCCGATCGGACACAGCAACATGCCCACCCTGATCCTGGCCGGGATGCACACGCGCAGCGAGCTGTTCGGGGACACGGTCAATCCCTGGGACCGCGGCCGGACTCCCGGCGGAACGAGCGGGGGTGACGCGGTGGCCGTCGCGACGGGCATGGCGGCGCTCGGGCTCGGCAACGACTCCGGGGGGTCGGTTCGGGTTCCGGCGCAGTTCTGCGGTGTGGCCGGGCTGAAGCCGACCACCGGCCGCTTTCCCGCCGACCACCGCATCGTCGGTCCGGACGATCCCGGCCCGGCGTCCCAACTGCTGGTGACCGACGGCCCGTTCGCCCGTACCGTGGGTGATCTGCGGTTGGCGTACGAGGTGTTGGCGGGCACCGATCCGCGCGACCCGCGGGCCGTTCCGGTGCCCGCGTACGGCGAGCCGCTGCCCGGGCCGGTGAAGGTCGCGGTCGTGGCGGACCCCGGCGGGCACGGCGTCCACCCCACGGTGCGCGCGGCCGTCGCGGCCGCGGCCGACGCGCTGCGGGACGCCGGGTACGACGTGCGTGAAGTGCCGGACGTGCCCCGGCTGGACGAAGCGCTCGACGCCTACGGCCGGATCGTCGCGACCGAGTTCGCCCCGACCTGGCCGGTGGTGCGGGGGCTGCTCGGCGAGGGCGGTGACCGCTACATCGCGATGACGATGGAGCGGACTCCGCCGGTGAGCGCGGACGAATTCGTGAAGCTCATGGGCACCTGGATGAACATCCGTCGGTCCTGGGCCGAATTCCTCGACGACCACCCGCTCCTGCTCGGCCCCTCGTTCACCGAACCGCCCGTCGAACCCGGGCTGGAGTCGCGCGACCGGGCCGGGCGGGACCGCGTCGGGTCGGGAATGCGCCTGTGCACCGTGACCAGCTTCGTGGGCGTGCCCGGGGTGGCGGTGCCGACCGGGGTGGTCGACGGGCTACCGTCCGGCGTGCAGATCGTCGGGCGCGCGTTCCGCGAGGACCTGTGCCTGGCCGCGGCCGAGGCGGTCGAGCAGCGGCTCGGAGTCCTCACACCGGTCGACCCGCGCTGGGGCGTTCGGGCCGGTTGACCCCTGCCGGCCACGGGTGGCACGCGCGCCACGGACGGCGGATCGAAAGGGGGTCGCAGCGGCCTCGCCGGTGGACGTCGTCAGGTCCCACCCCCACCGTCCCCGGCCGCACCCGCGAGGGCGACGTCGGCGCACCCGCCCTACGCGTCGTCCTCGTTCCGCGCCGCGCAGCCGGAGGGGGGTCCGGCGGCGGCGAGGCCGAGGCCGTGGTGCATCTGGTCGGCGATCCAGGCGGTGTACTCCCGCTCGCTCCAGCCCCGGGTCCGCACCAGGGACCGGTAGTGGGAGGGGTCGTTGAACATCCACACGACGTCCACGGCGCGCTCGCGGTCGAGGCCGGGCGGCCCGGGGTCGAGCGCCTCGACGCGGTCGACCACCATGGCGGCTCCGGCCCGCCGGTTGCGCTGCATCGTCTCCCACAGGTCGGCCGGCTCGGGGCCTTCGTCCGCGGCCCGGTGGACCACCTCGAAGATCTCCGCGGCGCGTCCGCCGATGATGCGGCAGACCTCGGCGTAGGCGTGCAGGACCGCCCGGGGCGTCCGTCCTTCCCGCACCGGCCGGAACCAGGGGCGCTCGGCCACCGGTACGGGTTCGTCGTCGCCGGCCAGCGCCCGGTCCACCACCTCGCGCAGGAGGGCGGCCTTGGAGCCGAAGGCGGCGAAGACGGTCGGCCGTGCCACGGCGGCGTCCGCGGCGATGTCGGCGAGGGAGGTGGCCGCGTAACCGCGGGCGACGAAGAGCCGGGTCGCCGCCGTGACGATCGTCTGCCGGGTCTGCCGGGCCTGCTGGTCACGCAGCGGTGAATCGTAGCGGCGCCGTCCGGGGCCGGCCGCACTGCTGTTGACGCCCATGACTCGCCATACTAGCGTTTTATTCACTGGACGCTGTCTCTCCAAAGGGAGGCGCCATGTCACCCGCCGTCCGTCCCTACGTCCTGGGAAGTGCCGAGGGTGAGGCGCTGTGGTTCCTCGGCAACCTCGTCACCGTCAAGGCCACCGGAGCGCAGACCCGGGGCCGGGTCACCGTGGCCGAGTTCCTCAACCCGGCCGGCTTCGCCCCGCCCCTGCACCGGCACCTGGAGGAGGACGAGATGTTCTACGTCCTCTCGGGTACGGCCCGCTTCTCGTGCGACGGGCAGGAACTCACCGCCCGTCGAGGAGACTTCGTCCTGCTGCCGGTCGGCCTGCCCCACACGTTCGTCGTCGGCTCCGAGGAGCCGCTGCGCTGCCTGCAGATCACCACGCCGTCCGGCTTCGAGGACTTCGCCGAGGACGTCGGCGTTCCGGCCGACGAGCGCCGGCTCCCCGACCCGGGGCCGTTCGACCCCGCGGCCCTCGGCCACGCCGCCGCGCGTCACCGCGTCGAGGTCCTCGGCCCGCCGCCGAACACGCACCCGGACCCGCGCCCGGGCGCGTAGCCGCACCGGCGGGCCCGGCCCTCCGGGCTACCGGAGGGCCGGGCGGGAGGGTCGGTTCTCCATGCCGAAGTAGCGGCTGGGGTAGTCGATGATCTCGGTGGCGTGCGGGAGGAGTTCGGGCAGGTGGGCGGCGCGTGCCTCCCGGGTGGCGGTGGCGAGGGCTCCGATTTCGAGGCGCCGGATCAGTTCGTAGGTGCTGTCGATGTTCTCGGCGCGCATCGCCTTCTCCAGCGGCGGCGGGACGGGCACCAGGACGGGCTTGCCGGCCGGACAGGCGCTGGTGGCCTTCGGCGGAGATCTCCTGCTCGGTGCGGGCCCGGCCGAAGAGTCGGACCTCGTCGATCTGGCCGTCGAGGCCGTCGCCGGCTTGAACGCACGACCGGACGGCCGGACTTCGCCGGGCCGTCACTGCCTCGGCCCGGTCACCGCAGCGGTGCCGGTGGCCCGCACCCACGGCCGTCCCGTCCAGCTCCTGGCCGGTGCAAGCAGCGGAGTGGCTCCCGTCCTGCCCCGGCGGGCCCTGGAGGCGCCCGGGGGCGGGGGTGCCGTGGAACGCGCGACGCCCCCGCCGCGGTGGGGCGGCGGGGGCGCAGGGGGTGCGGTGTCAGAGGGTGCCGCGGTAGGCGCCGGTGGAGGCGCCGCGCTCCTCGATGAAGTGCTTGAACCGCTTGAGGTCGCCCTTCACCTGCCGGTCCAGCACGCCCATCAGGTCGGCGGCCTTCTCGGCCACTCCGCCGGGCTGGAAGTCCATCTCCATCACGACCCGGGTGCGGGCGGCGTCGATCGGCTCGAAGCGCACCATGCCGGTCTGCTTCACGTCACCGTTGGTGGTGCGCCAGGCGACGTGGTCGTCCGGGACCTGGTCGACGATCTCGGTGTCGAACTCCCGGCTGACACCGGCGATCTTCGTCTTCCAGTGGTTGTGCCGGTCGTCGGTCTGGGTGATCTCCTCCACGCCGTCCATGAACTTCGGGAAGTCCTCGAACTGCGTCCACTGGTTGTAGGCGGTGCTGATCGGCACGTTCACGTCGATGGATTCCTGCACCTTGCTCATCGCTGTCCTCGCCTTCGAGTCGCTTGATCGGCCGGGCATCGCCTGCCCCGGTCTCCGGCCGGTATGCGCGGCTCCTGCCGGCCGGGCTACCGGGACGGCGTCTCGATCACCACCTTGCCGAACGTCGCGCCGGAGGCGTAGTGGCGGAAGGCGTCCACGGCCCGGTCGAAGGGGAAGGACCGGTCGATCACCGGGCGGATCCGGTGCTGCTCGACGACCTTGTTGAGCTCGCGGAACTGCGCGCGGCTGCCGACCGCGACCGGCCGCAGGACCGCGCCGGAGGCGAAGAGCCGGCGGGCGTCGATCGGCGGGGCGGTTTCCGAGACGAAGCCGACCATGGCGACGTGGCCGCCGAGGGCGACGGCGCGCACCGACTCGTCGAGCCGGCCGGCCACGTCGACGACCCGGTGCGCGCCGGTGCCGCCGGTGGCTTCGCGGACGGCGGCGGGCCAGTCCGGCTCGGCGTGGTAGTCGACCACCCGGTCCGCCCCGAGCGCGGTCAGCCGTGCGGCTTTGGCCGGTCCGCTGGTGGTGGCCACCACCCGGGCGCCGAGCGCCCGGGCGAGTTCCAGGGCGAACAGCGACACGCCGCCCGAGCCCTGGGTGACCACGGTGTGGCCGGGGCGCAGTCCGCCGTCGCCGGTCAGTGCGTTCCACGCGGTCACCGCGACGCAGGGCAGGGTCGCCGCCTCGGCGTAGGAGAGGTGCGCGGGGACCGGTACGAGCGCGTGTTCGTCGAGCACCGCGTACTCGGTGAGCAGCCCGTCCAGCGTGCCGCCGAGCTGCGGCAGGTGCTGCGGGCCGAACGGGCCGTCCTGCCAGCTCGGGAAGAGCGATGCCATGACCCGGTCGCCCGTGCGGACGGTGGAGACGCCGGGTCCGAGGGCGACGACCTCGCCCGCGCCCTCCGCGACGGGTACGACGTCGGGCCGGACGGGGAGCACGTACCGGCCGGCGAGGACCAGCAGGTCGCGGTAGCTGGGCGAGACGGCCCGGACCGCGAGCAGGACCTGGCCCGGCCCGGGCGCGGGGAGGGGGTGCTCGCGCAGGGTGAGGCCGTCGATCCCGGCGCCGCTGTCGACGTGGTAACTGCGCATCCGCGCGGGGGCGTTCACGCGGCGTCCGCGGCGAGCGGGAGTGCGCCGGTCTTGGTGAAGCCGAGGGCTTCGACGATCAGTCCGTCGGCGATCCGCATCAGGTTGACGCCGCTGACGTGACCGTGCGGGCCGTCGCCGAAGTGGTGGCGCCAGCGGATGGTGGCCCGCTCCCCCGTCACCACGACCTCGCCGGGTTCGAAGCGGGTCGTGCGGTCGGCGGCGAGGGTGCGCCAGGAGGCGAGGCAGTCGGCGCGGCCGGTGACCCGGCTGCCGTCGGGCGCGGGCTGGACGGACTCCATCACGCGGTGCTCGGCGACCAGGTCGTCGAGCAGGTCGGGGTCGTGGCGGACGAAGGCGAGGTTGAAGCGGTCGATCACGTCCGAGGCGGTGCGAGGTGACACGGAGGCTCCCCATAGATAGAACAGTCGGTCTATCGCTGTCGGCGCGACTATATAGACCGGTTGATCTACCGGTCAATCGCTGGCACCCTGGGACCATGAGCACGCGCGCCGAACCCGGTCCCCGCCAGCGCCTCCTGGACGCCGCCCAGGAACTGACGTACCGGCACGGCATGGGCATCGGCGTGGACGCGCTGCTCAAGGGTGCGAGCGTCGCCCGGCGCTCCCTGTACGAGCACTTCGGCGGCAAGGACGGCCTGGTCACCGAAGTGCTGCGGCGCAGCGCCGCCGAGGACGAGGCCCGCTACCGGCAGACCATGGACGCCGCCGGCGACGACCCGCGCGCCCGGCTGCTGGCGGTCTTCGACCGGATCGGTGAGATCATCGCCCGGGACGACTTCCGCGGCTGCCGCTACCTCGCCGCCGACCTCTCCCTCGCCGACCCCGAACACCCCGGCCACGCCGTCACCCGCGAGTACCGCGAACACGTCACCGCCCTGTTCGCCGCCGAACTCGCCCGCCTCGGCCACCCCCGGCCCGACGCCGGCGGCGACCAGCTGCTGCTGCTCGTCGACGGCGCGCTCGCCGCCGGCGCGACCCGCCCCACCACCGCCCCCGCCGCCGCCGCGCGGGAACTCGCGGAGCAGGTCATCGGGCAGGCGCCCGGCGCCCGCCGGCCGTAGCGCACGAACCGCCGGTCCGGCACCTGGGCGCCTGGCGGCGATGGGGTGCCGCCGACCGGGTCGGCGGCTCGCAGGCTGCCGGCCGCGGTGGCCGTGGTGGCCTCGCGGGTGCAGCGGGCGCCGTGCGCGGCGTCGCCGCCGGGTTCGACCGCGGTTGCGGCGCCCTGACGGCCTGTCGGCGAAGCCGGACGCCCCCGCCTGGATAGCGTGGGCCCGTGGCGCCCGCGGTTCGGCCGACGGCGCGCCGGACGGTGACGACGGCACCCCTGGAGGTCGGTTCATGCGCGCGGTGACCTACGACTCGTACGCCCCGGACAACTCGCGGCTGAGTTGCGGCGAGGTGGCGGAGCCCAAGGTGGGCCCCGGGCAGGTGTTGATCGAGGTCCGGGCGGCGGCCGTCAACCCGGTCGACTGGAAGGTGATGGCGGGCGGCCTGGACGGCATGATGGACGCGGTCTTCCCCGTCGTCCCCGGCTGGGACGTGGCCGGCGTGGTCGTCCGGACCGGCCCCGACACGCCCGAGTTCGCGCCCGGGGACGAGGTGATGGCCTACGCCCGCAAGGACGTGGTGCGGGCCGGGACCTTCGCCGAGTACGTCGCGGTCGCGGCCCCGGCGGTGGCGCGCAAGCCCGCCGCGCTCGACTGGGCGCAGGCGGCCGGGCTGCCGTTGGCCGGGCTGACCGCGCTGCGGAGCCTGAAGCGGCTGGAGGTCGGACCCGGCGACGTGCTGCTGGTGCACGGCGCGGCCGGTGGCGTGGGCAGCCTGGCGGTGCAGCTCGGGCGGGACCGCGGGGCCCGGGTGATCGGCACCGCCTCCGAGCGCAACCACGCGTTCGTCGAGGGGTTGGGCGGCGAGGCGGTGAGCTACGGCGAGGGCGTGGCCGAGCGGGTGCGCGCGCTGGCGCCCGACGGGGTGTCGGCGGTGGCGGACTTCGTCGGAGGCCAGGTGGAGGTGACGCTGGCCGTGCTCGCCGACGGCGGTCGGCACGTCTCGGTCGCCGACCCGGAGGTCGAGCGGCACGGCGGGCACTGGATCTGGGTCCGCCCGGACGGCGCCGAACTGGCCGAGCTGGCGGCGGCGGTCGACCGGGAGGCGCTCACCGTCGAGGTCGCGCAGACCTTCCCGCTGGAGCGCGTGGGTGACGCCTTCGACGCCAGCCGCACCGGCCACACCCGGGGGAAGCTGGTCATCGTGCCGTGACGGACGGCGCGGGGCCGGGAGGACCGTCCGACCCGTGCTCGCCCGCCGACGCGCGCGCCAAGGCCGCCGTTTCGCGCCGCCCGTGCGCGCAACGGCCGGGGCGTCTGCTTGGATCGGAGGCCGTCCTCCATCCCGGACGACCCCCGAGGCCGTGCGCCGGCCCGTAAGAGAGGCATCTGATGGTCAGACCGACGCTGCCCGTGGAGGTCCCCCCGACGCGCCGCGCCCCCGAGGGCGGTTACACGCTGCACGGCCGGCGCTACGAGGACCCGTACGTCTGGCTGGAACGGCTCGACGACGCCGAGACGGTCGACTGGATCGCCGCCCAGGAGGCCGTCACCCGCACGGTGCTGGACGGCGTCCCCGGCCGTGACGGTCTGCGCGCCGCCGTCGCCCGTTCCGCCCGCCACGCGCTCCTGTCCCCGCCGATCCCCGCGGGCCGGGACGGGCGCACCTTCCTCTGGCGGGCCGGTGCCGAGGACGAGAAGCCCGCGCTGGTGATGCACCGTTCGACCGGCTCCCCTGCGGAGACCGTGCTCGACCCGGGCGCCTGGCCGGCCGGCGACGTCCTGGTGTTCGCCGAGCCCTCCCCCGACGGCGCCCTGGTGGCGTTCGGCCGCGCCAGCGGCGGCACCCACGGCGCGGTGCTCCACGTCCTCGACGTCGAGACCGGCCGGCTCCTGCCCGACCGGCCGCGGGGCACCGACCACGGCTCGGTCGCCTGGCGACCCGATTCGTCCGGGTTCTTCTACACCGCCCGCCCGGAGCCCGGCGAGGTCCCGCCCGGCGAGGAGGCCTACTGGCACGCCGTCTACGACCACCGGATCGGCTCGGACGCCCCGGCCCGCAGGGTGTTCGGGGACGAGGACGACAAGGACCGCTGGTGCACCGTGAGCACCAGCGAGTGCGGCCGGTACGCCGTCATCACCGTGTGGGACTTCGTGCACGCCAACGACGTCACCCTGCTGCGCCTCACCGACGACGAGCTGATCCCGGTGGCCACCGGGATGCGGTCGGTCAACCAGGTGCAGGTGCTCGACGACTCGCTGCTCGTGTGCACCGACCTCGACGCGCCGCGCGGACGCCTGTGCGGGGCTCCCCTCACCGACCCGACCTCGTGGCGCACGCTCATCCCGGAGGGCCCGGACATCCTGCAGACCGTCACCGGGATCGGGGGCCGCCTGTACGCCGTCCACTCGCACGCCGCCTCGCACCGGGTGAGCGTCCACGCCCCGGACGGCACCCGTCTGCGGGACCTGGCGCTCCCGTCCCTCGGCTCGGTCAACCGGAACGAGGGGGCGGGCGTCGTCAGCGGGGTCACCGGCTCCTGGCACGGCGACGACGTGTGGGTGGCCTTCACCTCGTTCGTGCAGCCGCCGTCGGTCTACCGGTACCACTACGCGCACGACCGCCTGGAGGCCTACCACGTACCGGACACCGGCCTCGACCCGGCCGCGTACACCACGCACCAGGTCTGGTACGGGTCGGCCGACGGCACGCCCGTGTCGATGTTCCTCGTCCACCGCGCCGACCTGCCGCGCGACGGACGGCGACCGGTCCGGCTCAGCGGCTACGGAGGCTTCAACATCCCCGTGGAGCCGCGCTTCTCGGCCGTCAACGCCGCCTGGCTCCAGCTCGGCGGAGTGCTGGCCTACGCCAACATACGGGGCGGCGGCGAGTACGGCCGCGGCTGGCACCGGGCGGCCGTCGGCATGCGACGGCAGAACGCCTTCGACGACTACGTCGCCGCGGCCCGCCACCTGGTCGCCACCGGATGGACCACCCCCGACCGGATCGCCTCGCGCGGCAACAGCAACGGCGGCCTGATGGTGGCCGTCACCGCGCTGCAGGCGCCCGAGGCGTTCGGCGCCGTCTACTGCCGCGCGCCCCTGCTCGACATGCTGCGCTTCCCCGCTTTCCCCAACCTCAGTGGCACCACGGTCGAGTACGGCTCGCCGGACGACCCCGACGAGTGCGCCTACCTGGCCGCCTACTCCCCCTACCACAACGTGCGGCCCGATCGCCGCTACCCGGTGACGGCGATCGCGTCGGCGCTCAACGACCGCACCGCACCGCCGTACGACCCGCTCAAGATGATCGCCGCCCTCCAGGCCGGCGCCCCGCAGGGCGGCCCCTACCTGCTGGTGCCGCTGCGTGACTCCGGCCACGGCGGGGGAACCACCCTGTCGGCCCTCGTCGAGCAGGACGTCGACGAGCTGAGCTTCTTCTGCTGGGCGCTCGGCATCTCGGCGCGGCCACGCTGACCGGTGGCTGATCAGGGGGAGCCGGGCCACCGAGCCCCCTGGTCTTCCGGCACCCCCGTCGAGGTCAGGCCCGCGAGGCCGGGTAGCCGCGGCCGAACGGGCGCCGCCCGCCCGGTCTCACCGCGGCGGCCGGAGCAGCGGCGGCCGGAGCCGGGACGGCCGGTTCCAGGAAGGGCGAGCGCTCCACGGGCCGTCGTGGCCGGCCGTCGACGGCGACGGGCTGGTGGACGGCGGAGGAGGAGAACAGGAGGTGCCCCGGCGGGCGACGATCATCGGTCATGGCCCCAGTCTGTCCCGTCGTCAGCGCCCCAATCCCCACCGGCCTCCACCGGTTCGCGGGGCCGACGGACGCGCCGTGGCGGAGGGCGGGCCGCCCGCCCGGGCCGCCCGCCCGGGCCGGGTGCCGCGGTGGTCGGCGCGGTGGATTCGGCGCCGGGGGGAAGGCGGGGCCGTGACCGGCGCGGTGGACGCGGGGAGTCGGAGGAGGACACGGTGGCCGAGGGCGCGGGGAGTGGTCCGGTGGACGGCGAGGACGGCGGGAGTGCGGCGGAGGAGGACGGGGCGTGGTGGAGGTCGGCGGTCGTGTACCAGGTCTACCCCCGCAGTTTCGCCGACTCGGACGGCGACGGGATCGGCGACCTGGACGGCATCACGTCGCGGCTGGACCACCTCGCCGAGCTGGGCGTCGACGTGCTGTGGCTGTCGCCGGTGTACCCGTCGCCGCAGGCCGACAACGGCTACGACATCAGCGACTACCAGGACGTCGACCCGCTCTTCGGCGGCCTGGCGGCCTTCGACCGGCTGCTGGCGGCCGTGCACGCGCGCGGCATGCGGCTGGTGATGGACCTGGTGGTCAACCACACCTCGGACCGGCACCCGTGGTTCCAGGAGTCGCGCGACCCGGCGAGCCCCAAGCGCTCCTGGTACTGGTGGCGGCCGCCGCGCGGGGCCACCGGTCCGGGTGCCGCCCGGCCGCACGGCGCCGAGCCCAACAACTGGGGTTCGTTCTTCTCCGGGCCGGCCTGGACGTACGACGAGGCGTCAGGCGCGTACTACCTGCACCTGTTCGCTCCCGGGCAGCCGGACCTCAACTGGGAGGAGCCGGCGGTGCGGCGGGCGGTGTACGCGATGATGCGCTGGTGGCTGGAGCGCGGCGTGGACGGTTTCCGGATGGACGTCGTCAACCTGATCTCCAAGGACCCGGCCCTGCCGGACGGTCCGCTGCGCGGCGACGGCCCGTACGGTGACGGTTCGCCGTCCTACCTCTGCGGGCCGCGGGTGCACGAGTACCTCCAGGAGATGCACCGCGAGGTGTTCGCCCGCCACCCGGGCCGGCTGCTGACGGTGGGAGAGATGCCGGGGGTGACGGTCGAGCAGGCCCGGCTGTTCACCGACCCGGCGAGGGCCGAGCTGGACATGGTGTTCCAGTTCGAGCACGTCAGCCTGGACCACGGCCCCGGCGGGAAGTTCGACCCGAAGCCGCTGCGCCTGACCGACCTGAAGGCGTCGCTCGCCCGCTGGCAGCGGGGCCTGGCCGGCACCGGCTGGAACAGCCTCTACTGGAACAACCACGACCAGCCCCGGATCGTCTCCCGCTTCGGCGACGACCGCCCGGCCCACCGGGTCCGCTCGGCCACCATGCTCGCCACCGTCCTGCACCTGCACCGGGGCACCCCGTACGTCTACCAGGGCGAGGAACTCGGCATGACCAACGCCCCCTTCGCCTCGATCGAGGACTTCCGGGACGTCGAGTCGCTGAACCACTACGCGCAGGCGCTCGCGGCCGGGCAGGACCCGGAGCGGGTGCTGCGCGGGCTGCGGGCCATGGGCCGGGACAACGCCAGGACGCCGATGCAGTGGGACGCCTCGCCCGGCGCCGGGTTCAGCACCGGCACGCCGTGGATCGCGGTCAACCCGAACCACACCACCGTCAACGCGGCCGACGCCCGGCGCGATCCCGGCTCGGTCTACCACCACTACCGGCGGCTGATCGACCTGCGCCACCGCGAACCGGCCGTCGTGCACGGCGACTTCACCCCGCTGCTGCCCGAGGACGAGCGGGTGTACGCCTTCACGCGCCACTACCGGGGCACCACCCTGCTGGTCCTCGGGAACTTCACCGGCGAGCACGTGCCGGTCGACCTGCCGCCGCGCTGGCGGGCGGCCGAACTCGTCCTCGGCAACCTGCCCGAGCCGGGCACCCCCGCCGTCCTGGCGCCCTGGGAGGCGCGCGTGCACCGCATCACCGAAGAGGAGGACGCCCGATGAGACTGACCGAGACCGCCGACCTGTGGTGGAAGAACGCGGTGGTGTACTGCGTGGACGTCGAGACCTTCCAGGACGGCAACGGGGACGGCGTGGGCGACTTCCCCGGCCTGACCCAGCGCCTCGACCACCTGGTCCGGCTCGGCGTGACCTGCCTGTGGCTGATGCCCTTCCACCCGACCCGCGAGCGCGACGACGGCTACGACATCACCGACTACTACGCCGTCGACCCCCGGCTGGGCACCCTCGGCGAGTTCACCGAGTTCGTCCGCACCGCCCGCGACCGGGGCCTGCGGGTCATCGCCGACCTGGTCGTCAACCACACCTCCGACCACCACCCGTGGTTCCGGGACGCCTGCTCCGGCCGGGACGCCGCCCGGCGCGACTGGTACGTGTGGTGCGACACCCCGCCCGAGGACGGTCCGCAGGGCGTCACCTTCCCCGACGCCGAGCAGAGCCTGTGGCAGTACCACGAGCCCACCGGCCAGTACTACTTCCACCGCTTCTACAAGGAGCAGCCCGACCTCAACATCACCAACGCCGAGGTCCGCGACGAGATAGCCCGGATCATGGGCTTCTGGACGCAGCTCGGCCTGTCCGGCTTCCGGGTCGACGCGGTGCCGTTCCTGCTGGAGACCGCCGGGCAGGTGGACGCCGACGACCTGCCCGACCCGCACGCGTACCTGGCCGACCTGCGCTCATTCCTCGGCCGCCGCAACGGCGAGGCGATGCTGCTGGGCGAGGTCAACCTCCCCTACGACGAGACGCTCCGGTTCTTCGGCGACCCCGCCTCGGGCGGCGACGAGCTGACGATGTGCTTCGACTTCATCGGCATGCAGCGGATGTACCTGTCGCTGGCCAGGGGGCAGGCCGCCCCGCTCGCCGACGCGCTGCGCGAGCGCCCGCAGCCGCCCCGCGACGCGCACTGGGCGACGTTCGTGCGCAACCACGACGAACTCACCCTCGACAAGCTCTCCGCCGCCGAGCGCGACGAGGTCTTCGCGGCGTTCGGCCCCGAGGCGGACATGCAGCTGTACGGCCGGGGCCTGCGCCGCCGGCTGCCGCCCATGCTCGGCGGCGACCGGCGCCGGATCGACCTCGCCTACAGCCTGCTGTTCACCCTGCCGGGCACGCCGGTGCTGTTCTACGGCGAGGAGATCGGCATGGGCGAGAACCTGGCCGCCGAGGGCCGGCTGGCCGTCCGCACCCCCATGCAGTGGACCCCGGAGCCCCACGCGGGCTTCTCCGACGCCGACCCGTCCCGCTACCCCCGGCCGCTGACCGGCGGCGAGTACGGCCCCGAGCACGTCAACGTCCGCGACCAGGCCCATGACCCGCACTCGCTGCTGGCCCGGATGCGCTCCTTCGTCCAGGGCTACCGCGAGGCCCCCGAGCTGGCCTGGGGCCGCTGCGAGATCCTCGACGCGGGCGACCCCGCCGTCCTGGCCCACCTCGGCTCCACCCGGGACGGGGCCGTCCTGGTGCTGCACAACTTCGCCGACCGGCCGGTCACCGCCACCACCGCCGGGGTGCCGGAGGGCCGACTGACGGACATCCTCACCGGGGCCGCCGTCGAGCGGACGGCGGGCGCGCCGCGCGTCGAACTGCCGCCGTACGGCTACCGCTGGCTGCGGGTCGGCGAGCCCTGATCCGCGTCCCCGGGCCGGCCCGTTCCCGGGCGGGCCGACCCGGCGCGGCTCAGAGCCGCTCCTCCAGGCGGATCGCCTCGCGCAGCTTCCGGTGCGCCTGGTCGCCCTCGCCCGCGTGCTGCTCCAGCAGGGCGGCGGCGATGGCGTCCAGCTTGCGCTGCACCGCGTGCTCCGCGCGACGCTCCGCGTTCTTCAGCAGGGCCAGCAGCACCAGCGTGACGGCGGTCATCACGTCACCCGCGAGGATCTGCCACTCCGTGGACAGGCCCAGGGCGTGCACCGTGGAGAAGCCCGCCACCAGCAGCAGGCAGAACACCGAGAACACCGGCGAGCTGCTCAGGTTGGACGCGGTCTCGGCCAGCCGCTCGAACCGGCCCCGCCCGTCGTCGGTGCGCTCGGCGGGGTGCGGGAAGACGGTCATGCGGCCCTCCCCGTGCGCCGGTCCGCCGGTGCGTCGGCCCCGGCCCGGGGCGCGGGCGTCACCGTCGGCGCCCGAGGTGGGCGCCGATCGCCACGGCGGCGGCGGTGGCGGCGAGCGCTCCCGCGACGACGCCCCGGTGGGTGGTGGCCCACAGCTGCGGGCTCCGGCCGGCGGCGCTGTCGGTGAAGCGGCCGCGCGCGCCGTAGTCCTGCCGGGCGTCGGCGGGTTCCCACAGGTTGGCCGGATCGTCGGCGCCGCGGGGCTGCCGGGTCTGCTGGGAGTCCAGTCCGGTCCGGGCCAGGTAGCGGTCGAGCAGTCCCGGCACCACCGCGTTGGCGATCAGGGTGGCGGCCGTGCTGCCGCCCACCCAGTACTCGCGCCGCCCCGGGCGGTCCGCCGCGCGGACGACCGCGCGGGCCGCCACCTCGGGCTGGTAGATCGGCGGGACGGGCTGCGCGCGGCGCGGCAGCCGGGAGAGCACCCAGTCGAACTGCGGGGTGTTCACGGCCGGCATCTGCACCATCGTGGTGCGCACCTTCGAGCCGGAGGCCAGCAGCTCGCAGCGCAGCGCCTCGTGCCAGCCCTGCAGGGCGTGCTTGGCGCCGCTGTAGGCGGTCTGGTACGGGATGCCCCGGTAGGCGAGCGCCGAGCCGACGTGCACCAGCGTCCCCCGGTCGCGCGGCAGCATGCGGCGCAGCGCGGCCTGGGTGGCGTACACGTAGCCGAGGTAGGTCACCTCGGTGACCCGGCGGAACTCCTCCGCCGAGATCTCGGTGAAAGGCGCGAAGACGGAGGTGAACGCATCGTTCACCCACACGTCGATCGGTCCGAGTTCGCGCTCGACGCGTTCGGCGGCGGCCTCGACGGCCCGCGGGTCACTGACGTCGGCCTCGATCACGACGGCCGTCGTGCCCGCCTTCCGGGCCTCGGCGGCGGCTGCTTCCAGCCCGGCGCGGCCACGGGCGATCAGGGCGAGGCGGTCGCCGCGCCCGGCGAACGCCTCGACGCACGCCCGTCCGATTCCTGCACTGGCGCCGGTGATCACCACGACGCGTGAAGTGGGTGTGGTCATGCCCTGTGGTGTGTCCGGTCCTTCCCACCGCAAACCGCCCGAACCGGACGCGGCGGGAGACCGGCCCGGCCCCACCGGCGGCGACCGGCTCCCGGGACGGTGCGGATCTGGTCGAACGCGTACCCGAGGTACCGGCCGGGCCCGACCTTGAGCCGCCTGACCGAGTCCTGGTAGGGCGCGAGCGCCCTGCCGGACCCCGGCTGGCCGGCGCGGGCGAAGCCGCGGTCGTCACGAGGACCCCCGCCGCCCGCCGGCCCGTACGGCTGAAGCGGGCGCCCTGAGCGTCCGCGCGAGAGCGGACCGGGGGCTCGGCGGCCTGGTCCTCAGCCGGTTGCGGGCGTCGGCCACCGCCCTGCGCAGCGCCGCCGGTCCCCTCGGGCACCGCCACCCACCGCGGTCGGCGCGGAGGCGGAGAGGGGACGTCGGATTCACCCGGTCGCGGCATCGATCTCCTGGGGCGCGTGCCGAAGGCGGATTCCGGGGTCGCCCCCACCGACGGGAAGCTCAGCGACCTGCGGGAGCGCGCGGCGGCGCCCGCCCGGTCAGAGCAGCAGCTGCTCCACCTCCCGGGAGCGGAGCAGGAGCTTGGCCCGCACCTCGTCGGCGATGGCGGTGCTCATGTCGGCGAAGGCGGACGCCGGGACCGCCATGACCCTGCCGCTGGCGGGGATGCGCGCGCCGGCCCATCGGTGGAGCGCGTAGCTCTTGCGGATCCACGCCCGTCCGGGCCTGCTGCGCGCCAGGGTCTGCGTCATCCGGGCCGATGCGTCGAGGGTGGACCGCAGGAAGCCCTCCGGTCTGATGAAGACCGACACGGGGAGCGAGACGCGGGTGCTGAGCGATCCCTCGTCCAGCGCGTTCTCGCGGCAGATCCGGTTCGCCTCCGGTTGCAGCGCCCGGTCCAGGTCGCGTTCCAGCGGCCCCATCAGCTCCTCCCGTTCCTTGAGGCCGGCGGGTGACTCGAACCAGGCCACGAAGCGTTGCGAGAGCGCGTCGACGTTCAGGAGGAGCACGGGGTCGGTGCCCGCCTCGATCTCGGCGAGGATCGGCTCGTAGAAGGCCTCGCCCGACCGCCGGACGAGGAATCCGCCGAGGAACTCCCTGATCCGCTGGCTGTGCGCCGCCACCACGGGGGCGACGCGCTCCTGGCCGGCGAGGTCCCCGACACTGGCGTGGAAGGACCGGACCCGCGCCTGCCAGCGTCCGTAGGAGGCGAGACCGCGCGCCACCGTCAGGGACGGGTCCGCGACGGGATCGACGACCGCCGCGGGGAACGTCCGCCGGCACAGGTCGCTGACGAACGGCATCCGGGAGCCGCCGCCCGCCGTCAGGACCACGACCGGCTGCTCCGCGCCCAGGTGGGCCCGGACGCGTTCGAGCTCGGCGCGGAGCAGCTCCTCCCAGCCGCCCGCACCGCGGACCAGGTCGCCCACCGGGGCGTGTCGCAGCAGCGGGCCGCAGGTGTCGAGGACCCAGCGCAGTTCGGAGTCGGCGGGGACCTGGAGCGCGTCCGCTCCCCCACCGTCGAAGTGCGCCTCCTTGGCGCGCCTGGCCAGCCAGAGCAGCAGTCCCCGGGGGGTGGGGCGGGTGAGCCGGTCGCGTGCCGCGGGGTCCTCCACCGCCGCGGTGACGTGGTCGGCGAGGGCCGCGTCGATCAGCCGCCCGCCGAGGCGGTCGCCGAAGGGGAGGTTGCGGGCGGTCGTGGTGACCAGGGTGAAGTCGGTGGTCGAGGAGCCGACGTCGACGACCAGGGCCGGTCGGGCGGCCGCCCTGGACGTCCGCTCCTTCGCGGCTGCGACCGTGGCCGTGGCCGCGGCGCGCTGCTCCGTGGCCGCGGCGCGCTCCTCGTCGAGCACGTGGAGGAACGCGGACTGGGACTCCGGCACGAGCACGACGGGCAGCGGGCGCAGCGCCGATTCGAGCTGGAGGCGGTAGACGTGCACCGCCTCCTGGTCCCAGCCCGCCGGATGCCCGATGTGGATCAGGCAGTCGTCGGCGATGTCGGGGTGGCGTTCGGCGAAGCCGCTCAGCAGGAGGGCCGCGAACTCCGCCGCGTCGGAGGGCGGTACCAGTCCGGCCTTCAGCAGTGCCGGGCGCTGCTTGAAGGTGATGCGCACCTCCCTCGGCTCCGGTTGACGGAGCGCGGCTTCGCCCAGCAGGCGTTCGCCCATCGGTCCTCGGGCCAGCACGGTGGTGACGGCGACGCGTCCCGGGGTCGACTCGAAGAGGCGGACGCCGGAGCGATCGCGGCAGTCCGCCCAGGCGATGACGCTCTCGCCGTCACCGAGGTCCAGGCCGACGGAGTAGCGCGGCGCGCTCACGCCGGAGCGTCCGTCTCGGGGCCGACCGCGGAGTGCAGCGTACTGATCATGCGCCGGACCTCGTCCCCGGCCGGCGCGGGAGGGTGGTCGTTGTAGGAGCCGGGGCTGGTGCCCAGGAGGGCGACCAGCGCGTCGTCCGCGGCGAAGTTCGCCAGCGACATCGGGAGCATCGCCCTGGCCACGTCCCGGTTCGTCTGCGGCTGGTGACGCAGGTTGGTCACGTACTGCTCAAGGGCGGACCAGCCGTCGGGCTCGCGGGTCAACAGGTGGTAGAAGGCGCGGTGGCGGCTTTGGATGATGAGCAGTTCGGCGAGCTGGAGCTGTTCCGTCTCGGTCGGTGCCCGGCCGGTCAGGGCCATGGAGGTGGCCAGCGAGAGGTTGAGGACGTTGAGGTACCGCTTGACGCGGCGCGGGTTGCCGCCCAGGCCGATCTGGACGAGCTCCCAGAACGCCGGACTCTCCCCGAGGTCGGTCAGGCTGGACCGGAACGCCCTCTGCATGGTCTCGAAGCCGATGTCCGGCAGGAAGAAGGGCAGTTGGACGATCTTCTCCAGGTAGGCCGAGCCGGAGGCCGCGTCGTTCGGGGCTCCGGTGAGCGCCTTGCCGAACTTGTTGGTGGCGACGGCCGACAGCACGTCCACGTCGAGGGCCAGCACGAAGACGCAGTGCGACTCGCCGAGGAACAGCTTGAGGGACTCCAGGACCGTCACAGCCGCTTCCGGGCTGCAGCGGTCCAGGTCGTCGACGAACACGACGAGTCGGCCGTCCGGCCCGACGAAGTCCTCGACCGCCTCGGCGAATCCGGCTTCGAAGGCGTTGATCTTGCGGTACTCCTCGGCGTCGGTGGTGGTGAGCGTGTCGAGCAGCTTGTTGACGTCGGCTCCGGTGACGACGCCCCCGGTGGCCAGGGTGGCCGCGTGGCCGAGCCCGGCCCGCAGCGACAGCCAGGTCGCCGCCCGCGCCAGCCTGGTCACCCGGTCACGCAGGCGCTCGTCCTGCTCCATCTCGGCGAGGATGGTGTGCAGCAGCGCCGCCCAGACCTCCACCTTGCGGTCGTACTTCCACGGGTTGAACCAGACCGTCCGGGTGCCCTCCTCCTGGAAGAGGTCGCGCCACATGCCGAGGAAGCTCGACTTCCCGGTTCCCCAGGAGCCGAAGACCCCCACCGTCAGCGGCAGGGGATCCGCGGCGGCCACCGCGGCGTGGAGTGCCTCGACGTAGGGCAGGAAGCCGAACCGGTCGTCGAGCCGGCTCCTCGCGGGGTTGTCGGTCAACAGGATCATGGCGGCACCCCTGAGCAGTGGGTCGATCGATGCGGGATCCAGCATTCCGTCAGTTCTCCTCTCCAGCAAGCCAGTTGGGAGAAAAGGCCGACCGCGCGGCAGGCCGCCGAGGAGCCGGGCGGCGACGCCGCTGGCGGGTGCACGAGCCCGCCGGCCGCCGGCGGTGTTCTTCCTCGGTGGTTGTTGGCCGGCGGGGCTCTGCGGAGGCCCCCGGACCGTGCCGGAAACGGCCCGCGTCCACGCAGGTGGGCGCTACGGTGAGACCTTGCCCGGCGGAGGGTCGCGGACATCCGCGGACGATGGCGGACGCGCGGGCGCGGTCCGTCCGGGGGGGAAGACGCCGGGCGTCCCGGGCAGGTCGGCGGTGGGGACGGACGGATGGGTGGGCCATGGCGGCTTCGGGACACAGCCCACGGGCGCAGGAAGCGCTCCGCGACTTCGCGGGACGGCTGCAGCGGCTGCGGCTCGGTTCCGGCAAGCCCTCGGGTCCGCAGTTGGTCAAGGCGTCCGGGGGTGCGCTGAACACGACGGTGATCAGCGAGCTCCTCGCGGGAAAACGAGGCGTCCACCAACTGCCGCCGTGGGAGCGGGTTTCGGCGTTCGTCGATGCCTGCAGGACGCATTCCGAATCCGAGGGCTTTCCACTGGAGGGGAATTCGGGGGAGGTTGCGCATTGGCGGAGGGTCTACGGAGACCTGGTGGAGCAGGTCGATGAATTCGATCGCGTCAGCCGCGAGGGCGGGGCGGACACCGAGGCGCCCGGGGCGGCCCCGGACGCCCGGCAGGCCCTGCCCCTGCTCCCGCCTCCCCCCGCTGTTCCCCTCGGGTTCACGGGCCGGGACGAGGACCTGGAGGAGCTGGCCGCCCTCGTCGACCCGACGGGCGGTTCGGGCGGTGCGGGCGGGCGGGGGGCGGAGGCGGTGGTGGTGGCGTCGGTGCTCGGGATGGGTGGGATGGGCAAGACCGCGCTCGCCTGCGCCCTGGCCCGCACCGTCCTCGACCGGGGCCTGTTCACCGGGGTGCTGTTCCTGGACCTGCACGGCTACGACGACGCGAGCCTCGACGCGGGCCAGGCCCTGGACAGCGCGCTGCGTGCCCTGGGTACCGAGGCGGAGCAGATCCCGCCGGACACCGACCAGCGCGCCGCCCTCTACCGCGCCCAGCTCGCCGCGCGGACCCGGGCCGGGGAGCGGGTCCTGGTGCTCGCCGACAACGCGTCGCGCGCCGACCAGGTGCGGCAGTTGACCCCCTCCGGCGGGCCGCACCGCCTGCTGGTCACCTCCCGCGACGACTTCGCCTCCGCGCTGGGTGCGCGGCTGGTCGACCTCGACGTGCTGGCTCCCGCGCCCGCCGTCTCCCTGATGGACACCGCGCTGCGCCTCACCCTCGCCGAGGACGAGCGGATCCGCGCCGACCCCGACGGGGCGGCCAGGGTCGCCGAGCTGTGCGGGTACCTGCCGCTCGCCCTGCAGATCGCCACCGCCCAGCTGGTGGCCGAGCGCGGCCTCAAGCCGAGTCGGCTCGCCGAGTACCTGGAGGACCTAGGCGAGCGGCTCGATCTGCTGGAGGACGGGGACCGTGCGGTGCGCACCGTGCTGGAGCGCTCCTACCGGCGGCTGGCGCCCACCCACGCCGAACTGTTCCGCCTCCTGGCGGTCAACCCGGGCCCGGACCTGTCCACCGACACCGCCGCGACCTTCACCGGTGCCGCCAAGTTCAAGGACGTCCGCGCCCGGCTGATCGCCCTGTCCAGGGCCAGCCTGATCCGGCAGGACCCCGACACCGGGCGCTGGCGCATGCACGACCTGGTGCGCGCCTACGCGACCGAACAAGCCGCCCGCCACCCCGCCCACACGGCTGGGGCGCTGCGCCGCCTCCTCGCGCACTACACCCTCACCGCGCGCGACGCGGACGCGCACGTGGACATGAGGGAAGCCGGAGAGGATGGCCTGGGGCGGCGGTTCGCCGGGCGGGCGGAGGCGTTGGCGTGGCTGGACGTCGAACGCGCCAACCTCGTGGCCGCCGTCCACGCCGCCCACACCACCGGCCACCACGACATCGCCCAGGACCTCGCCTCCCGTCTCAACTCCTATCTCGGCCTGGGTCACCATCAGGAAAGCCGCCTGGAGGTCGCGAAGACCGGCCTCGCCGCGGCACGCGACAGCCGCGACCCGACCGGAGAGGCCGGCTCCTGGAACAACCTCGGCAACGCGCTGCGGGCGCTGCGGCGTTTTGCGGAAGCCGAACAGGCCTACCGCACCGCCCTCACCCGGTTCCAGGCCATCGGCGACCAGCCCCGCGAGGCCCTCGCTTGGAACAACCTCGGGCTGGTGCTGAAGGAGCTGAGGCACTTCGAGGAAGCCGAACGTGCCCACCACACCGCCCTCACCCAGTTCCAGGCCGTCGGCGACCACCACCACAGAGCCATCGCCTGGGACAACCTCGGCCTCGTACTGCAGGGCCTGGGACGCTTCGAGGAAGCCGAACGGGCCCACCACACCGCCCTCACCCAATTCCAGGCCGTCGACGACCACCACCGGGAAGCCACCGCCTGGAACAACCTGGGCACCGCACTGCGTGGACGTGGCGAGAGCGGGCGGGCGGTGGAGGCCGGTGAGCGCGCTGTCGCCCTGTTCGAGGAGCTGGGAGACCAGTACCGGTTGGGGAAGGCGCTGGAGGAACTCGCCGACTCGCTGCTCGCCGCCGGTCGGCCGGCCGGCGAGGTGCGGGCCGTGCGGGAGCGGTCGGTTGCGGCGTACCGCAGAGCCGGCGCCGAAGACGAGGCGGCCAGGATGAGGGAGAAGACGGACGAGTAGCCGGCCGGCACGGGAGAAGGCCGGCGCACGGAGTGCGGCGGGCGCGGCCGGGTGCCGGGGACGGATTTCGCCGACGACTGCCGGGCCGCCGTGGAACCGGTGATGGGCGCGGCCGACGCGACCGCGGTCCTGGCCGGGATCGGCGACGCCCCGCTGCGACCGACCCTGGTCGACGGCGGCCGGCTTCGAGGGTGCCCGTCGGACTCCCGGTTCGGGTGCGCGTCAGCGGGCTGTTCGCCGAGGGCGGTTGCAGCGCTCGCGGGGCCCGCGGTGGCCGCTGCGGGGCGGCCACCGCGGGCGGGGGTCAGGAGGTGATGCTGAACGGCTCGCCGTACACGCTCCAGGACAGCGGCGGGGTGAGGGTGAAGTTGCCCTCCTTGAGGAACTTGCGCTGCTCGGTGCTGACCCGGGTGGTGTCGCTGTGCGCGGCTTCCTTGCGCATCTCGGCCTCGCGGGCGTCCAGGAAGGCGTTCAGCCAGGTGGTCTCGTTGCCGCCCTGCGCCGGGGGCTTGGCCTTGGCCAGGGCCGCCGAGCGGATGGAGGCGAGCCCGTCCGGGCCGTGCATCACGGCCGCGTCGTAGTAGGCGAACTGGCCGAGCGCCCGCAGCCCGTCGGTCTTGGCCTTGGCGACGGCCGGGTTGAAGTACACCCGGTCCCGCTCCGACTCCTGGGTCTGGGTGAAGACCGGGTCGGTGGCGGCCTGTCGCCAGGCGGCGGGGAAGCCCGGGTCCAGGCCCTGGTGGGAGCTGGTGCCGTTGACCGAGCGGAGCGCGGGCAGGTAGGGGGCCAGGACGTTGCCGGGCTTCTTGGCGGTGTACGCCTCGACCAGGTCGAGCATGTCGCCGGTGCCGGAGCAGAAGCCGATGATGCCGGCGGTGTAGCCGCGGCCGTCGTCGATGTCCTCGATGTAGGAGAACTGGGCGCGCCAGTCCAGTGAGGAGTTCTCGGCGCTGGAGACCAGCTTCATGGCGATCTCCTTCTTCGCCGGGTCGTCCAGGTTGGTGCCGCCGGTCGGCGACGCGGTCGCGGTCGGCGAAGCCGTCGGGCTCGCGGACGGGGACGGGGTGGTGGTCGGCGACGGCGTGGTGGCGGGGCCGTAGACCTCCACTTCCCACAGTGAGTAGCCGTACGAGGTGCCGCGCTGGGTTCCGTAGACCCGCAGGTAGCGGCCGGTTCCGCTGACGGCGAGGTCGTCGGTGCCGCCGTCGCCGCCGGTGGTGGAGTAGGCCTGCCGCCAGGTGGAGCCGTCGTCGGACAGTTCGACCCGGTAGGCCTTGGCGTAGGCGGCCTCCCACTTCAGTACGACGCGGTTGACTCCGGTGCCGGCGCCGAGGTCGATCCGGATCCACTGGTTGTCGACGCCCTCGGTGCTGGCCCAGCGGGTGGTGCCGGATCCGTCGACGGCCTTCGCGCCGCCGTAGCTGCTGGACTCGGTGGAGGAGACGGTGACCGGCTTGTTCAGCGCGAGGTTGGTGGTTGCGGCGGTGGCGGGCGACAGGGCGCCGATCGCGGCGGCGAGCAGACCGCCGGCGAGGGCGACGGCGACGGCGCTGCCGCGCCTGCTTCGGACGAAGGACATGCCACTCCTCGTGTGGGGGTGAAAGGGGGCCCGACTCAAGGAAGTTAGGAAACTTTCCTAACTTTTGCGGGTGAGCTTAGGGCCGCCCGCCCGGTGGCGCAATGCCCCCTGCGGAAACAGGCGGTGAAGCGTTCGGGCACGCCCCGCGCGATCGGGCCGGGCGGTGAGGGTCGCCTGGCCATGGCGTCGGAATCGGGGTCGGGGTCGGGACGGCTCGCCCCGAGGAAACGGCACCGCCTGGGCGAAGGATCAGCGCAGCAGGGTGTCCAGGAACGGGTTGCCGAAGACCCGGGCCGGGTCGTACCGGTCCAGGGTGGCCACCGCCTCGTCCCAGCCGGGTGCGCCCGGAGTCCGGAGCGTGGCCGGGATGGTGCGGCCGAGCACGGCCGGATCGGCCCAGGCGGCGTCGGGGGTGTAGGCCCAGCCCTTGGACCACTCCACCCGCAGCCCGGCCCGGGTGCCGTCGAACAGGCCGAGCAGGTACTGCTCGATCTCCCGGTAGAAGGCGTGCAGGCCGGGGGTGCCGGGCAGGGTCAGGACGTCCAGCCACAGCGCGGTGTCCCACTCCGGGTGGTCGGCGTGCGGGCGCAGCGCGGAGAGCAGCGGCGGCTGCGCCCCCGGGACCCCGCAGGCGGCCGGATCGTCGAGGCCGGTGACCCGGATCTCCACCGCGCCGTTGATCGGGTACTCGCCGCGCGCCTGGTGGGCGGCGAGCAACTGCTGGTAGTACGAGGTGAACCGGGAGATCGCCCACTGCACGTCCGAGCGGCGGCAGTGGATCGCGTACCCGTTGGCGGTGATGCGCAGGGTGGTCGGGCGGACGTACTGGAGCAGGTGGCGGGAGGCGCCCCACAGGTCGGAACGGAGGCCGCCCGCGAGCAGGTGGGTGAGGGTGTCGCCGCTGAGCAGGCTGCGCAGCGGGCCGGGGGCGAGCAGGAGGTCGGTCACGTCGCCGGTGAGGCCGATCTTGGTGATCAGGAACTGGAGTTGGCCGAAGAGCGGGGCCGACTGCTCGGCGCCGCTGACGAGTTGTCCGGCGAGATCGGCCACCGGCTGCGGGATGTTGTCCGAGAACGGGTAGTTGTAGGGCGCGAGGACCTCGTGCGCGGAGAGCGGCTTGACCGGGGCGGGCTGCCAGGTCTTGAGCCAGGGGTGGTCGGTGAAGGCGAACCAGATCGCCTCGACCCGGCCGGTGCTCGCCAGGAAGTCCGCGAACGTCCGTCCGCCGCCCGCGGCCGGAGTGCCCGGGGCGGCGAACAGCTCGGCGGCGGGCACGTCGACCCGGCTGAGGCAGCGCAGTCGGGCGTCGGGGGCGACCCGCAGCACCACCTCGGTCAGGAAGGCCCGGCCCAGGTGTACCAGGAAGGCCGCCGCATCGGCCTCCGAGCGGTCGAAGGTGCGCAGCACGTACCGACCGGCGGAGGTGTCGTGCACCACGGCGGTGAGCGAGAGCACCTGGTTGCTCAGGCTGCCGAAGCCCTGGCCGGGCCGGGGCGTCTCGCCCTCGGCCGGGACGGCCGTGCCGTGGCCGCCGACGGCCAGCGCACCGCCGACCGTGAGGTCGCCCGGCGCCGGGCAGGCGGCCACTCCGAGGCCCTGGTCGGCCAGGAAGGCGAGCAGGTCCTCCAGCGAGGCGCCGGTCTGCGCCCGGACGGCCCGGCCGCCGGCCCCGTCGAAGCCGCTCGCCAGGCTCAGCGCGGTGAGCGAGCGGGTGGTGTCCACCAGCAGCACCCTGGTGTCGGCGGGCGTGCCCGCCGCCACCGTGAACGGCGCCCAGCCGTGCCGCTGCCCCTGCGCGCGCAGCCGCCACCCGCTGGCCGCCGCCCAGTCGGCCAGGTCGGCCACCTGCTGCGGGGAGGCGGGGGCGCAGACCCAGAGCGGGCTGGTGCGGATCTCGCCCGCCCAGTTCTCGTACACCTGCTGGTACGGCACCAGTCCGTCGGGCAGCGCCGGCGCCGTGCCGACCGCCCGGGCGCTCTCCGGCCCCACCGTGCCGCGCAGCAGCCACACCGCCCCGCCGGCCGCCGAAGCGGCGAGCAGCCGCCTCCTGCTCGGCCCGTCCGGGCCCCGCTCCCCCGCACCCCGCCCGGCCATTGCTCCACCCCTCGCACCGTCGGATCGCCCTGTCGGGCCGTCAGCCCCGCCGGTGACGGTAGGACAGCCACCCGTCCGACCGGGCTCGAAATGATCAGCGTCACTCGAACGAGTGATCAGGCCCGGATGCGTCCCTGCGGCGCGGGTCGGCTCGGTGCTCAGAAGGCGTAGCGCACGCGTAGCCACGGGGCGCGGGCGTTGATCAGCGCGCGCAGCGTCTCGACGGCGGACGCCTTGACACCGGGGCGGTAGCGCACGTTCCAGCTGCCGTTCTCGGAACGCTTGGGCTCTTGGAGGTCCTCCCGCCACAGGACCTCTTCGGCGCGGGGGTGCCAGCCGAGGTTGACCTCGTGCAGGTCCCGGTTGTGCGTGAGCATGATGACCTCCGCGGCGGCCTGGTCCTTGACCCGGCCGGGGAGCGTGTCGTCCATGGCGCGCAGCAGTTCGTCCCAGTCCCGTTCCCATCCCGGGCGGATGACCACCGGGGAGAGGTTGAAGTGCACTTCGTAGCCGGCGTCCAGGAAGTCGGCGGCCGCCGAGAGGCGTTCCGGGACGGGGCTGGTGCGGATGTCGAGGTGCCTGGAGTCGTCGGGCGGCATCACGGAGAAGCGGATGCGGGTACGGCCCCGGGGGTCGAGCCTCAGCAGGTCGGGGTTGACGAATTTGGTGGCGAAGGACGCCTTGGCGGTGGGCAGGCGGCGGAAGGCCCGGACCAGGTCGGCGGTGTTGTCGCTGATCAGGTCGTCGACCGAGCAGTCGCCGTTCTCCCCGATGTCGTAGACCCAGGCGCGCTCGTCGCACTGATTGGGCTCGCGCTTGGGGCCGGTGGCGGCGACGTGCCGTTCCACGGCGGCGAGGACGCGCTCGGTGTTGGTGAAGACGGTGATCGGGTTGGCGAACCCCTTGCGGCGCGGGACGTAGCAGTACGCGCAGGCCATGGCGCACCCGTTGGAGAGGGCCGGGGCGATCCAGTCGGCCGACCGCCCGTTGGGGCGGATGCCGAAGGACTTGCGCTCGCCGAGGACCAGGGTGCCGCGCTTGATACGCACCCAGCGTTCCACGTTGCCCGCGTTGCCGTGCAGGTCGGGGATGCGCCAGTGGGAGTCCGTCTCGACGAGCCGGGCCCGGGGGAAGCGGGCGATGATCTGCCGCCCCCGCCAGGAACGAGCGGCCGCGGGTTCGGCGTAGATCTCGGCGACGTCGAGCAGCCTGCGCGCCTGCTCCCCGTCCCGGAACGGGCGGGCGGCGCTCTCGGCGCGCGACGCCGAGGCGGCCACCAGCTCCTCCAGGTCGAACAGGCCCTCGGCCTCGTCCGCCGGCTCTCCGGGACGCTGTCGCATGCCTGTCAGTGTACGGGCGACGGGCGGCCGGACCCGCGCCGCCGGGCCGCCCCGCCTGCGGTCGAACGCCCGGAGCCCCGGTCGCGGTGGTGGACGGCCGCCGCGGTTCCCCGCCTGGCGGGGGCGGCCCCGGGCGGGCGCCCGGGGCCGAAACGATTCGCCATGGCCAGGGAACCGAGGAAGGGGCCCCACCACGGGCCGGCCGGGACGGCCGGTCAGGAGCGGGGGGCGTCGATCTCGGCCCAGACGGTCTTGCCGGCGGGGTGGGGTGTGCTCCCCCAGCGGTCGGAGATCGTGCGCACGATGTGGAGGCCGTGGCCGCCGGGCGTGCCGGGCTGGTGCGGTTCGCGCGGGGCGGGCACGGCCTGGGAGGCGTCAGTGACCTCGACGCGCAGCCGGGTGTCGGTGGCGTGGAGGACGAGGTCCTGGGGTCCGCCGGCGTGCAGGACGGCGTTGGCGACGAGTTCGGCGACCAGCAGGACGATGTCGTCGGCCCCGGGCCACGACCAGTCGGCCAGGGCGCCGCGCGCGAACTCCCGCGCGCGGGCGACCGGCTTGTGCTGCGCGCCCATGACCAGGCGCCGCCGCTGGCCGCCCGGCGGCAGCGTCAGCACGGTGGCGGGCAGGCTGTCGGCGAGGGCCTGCAAGGCAGTGCTCATTCGGTCGGCCCTTCGAGTTGGCGGTCCTTGCCGCTTCGCCTGCCCGCTGCACTGCGGTTGATTCGGCTGGGCCGTGTGCTGCGCCCGGGCCCGGTGGGAGACGGGAGTCGTGGTCACGGCAGCTCGTCGATCGCGGCTCGGACGGTGGGGCGGACGTCGAAAGCGGCTACGGCTCCGGTGATCTCCAGCAGCCGCTCCACGGGGTGCGACACCGCCGCCAGCCGCAGCACGGCACCGGCGGCGAGGGCGTCCGCGCGGGCCATGAGCAGCATGTTCAGCCCCGAGGAGTCGCAGAACTCCACCTGGGCCAGGTCGACGACGACGAGCCGGTTGCCGCGGAGCGCCTCGGCGAGGGCCTCCTTGACGGGTGCCAGTGATTCGATGTCCAGGTCCCCGGCTATCCGGCAGACGGTGACGCCGTCACCGGCGGACCGCACGTCGACGCCGACACCCTCGTCGAGCACGACGGCGCCCGCCTGGGCGGACGTGACGTGGTCGTGCGACTGCATTCCCCTACCTCTCACCGTGCGGGCGGCGTCCAGCGCGCGGGCGTTGGTCACTGGTCCTCCTGCTCCCCGGGCCGACCCGCCTCACGCCGCCTCAAGGCCCTGGCGCAGCTTCGCGAGGGCGCGGGACAGGAGGCGGGAGACGTGCATCTGGGAGAGGCCGAGGCGTTCACCGATCTGGGACTGCGTCAGGTCCTCGGTGAAGCGCATCGACAGGATCAGGCGGTCGCGCTCCGGCAGGGCGGCGATCAGGGGCTGGAGCGAGACCAGGTCCTCGACCATGCCCAGGCGCTCGTCGGTGGTGCCGGTCTTGGCGGCGAGCGCGGCCGGGCCGTCGCCGTCCGGACCGGCCGGGACGTCGAGGGAGTCGGTGCTGTGCGCGTTCGCGGCCTGGAGGCCCTCGATGACCTCCTCCTGCGTCAGCCCCAGGTACTCGGACAGCTCGGCCACCGTCGGCGCCCGGTCGAGGGTCTGCGACAGGGCGTCCTGGGCCTTGCCGAGGGTCAGGCGCAGCTCCTGGAGACGCCGGGGCACGTGGACGGCCCAGGTGGTGTCACGGAAGTGCCGGCGCAGCTCCCCGAGGATGGTGGGGATGGCGAAGGTGGTGAACTCCAGGCCGCGCTCGGTCTCGAAGCGGTCGATGGCCTTGATCAGTCCGACCGCGCCGACCTGCATCAGGTCCTCGGTGCTCTCCCGGTGGGAGCCGAAGCGGCGGAGGGCGAAGCGCACCAGGGAGAGGTTGAGTTCCACCAGGGAGGACCGCACGTAGGAGTACTCCCGGGTGCCCTCCTCCAGGCCGGCCAGGCGCACCAGCAGCACCCGGGTCAGGTCCCGGGCGTCGGCGGGCGCGACCCCGGTCAGGTCGCCGAGCTCCGCGAGCTCCGGCGCGACCTCCCGCGGGCCGCGCGGCGGTACGAGGTGTGCGCGGTCGTTCACCGGGGTGGGCGCTGCCATCAGGAGCTGGTCCCTCGTCACGGTCGGTTCCTTCCCATAGCGGCACGGTCCGCCCCCGCTTACCCCCTCGCGGCGTGGGCATGCCTCCGAATTTCACGGAGAATTCGTGCGGCCTCGGCGGGCCCGCCGAGGCCGCACGACCTGCGGGGCCCCCGGGTGGCCGGAGGCCGGGGCCGGACACGGCGTGAGGCCGACCCCCGGTGTTCGGGGGTCGGCCTCACGGGCGTGCGGGTCGCTCAGACGCGGCTGCGCCGGTTCCCGGTGACGAGGCGGTAGATCAGCAGCAGGATGAGCGAGCCGATGATGGCCGCGATCCAGGTGGAGAGGTCGAAGAAGCCGTCGATCGAGTCGACGCCGAAGATGACCTTGCCGAGCCAGCCTCCGAGCAGGCCGCCCGCGATGCCGATGAGCATCGTGACGATGATGCCGCCCGGGTCCTTGCCCGGCATGAGGGCCTTGGCGATGGCTCCGGCGAAAAGACCGATCAGGATCCAGGCGAGGATGCCCATCTGCTTCTCCTGCTTCTGCGAGCGTTGTCGTTGACGCCATTCGTCTGCGCCAGTAGGGAAAACTTAAACATCGGATTTTCCTGATCTCGCGTCAGGACTCCTGCCGGTCCCGGGGGGCGGCCGTCGCGGAGGTCCGGGCGGTCCGCCGGGGAGGGAAAAGGCAGACGGTGCGCATCTTCACTCCGGCAGTGAGCAGAAGGAACCCGTCACGGAAATCCGTCCAGGAGGACCGACTCGACCAGACGGAGGATGAATCATGGCCACCGACCGCAGGACCGCCAAGCCGACGACCTCCGCCAGCCTCCCCGACCGCACGGAGCCGACTGCTCCGAACCCGCCGGCCACGGACCGGCCCTCTGCGGGGGCCGACCGGGACTCGGACTGGCGCCAGCGCGCCGCGTGCACCCGGGAGGACCCGGAACTGTTCTTCCCCGTCGGCAACTCCGGCACCGCCCTGCGTCAGACCGAACGCGCCAAGGCCGTCTGCCGCAGCTGCCCCGTCACCCGGCAGTGCCTGCAGTGGGCGCTGGACAACAAGCAGGAGACGGGGGTCTGGGGCGCCACCGGCGAGGAGGAGCGCCGCGCCATGAGTCGCCGCACCGCCCGCCAGCGCGTCCGCCGCACGAACTGACGCCCGCTCCGGCGGTGCCGGCGCCGCGCCCGCCCTCGGCCGTCGACCCTCCGCGAGGCCGGGCCCCGATTCCGGGGCCCGGCCTCGCGGCGCGTGCGGATCAGCAGGGACCGAGGTCCTGCCAGACACCCCACTGACCGGTGGTGCCGGGCTCCTCCCCCAGCGTCCACCACTTGGCGCTCCACTGGTGGCCCTTCCACGAGACGGTGTTGCCACCGGTGTAGACCTGCGTGCCGACCCAGGAGGCGGTGGAGCACGCCGGGGCGGTGGGGGTGCCGGTCACGGTGAGCGTGTAGGTCGCGGAGGACGTGGCCGAGGTGCCGGTCAGCGCGCCCTTGACCGTCAGCGTGTACGTGCCGGGGACGGCCGTGGCCACGGTCGACACCGACAGGACGGCGCTGGAGCTCCCGTTGACCGAGGACGGGCTGACCGAGGCGGCGACCCCTGCGGGAACGCCGCTGACCGTCATCGCGATGGACGTGTTCGAGCCGTTGTTGATGATGGCCGTGCTCACGGTCGCGCTGGCCGACGACCCGGCGGTCACCGTGCCCGAGGACGGGCTGACCTGCACCAGGATGGCGGGCACCTGGACACTCGACGCGGAGGGCGACGGGGAGGAGGCCACGGCGGCCCGGGCCTCGGTGTACGGGGCGGGCAGTGGGGTGCCCGCCCCGTGGGCGGTGCCGGTGAGCGCCACGCCAACGGCGGCGGCGGTGACGGCTCCGGCGAGCAGGGCGCGGAGTGGTGCGCGAACGGGTCCGGTCATGGACCGCGCTCCCTTCGAAGGTGGGGGCTTCGGCGGCCTGAAGCACTCGGGCCGGGCCCATACTGGTGGTCCGGCCCACCCGACTGTCAAGAGTCCTTACCGACCGTCGGGTTGAGCGGTTCCGCCGCACGGGCCACGGCGGCTCCGGAGTTCCCGCGGGCCGCGTCCCGGGGTCGTGACGGCTCCGGTCAGGCGGTGCCCGGGCCGCCGACCCCGTCGGCCCGCAGCAGGGCCAGCCCGGCTTCGAGGTCGCGTGCCCTGGGGATGTCGTCGAGGCGGACGCCGAGCTGCACCAGCGTCTGGGCGACGGCGGGGCGCATGCCGACCAGGACCGGTCGGCTGCCGAGCAGGACCGCGGCGGCGGTGACCGCCGAGAGGCGGTTTCCGACGAAGGTGTCGACGACGTCCACAGCGGTGATGTCCACCACCACGCCCCGGGCGCCCGTGGCCACGATCCGCTCCGACACCGCTTCCTGCAGCTCCAGGGCGGCGGCATCGTCCAACGCCGCCGGGACGCTCACCAGCAGGACCTCGCCCACCCGCAGAACCGCCACGCTTCCGCCCATGACCACTCCCCTCACGACGGGCGCGCCCGCGCCCGGCTTCCTCGCCCAGGGCGAGCCACTACACGCCACTTCGACACCACCGCTGCCACGGATTGGGTCGTCGGCCGAGAAAGACGAACGCGCGGCGGCCGGCTGTTCGGGGAGGTCACCGGCGCGGCCTCCGCCGCCGTCGGCGGACCGAGTCGGACACCGCCGTCACCGCGGGCAGCACCAGCAGGGCGAGGGCGGCGCCCCACGCCGTGATCGCAAGCATCTCGTGGCCCACCTCGACCGGCGGGTTCCAGTTGCACGCGGGATGACCCGAGCCCCACCGGACGCAGGCGAAGTGGTCGCGGGAGGTCATCGCCGCGACCGGGAGCACGACGCCCGCCCCCAGGGCGGCGAGCACGCCGTGCAGGCCGCGCAGGTCGCCGCACGAGGCCAGGCGCACCGACACCAGGCCCACCGCCAGTTGCAGCAGCATCGCCACGGGCACGAAGTACAGGCCGACCTCGCCGCCCAACCACTCGATCGGGCGCGGGAAGAGTGCGGCGCTGACGACGTGCACCAGCCAGAGGCCGGCTCCGGCGACCGCGCCGAGACCGACGCCGCGCACCAGTTCGCGCAGCGGGGAGTGGCGCGGCACCGCGACCAGCGCCGCCGCGGCGTCCTTCGACGGCGTCCGCAGCAGGAACCGCTCCGGTCCGGGCCGGTCAGCCGCGACCCGGGCCCGGGCCCGGGCCCGGCTCAGGATCCGCATGCCGAACGGCGCGGCGAGCGGCAGGGCGGCCGTCGCCGCGACCACCGCGATCACGACCGCCGGCGGCGGGAGCACGACGAGCATGGAGAACGCGTAACCGAGGTGGTCGAACGGGGTCGGCAGCCGGTCCAGGAGTTCCGGCAGCGGCAGGAGGCCGAAGCCGGGCGTGCCCAGCGGGTAGGCGTTGCCGAGCCAGAGGGCCAGCAGCACGCTCCCGGCCGCCACGGACACCGCGATCGGCAGGAGCGGTCGGCGGGCGACCAGCGCCAGCGGCGTCCACGTCCGGGCGACTGCGGCGTTCCACCGCACGAAGGCGTACCCGGTGACGCCGAGGAGCAGCCACCAGGACAGCCGGACCGGCAGCGGGTCGGCGACGCCCATCGCCAGGGCGGTGAAGGACCGTTCGTCCACGGAACCGCCGAGGGCGAGCCCGGCGCCCACGGCCAGTCCCGTGCGGTGCGCGCCCCGCCAGGTGGTGCGGTCCAGGTGGGCGGCGAGGGTGGCCCGCCAGATGCCCGCGCCCACGCTGCCGCCGAGTGCCGTCGCGGCGAAGGCGGCGCCCAGGACGTCGTCGCCGCCCACGCCGACCGCGGCCGTGGTCCACTGCGCGGCCTTCAGGTGGACCAGCGAGCAGGACAGCGCCAGAGCGAACGCCTCCCACCCGGAGAACCGGAAGATCAGCGCCGGGTCGCCGAGCGCGGCCAGGCGCTGGGCCGCCGGGGGGTGCGTCCGGCGGATCGGCGCCCGGTGGGGCCGGTACTGCTCGAACGCCTGCTGGGAGTGGAGCAGTCGCCGTAGCGCGGGCGCGCCGCCGGTCCACAGGGCGACCCGGGCGTCCGCGTGGAGTTCGCGGGAGCGCAGCACCGCCGCGCTCGCGGCGGCGACCGTGATCGCCAGCGTGCACTTGGTGGCCGCCAGCATGATCTGGAAGACGGCTCCGCCCGGCAGGAGCACCAGGCTGACGAGGACGGCGCCGGGCGTGAGCACCGCCAGCGGGGCGGCGATCGCGTAGCCAAACAGGCGCTGGCAGATGAGGGTGACGAAGGCGATGTCGACGTCGCGGTTGCGCAGGTGCGCCAGCTCGTGCAGGACGATCTCCCGGAACGCCCGGGGGTCGTGCCCGTGCAGTTGCAGCAGGCCGCGGCTGAGCAGCACGTGGCGTCGGCCGATCCTTCCGAAGGCGAGGCCGGTGAGGTGCTGGTCGCGCCAGTCGACGACGAACCGCACCGCGCAGGGCAGCTCGGCGACCCGCACGAGTTCGTCGAGCGTCCGCCGGATCCCGGGGTGGGCGTCGGGCCTGAACGGGCGCAGCCGGCGGCGGCGCAGCCGGTACGCGGGCAGCAGCCAGAGGGTGACGCCGACCCCCAGCCACAGGACCGCGATCAGGGCGAGGTTCAGGGTCGCCCCGTCGCCGGTGGTGCTCACCGGCATCCGGCAGCGGCGGGCGAACTCGGCGGGATCGGTGCCGACCTGGGCGAAGGCGCCCGGGGCGCATTCGAGCGAGTCGACGAGGGATCCCAGGTCGCCGTCGCGGAACAGGAAGTAGACCACTGTGGTGATCAGCTCCCCGAGCGCCGCCGACGTCGCCACGGAGGTGCTGAGGATCAGCAGCGCGAAGCGCAGCGAGGTTCCGGAGGGCAGCCGGAACGGGTGCTGGGCCCCGGGCGGGCCCTCACTGCCCTCACCCGCAGTGTCCGGGGCCCGGGTCACGAGGTGCCGGCTTCCGTGCCTCCGGCCGTGTGGTCGTCATCCCTCCCGGCCGGGTTCCGCCCGGTGACCACGCCGCCCACGATGGCGTCGGCGAGCAGCCGCGCCTGTTCGACGGGGAGTCCGAGCGCGAGGCTTCGACCGAGTGCGACCCGGTGGATCAGCTCCAGTTCCGCCGGACGGATCTCCCTCGGCTCCGGTGGGCTGTCGGCCGTGCGTACCGATCGGGCCCGGCGCCTGGGCCACCAGCGCCTCCTGCGGCGCTCACGCAGCGCTTCGGTCGCCAGGTTCCCGGCCACCGACGCGGCGACCGGCAGGGCGAACAGCGTCCAGGCGCCGGCCGCGATGGCCTCGATGCCGATGCCCAGCGGTTCGACGCCGGTCCCGGCGGGCGCGCCCGCCGGATCTTCGAAGTAGACGTCGGCGGTCTCCTCGAAGAGTTCCAGTTCGTGCGGAGCCAGTCGCCGCACGGCCTCCCTGGCGAGCTCGCGCGCCCAGCTGCCGCTCTCCGTCCCGTCCATGACCGGCCCCCGCCCCTCCTGCCGTCCCCGACCCCTCTCCGAGCCTTCCGCACCCACGCGTCGGCGCACAAGACCCCGGCCGGGGTTCGTGGCGGCAACTCCGTTGCACCGTAGGCGCTTTGGCGGAGGGAGCAGGACGGTTCCGGCGTGCCGGGGGCGAAGGGCGCGGCGCCCGCGCGGGTCCGCCTAGGCCGTGCGCTGGTCGGTGACGCGCAGGGCGAGCAGGACGACGTCGTCGCCGTGGTCGGGGCCGGCCAGGGTGTCGGCCAGCAGGTCGAGGGCCTGCGGCAGTGGGGTGCGGTCGGCGACGGCGCGGGTCAGGAGGGCGGTGGCGCGGTCGATGCCCCGTTCCAGGTCGTGGCCGCGGCGCTCGACCAGCCCGTCGGTGTAGAGGAGCAGGACGGAGCCGGGCTCCAGCAGGCGCTCGTGGGCGACGCGGCCTTCGGGCGGGGCCAGGCCGGGGTGGAGCAGCAGGCCGTGTTCGGTGAGGCGTTCGGTGTCGCGGTCCGGGTGGGCGAGGAGCGGGGAGGGGTGGCCGGCGTTGGTCCAGCGCAGCAGCCACCGGCCGTGGGGACGGGGGTGCAGGTGGGCGTGGACGAGGGTGCCGCTGATGCGGGTGCGCAGCTGCTCGTTGGCGCGTTCGAAGGAGGCGAGGGCGTCGGCGGGGCTTCGCCCGCGGTCCACGTCGGCCTGGCGCAGCATGCTGCGGGCCTGGCCCATCAAGGTGGCGGCGTGCGTGTTGTGCCCGGTGATGTCGCCGACGGTGACGGCCAGCGGGCCGCGCCCGTCGGCCGCGCCCCGGTCGGCGAGGAGGGGGTAGGCGTCGTACCAGTCCCCGCCGACCATGTCGTGGTGGGCGGCGGGGCGGTAGAGGGCGGCGAGTTCGAGCCCCGGCGTGCGGGGGAGGTCGGTGAGCATGGCCTGCTGGAGTTGGCGTGCGACGCCGGTGCGGTCGTCCAGGTGCAGGGCCCGTTCGACCGCCAGGGCGGTGTATCCGGCGATCACCGTCAGCACGGCGCGTTCGTGGACGTCGATCTCGTGCGGTTCGTCCCAGGCGGCCACCAGCGTGCCGAGGGTGGGGCGGCGGGTGCCGGGGAGGGGCACGCACACGGCCGAGCGCAGGCCCATCCGGTCGAAGACGGCCACGGCGAGCGGATCGTAGTGGTCGACGAGTGTCTGGCGGTCGGGGACGCTCACCACGCGGTTGTCCCGCGCCGCCTGGGCGGTGGGCCATCCGTCGGTCAGGGCGTACAGCGGGACCTGCTCCTCCAGGACCACCGGTCCGCTGGTGGTGTCGACCGCGCGCCGCATCAGGTCGTCGTTCCCGCGCAGGACCAGCCCCACGTACGCCGGCTTCAGGTCCCCGCTGACCAGGTCGCTCACCGTGGTGCGCACCTGGTCCAGGCCCGAGGTGTTGCCGAGCAGCTCGGCCGCCCTCAGCAGCAGCTCGGAGCGCTCCAGCTGGGCCCGCAGCCGCCGTTCGCCCGCCACGGCCGCTCCGGTGGCCGCCTGCGCCTCGTCGCGGGCCTCCTGCGCGCCGCGGTGCGCGTCGTTGGCGCACCGCGTGCTCGCCCGCAGCCGCAGCTCCGTCGCGCACGCGCCCGCCAGGTCCTTCAGGTCCTGGCGGTTGCGTCGGCTCCAGGTCCGCGGGCGGGGGTCGTGGACGGCCAGGACTCCCAGGTACTGGCCCTGCGCGCCGTACAGGGGGGCGGCGGCGAAGGCCCCTTCCGCGCCGTCGAGCGCGGGCGTGTCACGGCCGGCCGGCCGGCGGGCGAGGTCGTCCACCATCACCAGCTGACCGGTGCGTGCCACGTGTCGGCGCAGCGTCACGTGCCAGGGCTCTGCCGGTGAAGGCTCCGGTGGCCGGTGTTCGGGGACGTCGGCGTCCGGCGGGCCGACCTGTAGCGCGACGACCGCCTCGGGGGCGGCCAGCACGCTGGCGGCCAGGCGGGCGAAGCGGTCCACGGTTCCTCGCACCGATCTCGCAGTGGGTGCACCGCCGGATCACGACGGTGTCGACACGTTTGACGGACTCTACCCGACCGCCACGACCGCCCCGACCGCCGGGGCTCGGTGGGCGAGCAGGCGGCCGGCGCGCGCCGACCCGTCAGGGCGTCGCGCTCCGGGGGCGGCCGGTGGCGTCCTGTCGCACGCGGGCCCGGTACCGCAGCGGCGACTCGCCGACGACCCGTTTGAACGCGGTGCTGAAGGCGCTCTCCGACCCGTAGCCCAGCTCCCCGGCGAGGGCCGCGACGCGGGCGTCGCCGTCCCGGAGCGCGCGCTGGGCGAGCAGCATGCGCCACCGTCCCAGGTAGGTCAGCGGTGGCACGCCGGCCGCCTCCCGGAACCGCTCGGCGAAGGTCGTCCGGGACATCGTGGCGGCCCTCGCGAGTTCGTCGAGCGTCCAGGGGCGCCCGGGGCTGCCGTGCAGCAGGTCGAGGGCGGGGCGCAGGCGCTCGTCGACGAGCAGCCGCAGCCAGCCGGAGGGGAGCGCGTACCGGTCGACGTAGGAGCGCAGCAGCTCCAGCAGGAAGAGCTGGCCGTACTGCCGGATCGCGAAGGCCGAGCCGGGCCGCGGCGTGGTCGCCTCGTCGAACAGACGCAGCAGGGTGGCGAGGTGCCGGTCGTCGTCACCGGTCGGCCTGATGTGGGCCAGTGGCGGCAGTGAGGCGAGCAGGAGTGCCCTTCCGGCCTCGTTCAGGCTGATGCAGCCGCCGATGACGATGTCGTCGGTGCCGCGGTCGGCGCGTGCGAGGCGGTCGGTGGAGAAGTCGGATTCCGGCTGCACCTCCTGGCGGGGTTCCTCGCCGGCCTCGAACGCGATCCAGGAGCGGCCGGTGAGGATCGCCACGTCGCCCGCCACGAGGTCGACCGGTGCGTCGATCCCGTCGGTGGTGAGGCGGGCCCGGCCGCTGAGGAGCGCGAAGAACTTGACCGGGTCGGAGAGCGGTCCGCGGCCCCGCCATCCGCCGCGGGCCGCGATGCCGCCGGTGAGGACGCCGCGGACCTCGACCAGGTCGAGTGCTTCGGAGAGTCGATCAGGGGCCATGTCCGTACTCTCGCTCAAGAAAACGGGACTTGTGAGTATTCATCGTACGGCCTTCTCCCGGCAGGCTGGTGGCAGTACCCCGCCAACGGATTCCAGGAGAGAACATGCGCTACCGCGGCCTCGGCAGGACCGGGATCAAGGTGAGCCCCTACGCCCTCGGCGCCATGATGTTCGGCGCCCTCGGCAACCCCGACCACGACGACTGCGTCCGCATCATCCACCGGGCCCTGGACGCCGGCATCAACCTCGTCGACACGGCCGACGTGTACGCGCACGGCGAGTCGGAGGAGATCGTCGGCCGCGCGCTGAAGGGCCGCCGGGCCGACGTCGTGCTCGCGACGAAGGCCCGGATCCCGATGGGTGACGAGCCCAACCACCAAGGCGGGTCCCGGCGCTGGCTGGTGCGCGCGCTGGAGGACTCGCTGCGCCGCCTCGACACCGACTACGTCGACGTCTACCAGGTCCACCGCCCGGATCCCGACACCGACATCGAGGAGACGCTCGGGGTCCTCACCGACCTGCAGCGGGCCGGCAAGATCCGCACCTTCGGAACCTCGTCCATGCCGGCCTCCGAACTCGTGCGCGCCCACTGGGTCGCCGAGCGGCGCGGCCTCGCCCGGCCGCGCACCGAGCAGCCCGTGTACTCGATCCTGAACCGGGGCATCGAGCGCGAAGTGCTCCCGGTGGCACAGGAGTTCGGCATGGGCACCCTGGTCTGGTCGCCGCTCGGCGGCGGCCTGCTGACCGGGCGCTACCGCAAGGGCCGGCAGGCCTCGACGCACCGCTCGCAGTACGGCTTCCAGCACCTCGAGGACGAACGGCGGCTCGACGTCGTCGAACGACTCGTCCCGCTCGCCGAAGAGGCGGGCATGCCGCTGACCCACCTGGCCATGGGCTTCGTGCTGGCCCACCCCGGCGTCACGTCCGCGCTGCTCGGGCCGCGGACGATGGCGCACCTGGACGACCTGCTCGCGGGCACCGAGGTCACGCTCTCGGACGACGTCCTGGACCGGATCGACGCCATCGTGCCGCCCGGCACGGACACGGGCACGCTCGACATGGCCTACCAGCCGCCGGCCGTCCAGCGGCGGGAGCTGAGGCGCCGGCCGCCGGCCGAACGCGCAGCGGCGTAGCGACAGCGCGGCGGCGTAGCGACAGCGCGGCGGCGCGGCGCGGACCGCCGCCTGCGCGCCGGCGTGTCGGCCTCGGTTTCGGGGTACACCCCGGGTCCTACGGTTGTGCTTGGTCCCCGTCCCGCCGGACCCGGCAGGACGGGGACGCGTCCGGAACGGACGCGGCCGCCGACGGGGCGGCCGCGAGAGGGGAGCACCGCACATGAACACGGCCGCCGATGACGCGCAGGCCCGCCGGGAACGCTACGAGCGCGGGATGGAGGTGCTCTCCCGCATCGACGGCGAGGCCGGTCAGCGGGTCGTGCGGGCGCTGGAGGACGTCAGCCCCGAGCTCGGCCACCAGATCGTCGCCTGGGGCTTCGGCGAGATCTACAGCCGACCACAACTGGCGCCGCGTGACCGGCAGTTGGTCACGCTCGGGATGCTCACCGCGCTCGGCGGCTGCGAACCCCAGCTCGAACTCCACGTCAACGCCTCACTCAACGTCGGACTCACCCCCGAGGAGATCGTCGAGGCCCTGCTGCACTCGGCCGGCTACTGCGGCTTCCCCAAAGCGCTGAACGCCACCTTCGTCGCCAAGAAGGTCTTCGCCGAACGCGGGCTGCTGCCGGTCACCGACGCCTGACCCGCGCGGCCGCTGTTCCGGTCGGGCTCGGTGGTCGCGCGTCCGGGCCGGGAGTGCCGACCCTGCTCGCCGACGGGGGACTCGGGCGGCGGGCACGGTCGGTGCTCCTTCCCCGGGGGGGCGGGTCACTCGGCGGTGCTGAGTTCGGGCGACGGGTCGCGCCCCGGGACGGCGGGGCCCTTGCCCGGCCGCACTCCGAGGGCGCTGACCAGCAGCGCGCCCAGTGCCGCGGCGAGCGGCACCCACAGGGCGGCCTGGTACCCGTCCAGACGCGCGGCGGGCGAGTCCGAGGCCGTGGCCGCGACGTTGACCGCCGCCGTCCCCGAGAGACCGAACGCCGCCCCGAACTGGAACGCCGTGTAGAGGAGCCCGCCGGCCAGCCCCTGCTCCTCCTCCTCGACGTCCTCCGTCGCGACGATGGTCAACGGACCGTACGTCAGGGCGAAGGCGGTACCGAGCAGCAGCAGGCTCGGCAGCATCGCGAGGTAGCTCCAGTCGGCGCCCAGCGGCAGGAAGAGCGCGTACGCGAGGGAGGTGAGGGTCAGGCCGGCGAGGATCAGGCGGGCGTTGCCGAAGCGGTCGACCAGCTTGGGGACGACGGTCGGCGAGAGGACCGCGTCGATGCCGACGACGATCATCGCGAAGCTGCTCTCCAGGGTGGACCAGCCGCGCAGCTCCTGGAGGTAGAGGACGACCAGGAACTGGAACCCGAAGAACCCCGCGGCGAAGAGCAGGGCGACGAGGTTGGTCCGCACCAGGGTGGCGCTGCGGAAGATGCCGAGCCGGACCAGGGGCGCGGCCGCGCGGCGTTCCACCAGGACGAACGCGGCGAGGGAGGCCAGTGCCGCGCCCAGGGTGACGGCGGTCGAGACGGGCGAGGCGTGGCCCGCCCGCTCCACGCCCAGGACGAGGAGCAGGACGGCTGCGGTGACCGTCAGGCCGCCGACCAGGTCGAGGCCCTGACCGGTCCGGTCGGGCCGCGGAGACTTCGGCACGAGGGCCAGCGCGCCGGCCAGGACCAGCGCCGAGAGGGCCACCGGGGCGAAGAACACCCACCGCCAATCGACCGAGGCGAGCAGCCCGCCCACGACCAGGCCGATCGAGAACCCGGCGGCGGCCGTGCCGGAGTAGAAGAGCAGCGCCTTGTTGCGGCGGGGGCCCTCCGCGAAGCCGGTGGTGATGACGGAGAGTCCGGCCGGGGTCATGAAGGCCGCCGCGACGCCGGTCACGAACCGGGCGGCGATCAACTGCCAGCCCTCGGAGGCCAGTCCGCCCAGCCCGGAGAAGAGCAGGAACACCGCGAGCCAGAGGACGAACATCCGGCGCCGTCCGAGGAGGTCGGCCGCCCGGCCGCCGAGCAGCATGAAGCCGCCGTAGCCGAGGACGTACGCGCTCATGACCCACTGCAGCGTGCCGGTGGACAGGCCGAGGTCCGCGCGGATGGCGGGCAGGGCCACGTTCAGCATGGCGACGTCGACGCCTTCGAGGAAGATCGCGCCGCACAGGACGAGCAGGACACCCCACTCCCGGGCGTCGAGCGGGGCGGCTGCCGCCTTGGTCGTACTCATGACGGGTCAACTCCTGGCAGGGGGAAGGGGACGGGAGAGGGGGCGCCGTCCGCCGGACGGCGACTCGTCCACCTTCGGCCGGGGGGTGCGGGCGGAACAACGGCGAAGGTCTTGACGTTCGTTCAGCCAGGCTTACCGATCCGGCTCACCTGGGGAACCGATGGAACGCAACGAGATCGAGTGCTTCCTCCTGCTAGCGGAGGAGCTGCACTTCGGCCGCACCGCCGAACGGATGCGCCTCTCCCCCGCCCGGGTGAGCCAGTTGATCCAGCGGCTCGAACGGCGGGTCGGGGCGCCGCTGTTCATCCGCACCAGCCGCCGCGTCGGCGTCTCGGCGCTCGGCCGGCAGCTGCGCGCCGACCTCGAACCGCACCACCGCGCGATGGACGCCGCCCTGGCGCGCGCCGTCGCCACCGCGCGCGGCGTCGACACGGTCCTGCACGTCGGGTTCTCCAACCCGCTCGCCGGCGAGATCGTGATGAAGGTGGCGGAGGCCCTGCGGCACAGCCACCCCGGCCTCGCGGTGGAGCTCTGCGAGGTGCCGATGACCGATCCGTACGGGGGTCTGCACGACGGCGGGTTCGACGTCCAGCTCCAGGAGCTGCCGGTCAGGGAGGACGGCCTGCGCGGCGGCCCGCCCCTGCTCACCGAGGAGCGCGTCCTCGCCGTGCCCTCCGCGCACCCGTTCGCCGTCCGCGGCACCGTCGCCCTGGAGGACCTCCCCGACGTCCCCCTCCTCACCGTCGAGGGCAGGCTGCCCGGGTACCGGCGGGAGTACTACGCCCCCGCCCCCACCCCGGGCGGCAGGCCGCTCACCCCCGGCCCCTCGGTGACCCACCTGCAGGAGGCCCTGATGCTGGTCGCGGGCGGCCGGGGCGCGCTCCTCACCGCCGCGCACACGGCCACCTACTTCGCGCGGCCCGGCGTCGCGTACGTTCCCGTCGCCGACGCGGAGCCGGTCGGCTACGGCCTGGTGTGGCGCTCCGGGAACACCACCGCCGCGCTGGAGGCCTTCGCGGGCGCGGCGGGCGCGGCCGCGCGGGAGGTGGCGCGGGGGAACCCGCGGACAGCGGCGCCGGTGTGAGCCGCGCCCCGGTCTCCGGGGCTGCCCGCTTCCCCGCCCGGCCGGCGCCGCCCCGAGAGGAGGCGGGGCCGGGAGGGGACGGGGCCGGTCCGGGCGGGGTCAGGTGCCGGCCGGGGCGGGGGCAGGGTGGGTGGGGTGGGCGGGGAGGAGGGTTTCGGCGAGTTCGTGGAGGACTTCCTCGACGGGGCGGGTGCTGTGGCGCAGGCTGAGGGAGAGGTGGCTGACGCCGAGGTCGGCGAGGCGGCGGACGTGTTCCTGGAGGGCGTCGCGGCCGGTGCGGATGCCGTGGAAGATGGGTTCGGGCCTGGTGCGGGGGTCTTCGGTGAGGTCGAGCATCATGGGCGTGAGGTAGGGCTTGCGGTGGCCCCGGTCGGCGGTCAGGCGGTGCCACTGGGCGATCCGGGTGGTGAGCGCGTCCAGGTCGTGGGGGTAGTCGAACCAGCCGTCGGCGTTCTCGGCGACCCATTCGAGGCTCTGCTGGGCGCGGCCGGCGACGACGAGGGGGAGGGTGCCGGCCGGGGGCTTGGGCAGGACGTCGAGTTGGAGCTGTTCGGAGAGTTCCACGGAGGCGATGGCCACGCCCTGTCCGGCCGGGGGGACGGCCCAGGCGGAGCGCAGGGTCCGGACGGCTTCGCGGAAGGCGGTGCCGCGGGTGGTGAAGTCGCGTCCGAACAGGGGGTACTCGACGGGGCGGTCGCCGCTGGCGACGCCGAGGACGAAGCGGCCGCCGCTGAGGGCGTCGACCGTGGCGGCGGCCTTGGCGACCAGGAGGGGGGCCCGCAGGGGCAGGGCGACGGCGGCGGTGCCCAGGACGGCGTGGCGGGTGGTGGCGGCCAGGTGCCCGAGGTGGGTGAAGGTCTCGAAGACGGTGCCGGCGTCGCCGAAGCGCAGCGGGTCGTAGAGCGGTACGTCGCGCACCCACAGGGCGGCGAAGCCCAGGCGGTCGGCGAGTCGGGCCCGATGGGCGTGGCCGGTGAGGTCGGGGACGCCGTTGGAGCGGCCGGCGGCGCGGCGTGCGGGGCCCCAGTCGTTGTCCAGTGGCAGGTCGATGCCGATCGTGAGTGAGCCCTCCTGGTGGTCGAGGCGGTTCAGGGCGCTGTGCGCGGGCATGGTGGTGGCCTCCGGGGCGGGGTGGTGGCGGGATACGGGAAAGGTAGTGCCGTGCCCGTGGCCGGTGGCCGGTGATGCATCCGAAGTTCGCCCGTGGATCGAAGGTTCCGTGCCGGGGCGGGCGGTGGAGGCCGGTGGGGTCGGGTCAGGGGGTGGTGGGGCGCAGGGAGCGGAGGTAGGCGGCGGGGGCGGCGGGGCGGGTGGCGGGGGCGAGGGCGGCGAGGTGGCCGTCGGGGCGGACGACGGCGATCAGGGGGCGGGGGCCGAGGACGGGGAGCAGGGCGCGCTGTTCGTGGGCGGGGAGGGTGGCGAGGTCGTGCAGGGGGGTGCGGGCGTCGAGGGCGGCGGCCGCGGCGTCGCGCAGGGCGGGCCAGCGGGCGGGGGTGCGGCGGCCGGGCCACAGCAGGACGGTGTGGTGGGTGGGGTCGAGCGGGGGGCGGGCGGTGCGGGGGGCGGTGGGCGGGTAGAAGGGCAGGCGGTGGCCGGGGCGGGCGCGGCGCGGTTGGGGCCGCAGGAGTGAGCGGGTCTGGGGGGTGCCGTAGGCGAGGCCGACCTGGCTGATCAGGGGGGCGGCGAGGCGGTGGTCGAGGCCGGCACGGCGGCCCAGGGTCATCAGGGTGTCGCGCAGCAGGCTGGGCAGGCGCTTGGTCTGGCGGGCGGCGAGGATCTGCTTGTCGACGACGGCGGTGACCTGGTGGGCGGCGGTGCGGCGCTCGGTGTCGTAGGTGTCGAGGATCTCGTGGCCGAAGCGCTGCTGGATGACGCCGGTGAGTTTCCAGGCGAGGTTGAAGACGTCCTGGATGCCGAGGTTGAGTCCCTGCCCGCCCAGGGGGACCACGCAGTGCGCGGCGTCGCCGGCCAGCAGGCAGCGGCCGTCGCGGAAGCGTTCGGCGATGCCGGGGCGGGGTTGGAAGGTGCGTATCCAGTGGGGTTCGCCGATGGTGTAGGGCAGGCTGGCGCGTTTGCCGACGATGCCCTGGAGTTGGTCGCGGTCCAGGGACTGCCAGCCGTCGCCGACGGGGGCGACGATGGAGGCCAGGCGGGCGGTGCCGTGTCCCATCGGGATGACGGGCAGCAGGCCGTGGCGGGAGTAGTGGTACTCGACGTGGGTGCCGACGGGGCCGCTGAAGGGGAAGTCGCCGATGGAGATGCCGAGTTCGAAGGGCTTGCCGGGGTAGGCGATGCCCAGGAGCCTGCGGGTGGTGCTGCCGACGCCGTCGGCGCCGACGAGCCACTGGGGCCGGACGGTCTCGGTGGTGCCGGTGGCGGTGTGCCGGAGGGTGGCGACGGGCAGGGGGCCGGTGTTGTCGAGGGCTTCGAGGGTGGTGTGGAGTTCGACCGTGCCGCCGAGTTCCTCGTGGCGCTTGCGCAGGACGCGTTCGATCTCGCGCTGGGGCAGCGAGAGGGTGTAGGGGCGGGCGGTGCCGAGGGTGTCCATCGGGACGGTGCCCAGGCGTCGTCCGCCGGAGTAGTAGGAGACCCCGGTGATCTTGAAGCCGAGGGCGACGAGTTCGTCGACGATGCCGATGCGGTGCAGCAGTTCGAGCATGCGGGGCCACACGAGGACGGCGCGGGAGTGCGGGTCACCGTTGTCGAGGACGTCCCTGCGGTCCACCAGCCGCACGCTGACGCCTTGTTGGAGCAGGTCGCAGGCCAGCATCAGTCCTACGGCGCCCGCTCCGACGATGAGGACTTCGGGGTCGTCCGGGTGGGGGGTGGTTCGCTGTGCCATGTCGGCCTCACCTTCCGTGGGCGTCGGGGAACGACGGCGTGTCGGGAATCGTCGGGCGGTGGTGGGTCGGGGTCAGAAGACGCTGATGTCGGGCCAGGTCAGTGCGGTGGCGCCCCAGGTGAGTCCGCCGCCGAAGGCGGTGAGGACGACGCGGTCGCCGAGTGCGATGCCGCCGTCGCGGACGGTGTCGGCCAGCGCGAGGGGGATGGAGGCGGCGGAGGTGTTGCCGACCCGGTCGAGGTTGACGGCCAGTCGCTCCTCGGGCAGGCCGAGTTGGCGGGCGACCGCCCGCAGGATGCGGATGTTGGCCTGGTGGCCCACCAGGCGGTCGACGGTGTGGGCGGGCCAGCCGGCCTTGTCCATGACGGCGCGGGAGGTCTCCTCCATGTGGGCCACGGCGTGCCGGAAGACGTGTTTGCCGTCCATGGTGAAGTAGGCGTCGGCGGGCTTGCGGGCCCTGGGCTGGCGGGAGCCGCCGGCCGGGATCATGATCAGGTCGGCCAGGGAGCCGTCACTGCCGAGGTCGAAGGCCAGCAGGGCGCCCGGCTCGTCGGGTTCGCCCGCGCGCAGGACCGCGGCGCCGGCGCCGTCGCCGAAGATGACGGAGGTGGTGCGGTCCTCGGGGTTGAGGATGGAGCTGTAGGTCTCGGCGCCGATGACCAGGACCGACCGGGCCAGGCCGGCGGCGATGGCGCCCGTGGCGGCGTGCAGGGCGTAGACGAAGCCGGTGCACACGGCGCTGACGTCGTAGGCGGGGACGCCGGCCATGCCGAGGCGGGCGGCGACGGCGGGGGCGGTGGCGGGGCAGGGGTGGTCGGGGGTGGTGGTGGCCAGGACGACGAGGTCGACCCGGTCCGTCCCGGCGGCCTTCAGGGCCCGCTCCCCCGCGACGACCGCGAGGTCGGCGGTGGCCACGCCGGGTTCCACCACGTGGCGCTGGGTGATGCCGGTGCGGCTGCGGATCCACTCGTCCGTGGTGTCCAGGCGCTGGGCCAGCATCGCGTTGGTCACGACGCCGGGGGGCAGCATGGTGCCCAGGCCCTGGAGGACGGCGGCCGGGCTCACCGCCGGCTCCCGGTGCCGGAGATACCGGGGGTGCCGGGGGTGCCGGGGGTGCCGGGGGTGCCGGGGGGAGGGCTCGTGGGCATGGCGGGTTCCTCTTTTCCGTTTCGGCGGGATTCGTGGGCCGGGCGAAAGGCGAAAGGGGGTCCGCCCGGTGTACGGGCGGACACGGACCGTTGTCGGGAATGTATTTCGGGGCGGGCGCGGGGCGGGGGGACGGTACGCCCTAGGAGCCGTCGCCGCGACGAAAGTGGTAGGCGGGGCGGCCGGGGCGGGGGCGGGGCGAGCGGGGGCGTACGACGACGAGGAGGCCCCGGGGGGCCTCCTCGTCGGGTGGTGCGGGTGCTGCGGGCGCGGGTTCAGTCGGCGGTGGCGACGGCGGCCGGCGCCGCGGGGGCGGCGGAGGCGGCGGTCCGGGCGCGGCGCAGCAGGACGAAGACCAGCAGCGCGCCGGCGAGGACGATGCCGGCGTCGATGAGGACCGCGAAGGTGACTCCGTCGAGGACCGAGTCGGCCTGGGAGGCGTTGTGGCCCTTGGCGGTGTTGATGCGGCTGTTGGCGATGGCGGTCAGGACGGGGATGCCCGCGGTGATGCCGACCTGCTGGGTCATCGAGGTCAGGCCGGTGGCCAGGCCCTGTTCGTCGTTGGTGAGGCCGGAGGTGGCGGTGACCATGTAGGAGACGATGGCGACCATGTGGCCGAAGCCGCCGACGGCGGTGGCGACGATGACCAGGACGACGCTGCCGGGGTCGCGGCCGACGAAGAACAGCGCGGCGGTGGAGACGCCTTGGACGAGCAGGCCGGCGGGGAGGGTGTTCTGGCTGCCGAGCAGGGCGATGAAGCGGGGGGCGAGGATGCCGCCGAGGAGGGCGGTGACGCCCATGACGGCGAAGACGAGGCCGGCGGTCAGGGCGGAGTAGCCCAGGGTCTCCTGGAGGTAGAGCGTCATCAGGAAGATCGCGGAGGTCTCCATGGTGAAGCTGGTCAGGCCGCCGAGGTTGCCCCAGCTGACGGTGGGGCGGGAGAGGAAGCGCAGGGGGGCCAGGGGGGCGGCGACGCGCATCTCGACGACGGCGAACGCGGCCAGCAGGAGCAGGCCGGCGGCCAGGGCGCCCAGGCCCGGGGCGTTGCCCCAGCCCTTCTCGCCGAGGGTGGAGATGCCGTAGATGAGGGAGGCCAGGCCGAGGCTGACCAGGACGACGCCGGGGACGTCGAGCTTGGCGCGCTGTTCGGCGCGGCTCTCGGCGACGACGAGGGGGACGACGACGAGGACGGCGAGGCCGACGGGCACGTTGATCAAGAAGGCCCAGCGCCAGCTGACGACGCCGGTCAGGACGCCGCCCAGGACGGCGCCGATGGTGAAGCCGGCCGAGAGCAGGGCGCCGTTGAGGCCCAGGGCGCGGTCCCGCAGGGGTCCTTCGGGGAAGGAGGTGGTCAGCAGGGACATCGCGGCGGGGATGACGATGCCGGTGGCCAGGCCCTGGACGACGCGGGCGGTCAGCAGGGTGGCGGGTGAGTCGGCCAGGCCGCCCAGCAGGGAGGAGGCGACGAGCAGGGCCATGCCGAGCAGCATCATGCGGCGGCGGCCGAACTGGTCGGCGATCTTCCCGAAGACGAGGGTGAAACTGGCGGAGGTGAGGGCGAAGGCGGTGGCGATCCACTGGTAGTTCGCGAGGGCGAAGTCCAGGTCCTTGCCGATCACGGGGATCGCGACGTTGAGGATGGAGAAGTCGGCCGAAACGATGAACTGGGCACCGAGCAACACCGCCAGAATGGTCTTCTGGCGCCCTGTCATGAATGCCGGCGACCGGTTATCCTTCGTGACGGGCACTTCATCAAGTGTCGACATTTGGCGAGCCCTCTCATTATCGGCGGGAGCGTTCGGCTTTTTCGTTTCCCGGGCTTGGCCGGAAAACGCTCCCGGTGAAGAGTAGGGGCTCGCGCGGGCCGGTTTCGGGGGTGGTACACCCTAGGTTCCGCGCCTTACAACCAAAGTGACAGTGCGGGGGACGAAGTTTCGGGCAGGCGTGATCGACCGCCGCCCGGGCGACGTGCGAGACTTCCCGGCGACCGCCCGTGACGGGCGGCGCGGACGAACGTGGAAGTCGGAACGCGACAGAGGGTCGGAATACGCGACGAGGAGAACTCATGACAGTGTCCTTTGCGCCTCTCGGCACGACGGGCTTGCGGATCAGCCGGATCGGTTTCGGCGCCTGGGCGGTGGGGGGTGAGGACTGGGCCTTCGGGTGGGGGCCGCAGGACGACGCCGACTCGGTGGCCACCATCCTGCGGGCGGTGGAGGAGGGGGTGAACTGGATCGACACCGCCCCCGCGTACGGCATCGGCCACTCCCACGAGATCGTCCGCCGGGCGCTGGCGGCGCTGCCCGCCGCCGACCGGCCGTACGTCTTCACCAAGACCGGCCTGCTGTGGAGCGACCCGGAGGACCGGGCGTCCTCGCCCCGGAAGGTGATGCGGGAGCGCGAGGTGCGCCAGGACGTGGAGCGGTCGCTGCGGCAGCTGGACGTCGAGCGGCTCGACCTGCTCCAGGTCCACTGGCCCGGGGACGGCGCGCTGGTGAGCCTGGGCCCGGGCGAGGAGGATCCGCTGGCCCCGGAGTACGCGAGCGCCCTGGAGGAGTACTGGGCCCTGATGGCGACGCTCAAGGCGGAGGGCAAGGTGGGCGCGATCGGGCTGTCGAACCACGACGCCGCCCAGCTGGCGGTGGCCGAGAAGATCGCGCACGTCGAGGTCCTCCAGCCGCCCTACTCGCTGCTGCAGCGGCAGGCGGCCGCCGAGCTGGCCTGGTGCGCGGAGCACGGCACCGGCGCGATCGTCTACCAGCCGCTGTACTCCGGGCTGCTCAGCGGCGCCTTCTCCGCGCGGCGGGCGCGGGAGCTGCCCGCCAACGACTGGCGGCGCGGCGCCCCGGAGTTCACCACCCACCTGGAGCGCAACCTGGCCCTGGTGGAGGCGCTGCGCCCCGTCGCCGAGCGGCACGGCGTCACGGTCGCGGCCCTGGCCATCGCCTGGACCCTCGCCACGCCGGGGGTCACCGGCGCCATCGCCGGGGCCCGGCGGCCGGAGCAGGTGGCCGGCTGGGCCGGCGCCGCCGCGCTGAAACTGTCCGGGCAGGACCTCGCCGAGATCGCCGCGGCGCTGGAGCGCACGGGCGCGGGCGAGGGCCCGCTGCCGCCGGTCGCGGCCGGGGCGGGGGCCGCCGGGCGGGACGGGGCCGCGGCGGGACGCGACGCCGGCTGAACCGCCGGGTGCGGGCGGTCGTTAATTCGCGCGACGGTATTGCGAACGGCCGATTTCCGCCGATCATGCCGGCGGCGGTCGGCCGGAGCGCGCGGCCCGACCCGGGCCCTGATTGTTAATTCGTGTAACGGTATTGCGAACGGCCGATTTCCGCCGATCTTGCCGGTGATCCCCCCGCCCTCCGACCGGCTCGAACCGGAATATGCGCTGTTGACTTGCCGCCATGGACCGGATAGCGTTTGCATTCCCTTGACGTGAATAATTCACGGTGTGATGTCCCGGATGCGGGCGCAGCGGCCGCATCCGGGCGTACCGCCTATTTCACCAGAGGGCGACGGTGTGCGACGGCATGCCTTTTCGGCGGTGAGCGGGCTCGGGGTTTCGCGGTACCGGCAGTGGCAGCGCGGCCACCGGCAGGAAGGCGGTTTCCCCGATTCCCGGACATGAGGCGAGAGCGGTGTGAAGGGCGTCGCCCGCGCAACCGTGTGCGGCGCTATCCGGGTTCAACGGCACCTGTGGAAGAGGGCATGGGAAACGAATGGATCTCGGACGGGCGGCGGCGCGCCATGCGCCGGAAGAAACGCTCCCGCGACGACGACCGGTACAGGGCTCCCTCCCCGCGCGCCGAGGGGCGGGCGGAGGGGCGGGCCGAGGAACGCGGCGAGGGGCGCGGCAGCCCGCGCGGTGAGCTGCGGGGCGGGGTGCGGGTCGGCCTGCGCGGCAGGGTGCGTCGCGCGGGGCGCGGCGGTGGACCGGTAGGGGGCCGGGGGCTTCCCGAGGAGCGGTTCATCGTCGGGATCGAGGGCCTGCTGGCCGAGTTGGAGGAGCGGCTGCGCGCGGCGGGCTCCCCGCTGGTCTCCCGCCCCCGGGTGTGGGAGCACTGCCGGCGGCGGGCCCACACGATCCTCGCCGAGTGCGCGGTGGAATTGTGCGGCGACGAGCGGCGGGTGCCGACGGCGCCCTGGCCGAGCCAGGGCGAGCAGTGCGCGGTGTTCGCCGCGCACGACATCGAACTGGCCGAGCTGCTGCGGGCCTTCGACCTGCTGACCGAGCTGGCCGTGGGCCTGCTGGCGCGGTGCATGGACGGCGCCGACGACGCGCTGACGCGGATGTCCACGGCGGTGCTGTGCCTGGACCGGGCGGTGGCGGCCAGGATCCACGAGGCCGTCCGCGCCTACGGCCTGTTCTTCGAGGGGCGGGCCGAGCAGGTCAGGGCCGGGGTCAGGCGCCGGCTGGCCCGCGAGGTGCACGACCACGTCGGCAACGGGCTGAGCCTGACCCAGCGGCACCTGGAGATGTACGACGTCCTGCGCGGCCTGGACCAGTCGGCCGCGCACCACAAGGTGGCCCTGGCCCGCCGGGCGCTGTCCGACACGCTGGGCAGCCTGGGGCGACTGGTGTCCGACCTGAGCCTGGAGCAGCGGGGCGTGCGGCTGGTGGAGGCCGTGGAGCGCTTCACCGAGGCGATGGCGCCCGCGGGCACCGAGGTGGACGTCCGCTGCGAGGGCGACGAGCGCTGGATCCCCGACGCGACGGCCGGCGAGCTGTTCACGGTGGTCCGCGAGATGCTGCGCAACGCGTTCGCCCACGCCGGGGCCTGCCGGCTGGCCGTGCGGATCGTGGTCAGACCCGACGAGGCGCGAATCATGGTGCGCGACAACGGCGCCGGCTTCGACGCCGGGGCCCGCCACGAGGGGCACGGGCTGACGTCGATGGCGGAGCGGGCCGACGCCCTGGGCGGCTCCTTCGACCTGTGGAGCTGGCCCGGCGTCGGCACCCGGGCGTCGGTGTGGGTCCCGCTGGCGGAAGTGCGCCGTGAACGCACCGGGTGAGGCGCGGGCCATCCGCATCCTGGTCGCGGACGACCACACGCTGCTGCGCGAGGCCGTGTGCGACATGCTCCGCCTGGAGGAGGGCTTCCAGGTCGTCGGGGAGGCCGCCAACGGCGACGACGCGGTCGTCCTGGCCGGCCGGGTCCTGCCGGACGTCGTGCTGCTGGACATCGGCATGCCCGGCAACCCGACCGGCCTGACGGTGCGGCGGCTGAAGGAGGTCGCGCCGGACGCCGCGATCATCGTCGTCAGCATGTTCACCGAGCAGCGCCTGATCCAGGAACTGCTCCAGCGCGGGGTGCGCGGCTACCTGCACAAGAGCGTCAGCCGCCAGGAGCTGGCCTCCGCGATCCGCGGGGTGCGGCGGCGCGAGCACGGCCAGGTGGTGATCTCCGCGACCCCCGCCCCGCTGCGGCCCACCGGCCGGGAGAACCCGCTCTCGGCCCGCGAGCACGAGATCATGGGACTGGTCGCCCAGGCCATGAGCAACCGTCAGATCGCCACCCGCCTCGACATCACCGAAGCCACCGTCAAACGCCACCTGCGCAACGTCTTCGGCAAGCTCGGCGCCGTCTCCCGGATCGACGCCGTCAACAAGGCGGTGGCCGACGGCCTGATCGACCCGGCCGGCCCCGGTCGGGCCGTCCCGCAGTGACGAACAGTCGGCCCCCGACGGCGGCCCGGGACGGAGCGCCGTCGGGGGACGGGGAATTGGTTTGCCGTCCTGGTGGCCGTGTGTCATCGTCCGGGCTGGGCCGGCAGTTGGTTGCCGACGGTCGGTCGATGTCGATGTCGATGTCGGTGTCGGCGCTCTCCCGGGTCCACCGAGGAGGCCGCGCAACAACGGGAAGCGGTGCCGTGGGGAACAGTGACGAGGACAGGTGTCGCCGGTCGTTGGCCGAGGAGCAGGCGAGGAGCCTCGCCGAGACCAACGACTGGGAGCACGTGGACAGGGAGCGGGTCCACCAGGACTGGGACGCCCTGTACCGGGAGGTCACGGCTCTCCTGGACGGCGGCTCCCTGCCCGGGGACCAGCGGATCCAGGAGCTCGTCCGCAGGCACTTCGACATCGTCTGCCGGTTCTACACCCCCTCCCGGGAGGCTTACGTCGGCATGTCGCTCTTCTACGCCGAGGACGAGGCCATGAGGGCGTTCCACGACTCCTACCACCCGGGGCTGGTGGAGTTCCTGGGCGCCGCGATCAACGTGTTCGCCGAGCGGGGGGACGGGTTCGCCCCCAGCGCGGGCGCCGGGTCTCCGGCGTAGTCGGGCGGCACGGGCTCCCCCGGCGGGGGCTCTGCCGCGAAGGCGGGCGGCGGGGGCGGAGGAGGTGACGGACGGTCAGGGGCGGCCCTCGGGGCGGGGGGCGGCCACCGGGCGCGGGGCGGGGCGGCGGACGGACTGGGGTGGGACGATCAGGTTCGCTTCGAGCGCCTTGTTGACGGCGTCGATCCGGGAGACGGCACCGAGCTTGGTGAAGATGTTGTGCAGGTGGCGCTTGACGGTCCCCTCGGTGATGCCCAGGCGCCCGGCGATCTGGCGGTTGCTCAGGGCCTGCGCGACCAGCCCCAGCAGGTCGCGCTCGCGCACCGACAGCGGCGCCTGCCCGCCGTCGCCGACGGCGGCGGCCGCGGCGGGCGGCCGGGACACCGAGACGAGCACCGACTGGTCGTCGCTCATGACGCTGCGGATCACCGACACCAGGTGCCGGCGGCTGACGTCCTTGCTCAGGTAGCCCCGCACGCCCGAGTGCAGCAGGTCCTGCACGAACTGCGAGGAGTCGTACATGCTGAGGATGACCACTCGGCTGGCGGGCGAGACCTCGCGCAGGCGCTGCACGGTCAGCGCGGTGGGGATGCCGGGCATGTCGATGTCCAGCAGCACCAGGTCCGGCCGCGTCCGGCGGGCCTCGGCCACCGCCTGGGAGCCGTCCCCCGCCTCCGCGACCACCTCGAAGCCCGGCTCGGCGTCCAGCGACTCGCGCAGCGTCTCGCGCAGGATCGCGTGGTCGTCCACGAGCATGAGGGTGATCCGCCCGGCCGGCTCCCGTCCGGCCCCGCCCGCCGCTGCCGCCGTTCCCGTCACCGTCACCGTTCCCGTCCTCGCTGCCGTGTGCGTGTGCGCGTCCGCTGCCGTGTGCGCCGTGGGGTCCTCGCGGTGCGCGCTCACGGCAGCGGCAGCCGGATCTCCACCCGGGTGCCCGAGGGCGTCCCGGTGACGGTGGCCGTGCCGCCGAGCGAGCCGGCCCGCTCCCGCATCGAGGTGAGGCCGAAGCCGCGCCGCCCCCCGGCTCCCCCGCCCCCGTCCGGGGACGGCCGGAAGCCCACGCCGTCGTCCTCCACCAGCGCGTCGATCGCCTCGGGGGTCACCTCGACCGTCACCACCGCGGCCTTCGCGCGGGCGTGCGCGAAGACGTTGAGCAGTGCCTCGCGCACGATCAGGAACAGCTCGCGGCGGTGGGCGTCGGGGATCAGCCGCTGGTTGCCCCTCACCCGCACGTGCACGCTCGTGCGCAGCGCCCCCGCCGTGTCGGCGAACGACACGATCTCCTTCTCCAGGTCCAGCGCGGGCGGCCCGGAGAACTCGCTGATCAGCCGCCGCGCGATGCCCAGCGCGGACGCCAGGTGCTCCCGCGCCCCCGCGACCCGCTCGGCGCCCTGCGGACGCCCGAGCCCGTACAGCTCCCCCAGCTCCAACTGCCGCAGCGCGATGCTCAGTTCGTGCCCGAGCTCGTCGTGCACCTCCCTGGCCAGCTGCCGCCGCTCGCGCCGCCGGGCGTCCTTGGCGCTGCGCACGATGTAGGCGTCGTACGAGTCGCCCGGCGCCTGCCCCTGGGAGGCGAGGTTGCGGTGCAGGACGATCAGCGCCGCCGACACCTGCGGCAGCAGCTCGGGCCGCTCCACGGCCAGGTGCAGCAACTCCTTGAGCACCACGTCCATCAGCACGCCCGCCCCGCCCGGCGCGCCACCGGTGGGCCGCCCGCCGGAGGGTGCCGCCGCGCCGCCGTCGGGCCCCCCGACCGGAGGGGCGGCCGCCCGGCCGGTGCCCAGTCCCTCCAGCTCGGTCACCGTCGCGATCAGGAGCTCGTCCGCCCGCTCGATGCAGGCGGGCAGCACTGCCGGGTCCTCGCCCAGCGAACTGCGCGTGTCGCGCAGGCGCTCCTCCAGCCGGCGCAGGATGTCCGCGCGGCGCGAGCCGAGCAGTCCGCTCACCGAGACCTCGTCCGTCGGGACACCGTGCCGCATCAGCCCACCCCTGGTCGGCGACTCTCCCGGGCCCGCCCGCCACGACGCGCCCGCGTACCACGCCTACCATCCTATAGCAGGACGACACGCTGTGTGACGCTCCGTCAACTCCCCGCGTGGCAGCGGCCCCGCGCCACCACCGGCCGGCCGACCGACGGGCCGTGACGACGCGCGGACGTGCGGACGCGGAGCGGCGACGGACGCCCCCCCGGACGGACGGCGCGGCCGCGGGCAGGCCCGCCCCGGGGTCCGGGACGGGCCTACCCGCGCCGCCGCGCCGCCCCCGTCAGGCGGGTTGCCGGGCGGCGGCCGGCAACCTCGGCCAGCCGCGTTCGCGGGCGCGGGCGGCCAGTCGCGGGTCGTCCCCGACGACCACCGGTCGGCCCACCAGCTCCAGCACCGGCAGGTCGCTGACGTGGTCGCCGTAGGCGCTGCTGGCGGCCAGGTCGACGCCGTGGGCGCGGGCGTGGGCGCGGACCGCCTCGGCCTTCGCCTCACCGACCATCAGGCGCTCCGCGGCCCCGGTGAGCCGCCCGTTCGCCACCTGCGGCAGCGAGCACAGCACCGCGTCCACCCCGACGTGCGCCGCCAGCGGGTCCAGGCACGCCGGGAAGGACCCGGAGACCAGGACCGTGCGCTCGCCCGCCGCCGCGTGCCGGCGCAGGCGCTCCAGCACCGGGGCGTGGAAGAAGTCCCCCGCGGCGAGCTCGGCGGCGAGCCAGCGCCGGCCGTGCTCGGCGAGCACCTCCACCCGCTCGCCCTCCAGCAGCCGGAAGTACTCCCCCAGCGCCGCCGGACGCCCCGCGTCCTGCGCCGTGCGCCGTATCCGCTCCCGGGCCGCCCGGTAGTCACCCGGCGGGCGCCCGACCGCCTCCAGGTGGAAGGCCAGGAAACGGAAGACGCTCTTGGCCGCGATCAGGGTCTCGTCCACGTCGAAGAACGCCGCGGCGGCGCTCACGCGCCGCCACCCGGTTCCCCGCCGCCCTCCGACCCGGCCGGCACCCCGGCCCCCGCCCCGGCCAGGACCACCTGACCCACCGGAGCCGCCGGTGCAGCGGCGCCCTCCGCGCCGGCCTCCCGCTTGGCGTCCACCAGGGCCGCCGCCTCCGCCACGGTCTGCTGCGCGAAGAGCTCGCCCTCGGGGATCTGCACCCCGTAGCGGCGCTCCAGGACCACCGCCAGCTCCACCAGGACCAGCGAGTCGATGTCGAGCGACTCGAAAGTGGACTCCGACTCGATGTCCTCCGCGCCGAACACCCCGAAGGTGTCCACCAGCAGGTCCCGGATGACACCCTCCGTGCCCAGCGCGCCGTCCGTCTCGTGTGCCATGTCGTCTCTCCCGGTTCGTGTCGTGCGAGGAAAAGGGGGGTCGGGGGCCGGCGCCGCGGCGCCGGCCCCGTGAACGCGTGCGCGGGTGCGCGTGTCGCGTCAGGCCGCCGCGCCGGCCCGTTCGATCTCGTCGCGCACGTCCTGCAGCGCGTACTCCTCCCGCGCCGCGCGGATCGCCTCCTGGACGTCCATCACCCTCGGCAGCGCGAAGATGTCCGCGATCCTCTCCAGCCGCTCGGGCACCGTCCCGCCCACCACGTGGTACGGGATCTCCAACTCCTCCAGCGTCCTGAGCAGGAACTCGTCCGACAGCGCCCGGAAGCGCTCGTTGACCGGACGGTGCCCGTCCTCGGCCAGCGGCAGCTCGTTGGGCAGGTGCACGAAGGCGTCGAACGTGGCCTTGACGTGACGCTTCATCGCCAGCCCCAGCTGGTGCATCACGTCCTCGAAGAACACCAGCTCCGGCGTCTTCTCCACCGACTCCAGGTCCTTCAGGTGCAGCGAGGCGTTCGGGTTGATCCCCACGATCACCCGCACCGAGCCGTAGATCCACTCCTGCAGCGACGCCCCGTCCGAGACGAACCCGTCCTCCCACAGGCGGCTTTCGTGCACCGCCCGGTCGACGTGCCGCACCACGATCATCTGGATCAGTTCCGTGGCCGTGCACTCGTCCAGCGTCTTGCCCGGCGCCGCGTCCGGCAGGATCTCGCGCATCGTCTTCGCCCGGGTGCGCGGAATCCCCGTGAAATGGGACAGCGCCATGGCAGTGAACGTCTTTCCGGAGGAGTACGTACCGGATATACCCAGTCGCATACCAGATCCCGCCTTTCGAATCGGAAACACCGACAACGAGCGAAGGAGAAAGAAGGAGGAGGGGAGGGAACGGAGCGGGGGGCCGGGCCCCCGCAGGGGGACGGGGAGGGGCGCCCAGGTCACCGGCGGCCGGGGAGGCGGTGGGTGACCGCGCAGCGCGTCAGCACGCCCCGCACTCCGCCCGCGATCGTCGCGGTGCGCCACCAGTCGCCGCGGCTGGCCACCAGCCGGCTGTCCTCCAGCGCCACGCCCTCCCGGTACGAGCCCCCCACCGGGCGCAGCCCGGGCGGTCCCGCGGTGAGCGTCGTGCGGCGCATCCACAGCGTGTCGCTCTCCGCGCGGCTCAGCCCGTCGCCCTCGTAGAGCAGCACCTGGCCGAGCTGGAGGGCCACCACGAAGGAATCGATCATCGACACCACGGGGCCGTCGGCGGACTCCAACCCGCCCACCGGGGCGTCCGGCGTCCCGTCCGCCGGGCCGGTGCCCGGGGCCGGCGCGTGGGGACCGGAGACGCCCACGGTGGCCCGGGCGCGGCCCGCAGCTGCGTCGACCTCCACCTCCCGCACGCTCTGCCGGAACCGCTGGAAGCCCGTCCCGTACAGGCCCGGGTAACCGGCGCCCAGCCCGGCGTCCAGGTCACCGCCCACGGTCGGCGCCCCACCGGCCTCGTGCACCAGTTCCACCCGCGCCCGCATCACCGCCACCCGGCAGTCCCAGGTCGTCACCGTACGGCCCGACCCGTCCGGCAACGGCGCCCGGCCCGAGAGGGCGGCCTCCACCGGCAGGTCCCCGAGCCCCTCCTCGACCGCCGAGGATCCGGCCTTGATGTCCACCCGCCGCAGCCACGTCCGCGACCGCGCCTCCGCGTCCAGGCCGTGGACCCGGGCCGCCAGGAACTCCGCCGCCCGCACCGCCAGCACCAGGGCGTCCACCGTGCTCAGGTGGGGCCGCAACTCACCGGTGGCCTTCGTCGACCACCCCGCCGGGTAGGAGATCCCCGCCCGGGAGCGCAGCCACGGCGCGCCCGCCGCGTCCGCACCCACCGCGGTGCCGCCCACCACGTACCCGACCCGCCGGTACCCCGAGCCGAAGAACCGCCCCGACGCCGGCCCCAGATAATCGTCGACCGAATCCAGAAGAAAAACACCCCGGGCCTGCACCGCCATACCGACCACACCCTCCCAAGATCCACCGTCCGAACCGTTCCGAATGGAAACTACCCGCACTCCGCCGCCCGCCCCCCACCCGTACCCCTAAAACAGCAACCGTCGTTTCGAAAGTGGTAATCCACCCCCTGGGGAAAAACACCTGCGGTCGCCGAAAAACGGCACCCGGCGCACCGGCGGAACGGCCGGAAAAAGAAACGGCCGCGCTGCCGCTCCCCCGAAGGGGAGCGGCAGCGCGGCCGTGCCGCGGGACGCCGTCAGAACGTCAGAAGCCCGCTGCCAGCTCCCGCGCGCGGTCCTGCGCCTCCTGCAGCCCCTTCTCCGGGTCCGCCAGCAGCGCGTTGCCCTGGAACCGCAGCTCCGCGACGTCCTCCACGCCGACGAAGCGCAGCCAGTCGGCGAAGAAGGTGCTGTGGAAGTCCACTCCGAACTCCTCCGGCACACCCGGCCGGTACACGCCCGCCGTGTACACCACCACCGCCCGCTTCCCCGTCACCAGCCCCTGGTACCCCGCCACCGGATCGAACCCGAAGGCCCACCCCGGCTGCGTCACCACGTCGATGAAGTGCTTCAGCACGTACGGCACCCCGCCGTTCCACATCGGCACGTTGAACACGTACGTGTCCGCCGCCGCGAAACGCTCGAACGCCCTGCGGACGCCCGCCCACACCTCCTCCTGCTCCGCCGTCAGCTCCCCGCCGCCGAAAGCGGCCATCTTCGCCTCCGCCGCCGTCCGGCCGAACTCCGGCAGCTCCCCGTCGAACAGGTCCCACACGTCCGTCTCCAGCCCCGGGTCACGGGCCCGCAGCCCCTCCACGAAGGACTCCGCCACCGCCAGCGACAGGCTCCCCGCACCACGAGGAGACCCGTTCACGTGCAACAACCGTCCCATCACACACCACCCTCCCGAACCACCCGGATACGACGCCCCCACCCCACACCCCAGCCCCCCGTCCCCACCACACCGCTACCACCAACGACCACCCCGCCCACCCACCAAAGACACACCCCGTACCACCACGAACCCCCGCGAACCGGAAACCGGCGGCACGACCGGGGAGACGGCGACCGGGGGCCGGGCCGGGCGGGTGCCCGGCCGGGCCCCCGGTCGCGGGACGGGGGAGAGGGCGGTCAGGAGATGGAGAACACCGAGGCCCACTTCTGGCTGGCCGCCCCGGCCGAGGCGGTGTTGGCGGTGACCGCCTGGCCGGCGGTGGCGTTGCCGTCGAGGGCGTAGCCGGTGGCGGGGTTGGTCAGGGTGTAGGTCCCGACGGCGTTCTGGGTGACCTGCCACTTCTGGTTGGCGGCGCCGAGGTTGACGGCGGTGAGGGATATCTGACCGCCGGCGGTGGTGGGTGCGGTGAGGTAGAGCGGGATCGGGCAGCTGTCGTAGACCCGTACGGTGCCGTCGCCGTTGGCGGTGAACTTCCAGCGCTGGGAGGCGCGGGTGGTGTCCAGGGCGGCGAACTCGGCGACCGAGGGGATGCTGCCGCTGCAGGTGCCGCCGCGCTGGAGGGCGACGCCGCCGCCGTTGCTGAGCGCGTGGTAGGCGCCGTCACCGACCACGGTGGGGCCGTAGTTGATGGCGTTCGCGTCGAGCGCGGTCAGCGCGGTGCCGGTGGTGGAGAGCGGCGGGACGGCGGTCGGGCGGACGTTCTTGAACCAGTCGGCGAAGGTCGCGGGCGTGTGGGAGGCCAGGGTGGTGATGGTGCGGTCCCAGCTGCCGTCCACCTGGTTCCACAGCCGCAGCAGGGCGCCGTCCACGTTGCCCTGGACCTGGTCGCCGGTCTGCCAGCCGGCGGCGGCGGTGAACGGGTAGGAGGAGCCGTCGGACCACACGTAGCGGGCGTCGCCGAGCAGGTAGGCGGCGAGCGAGTCGGCGAAGCCCTCGGTCCAGGCGCAGGTCGCGGAGGAGACCGCCTGGATGTAGTGCGGGCTGCAGTTGGTGACGGTCGGGAAGGTGCTGTTGTAGAGCCGGTTCTGGAAGAAGTGGCCGACCTCGTGCAGCACGGTGTGCTCGGAGTCGGGGTCGGCGTCGGCCAGGTGCACGGTGTTGGAGAGGTCGTACCACGGGCCGTCGTTGGAGCCGGACTGCCAGCGCAGCGTCAGGGTGGTGCAGGTCGCGGCGTCCGCCTCGGCTGCGGTCCAGCACGGGGTGGTGGAGTTGACCCGGCGCGACCAGAGCAGGTTGACGGTGTCGAAGGCGTGCCAGGCCCGGGCCGCGGCGGTCGGTTTGACGGTGCCGAGGGCGAGGCTGGCGGATATGTTCGTCTGGGTGGGGGTGGTGTGGGTGTAGACGGCGCCGGTGCTGTCGGCGACCCGCCAGACCTGGTTGTCGCGGGTGCTGAAGCGCAGGTACAGGTGGTCCATCGCGACGGTGGTGACCGGGGTGTAGCAGAGGTTGAAGGAACCGTCGGCGGCGCCGGTCAGCCGGGTGTCGGTGTTCAGTTTGTGGTCGGTGTCGGTGGACTTCTCCCGGCCCCAGAGTTCGACCGAGGCGTTGCGGGCGGCCCGGGTCAGGGTGGGCTTGGCGGTGCCCGCCTCGGCGGACTGGTAGTCGTACTGGAGGGTGCCGCTCAGACAGATCGGCGTCGCGGCGGCGGCCGTGCCGGCCGAGAGCGGGACGAGGGCGCCGGCGGCGAGGGCCGCGGGGAGGAGCAGGCGCAGCAGGGTGCCGGCCGACGGGGAGGAGCGGTGGCGCATGGGTGTCCTTTCCGGGGGCTTCCGGGGGCTTCCGGGAGCAGGTGGGGCCGGGTGGTTCCCGGCCGGCCCGTGACGCGGTGCTCGGTGCGGACGCGTCGGGGGTGCGAGTCATCGTCGGTTCGGGGGCGCGCGGGCCACCAGGGGCGCACGGAATCACCGCCACCGTTTGTGGATTTCACGTGTACGCCCGCGCGTGCCCGGGGCGGCCCTGCGCCCCACCGGGCGGCGCCGCTCCGCCCCCGGGTGACGTGCGAGCGGCCCGGCGGCCCGGCTCGACGGGTGAATTCGCTTGCGGGGAAGGGGCGTTCGGGCGGCGCACGGCCGACTGCCGCCGGGCGCCGCAGCCGCGGGGGGCGGGCGGGGACTGGTGGGGGCGGTGGTCCGGGGCCTGCCGGGTGGGGGCAAAGTGCTGGCAAAGTACGATCGTTGGGCTTGTGGTCCCGACCCTGTGAGGAGTTTCCCGGATGGTGTTCAAGCGGCTTCTCGGCGCGCTGGGCGTCGGTGGACCCACCGTCGACACGGTGCTGTCCACGCCGACCGTCTACCCCGGCGGCACCGTGCACGGCCAGGTCGACCTGGTCGGTGGCGAGCGTGACGCCGAGATCAACGGCATCACCCTCTGCCTGGCGGCCCGGGTCGAGATCGAGTACGAGGACAGTGAGGGGCACCGCACCCAGGAGTTCGCCCCGCTGCGGGTCAGCGGCCCGCTGAAGCTGGCGGCCGGCGAGCGGCGGGCGGTGCCGTTCGCGCTGCCGGTGCCGTGGGAGGCGCCGCTGACCGTGGTCGGCGGGCAGCACCTGTCGGGCATGGCGCTCGGGGTCCGGACGGACGTGGACATCGCCGGCCAGTTGGACCGCGGGGACACCGACCCGCTCGCGGTGCAGCCGCTGCCGGTGCAGCAGCGGGTGCTGGAGGCGCTGTCGGCGCTCGGTTTCCACTTCCACCGGGCCGACCTGGAGGCCGGGCACATCCGCGGCACCGGTCAGACGCTGCCGTTCTACCAGGAGATCGAGTTCAAGGCGGCGGCGCAGTTCGCGCACCGCTGCAACGAGGTCGAGCTGACCTTCGTCACCGACCCGCACCGGGTCGAGGTGGTGCTGGAGTTCGACAAGCGCGGCATGTTCCACAGCGGCGACTCGGTGCGCACCTTCGTGCTGGACCACGGGGCCGGGCAGCACGACCTGACCGGGACGGTGGACGGCTGGGTGCGCGGCGTGCTGGGCCACTGAGCGCGTCTCCGGACGCCGGCTGTCCGCCCCGGCCCTCCTGCCTCGGCCCGTCCGGCCCCGGTCGCCACGGCCGGGGCCGGACGGGCCGGCGCCGGTAGGGTGGCGGCGCGGCGTCCGCCGCCGGGTGTGAGGGACGGGGTGGCGGTGTCTGGGCGCGCGTTGGGTTTCGGTGCGGTCGCGGCGGCCTACGAGCGGTTCCGGCCGGGGTATCCGGACGAGGTGTTCGAGCTGGTGGCGGCGTACGCGGGCCGGCCGTTGCGGACGGCGCTGGAGATCGGGGCGGGGACGGGCAAGGCGACCCGGCTGTTCGCCGGGCGCGGGGTCGCGGTCACGGCCACGGATCCCGATCCGGCGATGCTGGCCGAGCTGGTGCGGAGCCTGCCCGCGGACGCGGCGGCGAACGTGCGGACGGTGCGGGCGGCGTTCGAGGACCTCCGGCCCGAGGAGCTGCGGCCCGGGGACGCGCGGCCCGGGGAGGCGTACGGGCTGTGCTACGCGGCGGCGGCGCTGCACTGGACGCGTCCGGAGGGGCGGTGGGAGCGGGTGGCGGCGCTGCTGGCGCCGGACGGGGTGTTCGCCTCGTTCGGCGGTCCGGTGCGGTTGGCCGATCCGGCGGTCGAGGAGCGGGTGCGGGCGGCGCGGGCGCCGTTCCTGGAGAGCGACGACGTCCCCTCCCCCGACGGCACCGCGCCGGAGGCGGAGCTGCAGTGGCCGGGGACGGAGCTGCTGCGCTCGCCGCTGTTCCGCGACGTCCGGCAGGTGGTGGTGGAGCGGCGGCTGACGGTGGGCGCGGAGGAGTACGTGGGCTACCTGTCGACCGTCTCGGCCTACCTGCAGCTGGCGCCGGAGCGACGGCGGGCCGCGTTCGCGGCCCTCCTGCGGGTGCTGCCGGAGCGGGTCGGGATCGACGCCGGGGTCATCGGGCACCTGGCGCGCCGGAGTCCCGCGGCGGAGTAGCTCGCGGGCGGGAACTCCGCTGCGGCCGCGGACAGGTGGGGGTGTGGAACTGTCGATGCGGGCGCGGTTGCGCGCCGGGGACCAGGCGGCGTTCGGGGAGCTCTTCGACGAGCAGGCCGGGGCCGTGTACGGGTATGCGCTGCGGACGCTGGGCGACTGGGCGGCGGCCGAGGACGCCGTCTCGCTCACCTTCCTGGAGGCGTGGCGGCTGCGGGCGTCGCTGTTCGAGGAGGGCGGGTCGGTGCGGCCCTGGCTGTTCGGCATCGCGACCAACGTGCTGCGCAACACCGCCCGGGCCGGGCGGCGGCACCGGGCGGCGATGGCGCGGCTGCCGGAGCGCGAGGCGGTGCCGGACTTCGCCGAGGAGCTGGTGACCCGGCTGGACGACGGGCACCGGCTGGAGGCGCTGCGGCGGGCGTTGCGGCGGTTGCGGCGCGGGGAGCGGGAGGTGTTCCGGCTGTGCGTGTGGGTGGGCCTGGACTACGCCTCGGCCGCCGAGGCGCTGGGCGTGCCGGTGGGCACGGTGCGTTCGCGGCTCTCCCGGGCCCGGGGGCGGTTGCGGGCGCTGGTGGAGGAGGAGTTGACGGTCCATCGGGAACCCGGGGACGGCTCCGGACAGGTACGGGACGGTCGCGGCGTCGCGGCCCGGTCGTTGCAGGAGGACATCCGATGAGTGACAGGCCCGAGATGCTTTCCGCCGATCGCCACCGGTTGCTGAGGGAGCATCTGATGAACGAGATGGGTCGCACGGGGCGGGAGCGGCGCTCGCCATCGCGGCGGAGGCTGGTGTGGCTGGTGGCGTCGCCGGTGGCGGTGACCGCGGTGGCCGCGGGCGTGCTGCTGCTGCCGGACCACCCGGGCGCGGGAGCGGGGACGGCGGACGGTCCGGCGGGGGTGACGGCCACGGTCTCGGCGTCGGCGCTGCCGTCGGCCTCGGCTTCGGCGACCGCCGCGCCGGTGCCCGAGCCGACCGACCCGGCGGGGCTGCTGGCCCGGGCGGCGGCCGCCGCGGCGGCCCGGCCGGACCCGGGGGCCGAGGACGGGCAGTTCACGTACACCAGGGAGATCCAGGAGGGCGGCGGCTGGCCGCGCCACGAGCGGAGGATCTGGTGGTCCGTCGGCGGCCGGTCGGAGGGTGCGATGGTCGACCCGACGATGCCCGCGCCCGGGAAGCAGCCCGGTGAGCTGGGTCCGCAGCCCGCCCGGCTGCACCAGCAGGACGGCGTCTGGTCGGAGCCGGGCTTCGCGGGCACGCTCACCTACCGCTTCGTGGCCTCGCTGCCCACCGACCCGGAGCGGTTGAAGGAGCTGCTGCTGTCCGCGGACCGCTCGAAGCAGGTCTCGCCGCCCTCGGCCATGACCGAGCGGATGCGCGCCCAGCTGGCCTTCGGGGACGTCCAGCAGGTCTTCCAGAACGTCTCGGCGCCCCCGGCGGTGGCCGGCGCGCTGATGCGGGCCGCGGCGCTGCTGCCCGGCACGTCCGTGGTCACCGACCAGGTGGACGCGGAGGGCCGCCGGGGGGTGGCCGTGGTGGGCATGAACGGCACCCAGCGGGTCGCGCTGGTCTTCGACGCGAGGACCGGGGCGTACCTGGGGATCCGCGAGGTGCTGCTGAAGTACCTGCCGCCGGTGGGGCCGGACGGCGCTCCCCCGGTCGGCGAGCCGACGGCGGAGCAGCTCCGGGCGGACAAGTGGGCGGTCTACACGACGGCGGCGCTGGAGGAGCGCGTCGTGGACGCGGCCGGTCAGGAGCACTGACCGGTGCCGTGGCCCGGGTGGCTCCCACCCGGGACACGGCGGGCGCGGCGGGCGCGACGGGCGCGGCGGGCGCGGCGGGCGCGGCGGGCGCGGCGGGCGCGGCGGGCGCGGCGGGCGCGGCGGAGGGGCGAAAGGGCAGGTCAGCGGCCCGGTCGGCGGGGCCGGACCGGGGTTGACGCCTGCGCGGACTTCCACCACCCTTTCACTACTCGAATAGTGAAAGGGTACTTTGCCGATGCCAGCGACCGTCCAACGGCCCACCCCTGCCCCCGCTCCCCCGCACGACGCCCGCCCGCCCCGGGGGGCGCCGGGCCCGGTCGCCGCGCTGTCGCGCCGGCCGGGCGTGCTCGCCTGGGGGCTGGCGGCCGGGTTCGCCGCGCTCTACCTCTGCGTGGCGGTCAACCGGAACCGGCGCGGCCTCGGCAAGGCGTACGACCTGGGGATCTTCGAGCAGGCCGTCCGGGCGTACGCCCACGGGCGGGCGCCGATCGTGCCGCTGAAGGGGCCCGGCTACCACCTGCTGGGGGATCACTTCCACCCGCTGGTGGCCGTGCTGGCGCCGTTCTACCGGGCCTTCCCGGGGCCGCTGACGCTGGTGGTGGCGCAGGCGCTGCTGATGGCGCTGGCGGTGGTGCCGCTGGCCCGCTGGGCGCACGAGGTGGGCGGGCCCCGGCTGGCGGTGCTGGTGGGGTGCGCGGCGGGGGCGTCCTGGGGGATCGTCCGGGCGGTGGCGGACGACTTCCACGAGATCGCGTTCGCCGTCCCGCTGCTGGCCTTCGCCGCGACCGCGCTGGGCCGCGGCCGACCGCTGGCGGCCGCGCTGTGGGCGCTGCCGCTGCTGCTGGTCAAGGAGGACCTGGGGCTGACGGTGGCCGCCTTCGGCCTGCTGATCGCCTGGCGGGCCCGGCGGGAGCGGCGCACGCCGGTGCCGGGGCTGGTGCTGGCCGGGGTCGGGGTGGCGGCGACCGCGCTGGTCGTGCTGGTGGTGCTGCCGGCCTTCAACCCGCACGGCGGTTTCGACTACTGGCAGCAGTTGGACGGCGGCGGCTCGGGCCCCCGCTGGGCGCTGCCGCTGCGGCTGGGGTGGCCGCCGGTGAAGTGGCTGCTGCTGTTCCTGCTGGCGGCGACGACCGGGTTCCTGGCGCCGCGTTCGCCGCTGGTGCTGCTCTGCGCACCGACCCTGGGCTGGCGGCTGCTGGCGGACAACCCGCACTACTGGGGCGTGAGTTACCACTACAGCGCGGTGCTGATGCCGCTGCTGTTCGCCGCCCTGGTGGACGCGGTGCGGCGGGCCGGGGCGGGGACGCGCGCGGTGCGGCGCGGGCTGGCGGTGACGGTGCTGGTGGCGGTGGTGACGCTGCCGCTGTACCCGCTGCACGAAGTGGTGACGCCGGAGGCGTGGCGGACCCCGGCGCGGGTGACGGAGACCCGGGCGATGCTGCGGCTGGTGCCGGACGGCGCGGCGGTGGCCGCGTCCAACCGGCTGGCCGCCCAGCTCACCGCCCGGGCGGACGTCACCCTGGTGTGCCGGGAGCCGGTCGGCGGCGGTCCGCGCTGGGTGGCCGTGGACCTGCGCGATCCGAGCGTGCGGGCGCCGTGCGCCACCGCCGACACCGCCCGGATGCTGGCGCACTACCGGGACGCCGGCTACCTGGCCCGGTTCGACCGGGACGGCCTGCTGCTGCTCGAACGCCCCTGAGGCCACCCGGGGGTGCGGCTTGACCGGCGCGCCGTGGTGGGCCACCATTCCACCATTGAACTAGTGAAAGGCCGCAACGGGTGTGATCGAGTACCGGATCGATCGGCGCAGCGGCGTCTCCACCTACCAGCAGATCGTGCAGCAGACCAAGCAGGCGCTGCGGCTCGGTCTGCTGGAACCCGGGGACAAGCTGCCGACCGCCCGTGAGGTGGTCGAACTGACCGCGATCAACCCCAACACCGTGCTCAAGGCGTACCGCGAGCTGGAGCGCGAGGGGTTGGTCGAACCGCGGCCCGGGCTCGGCACGTTCGTCCGGCGGTCGCTGGCGCGGCCGGAGGCGGCGGCGGACGGCCCGCTGCGCGGCGAGCTGGTCGGCTGGGTGGACCGGGCCCGCGCGGCCGGGCTGGAGCGCGAGGACATCGCCGCCCTGATGGCGTCCGTCCTGGAGCAGCGCGCCGAGTGAGCAAGCGGGTGCCCGCGCCGGAGCGGCGGCACCGAACCGAGCGACACACGTAAGGGGTACCGGGTGGACGACGACCCGACACGCGCGAGTACGGCCCTGGCGGCCGTCGGACTCGGCATGCGCTACCGGGGCGACTGGGCTCTGCGCGGCTGCGACTTCACCGTCCCGGCCGGGCGGATCAGCGGGGTGGTCGGCCCCAACGGCGCCGGCAAGAGCACCCTGCTCGCCCTGGCGGCCGGCCAACTGGAGCCCTCCGAGGGCGAGGTGCGGGTCTTCGGCGAGCCGGCCGGCTCGCCCGGGCCGGGCGCCAGGGTCGCCTACGTGGCGCAGGACAAGCCGCTGTACGCCGGCCTGACCGTCGCCGAGACGCTGCGGATGGGCCGCGAGCTCAACCCGGTCTGGGACCAGGAGGCCGCCCAGCAGGTCGTCGACCAGGGCGAGTTGCGCCCACGGGCGCGGATCGGCTCGCTCTCCGGCGGCCAGCGCACCCGGGTGTCGCTGGCGCTCGCCCTGGGCAAGCGGGCCGATCTGCTGCTGCTGGACGAGCCGATGGCCGACCTCGACCCGCTTGCCCGGCACCAGCTGATGGGCACCCTGATGTCGGCCGTCGCCGAGCACGGCACCACCGTCGTGGTCTCCTCGCACGTGCTGGCCGAGCTCGACGGCGTCATCGACCACCTGCTGCTGGTGCAGCGCGGGGGGATCCGGCTCTCCGGCGACCTGGAGGACGTGCTGGACGGCCACCGGCTGCTCACCGGACCGGCGAGGGCGGACGGGCCGCCGGCCGAGCTGGTGGTCGAGCAGCGGGTCGCCGGACGGCTGGCCACCGCGCTGGTGCGCACCGGCGGGGAGGGCGCGGGCGCCGGCGGGGGCTGGCGGGCCGAGGGCTGGGAGGAGGAGCGGCCCGGGCTGGAGGAGCTGCTGCTCGGCTACCTGCGGGGGCCGGGCACTGCGGCGGGCGCTCCGGCGGACACTGCGGCGGGCGCTTCGGCGCGCTTTTCGGCGCGCGGCGGGGAGAACGACGAGAAGAACGGCGAGAAGGCGGCATGAGCACCGACGTCCTGACCGGGTCGGCGGCGCCCGCCGCCGACCAGCGGGAGCGCCCCGCGAAACCCCGCCTGCGCGGGCTGCTGTGGCTGTCGCTGCGGCAGAACCGGGTGCTGCTGCGGGTGCTGGCCGTGCTGCTGGTGCTGGCCTCGGCCGACCTGGTGTGGATCCACTTCGCCCTGCAGCACATCGTGGGCACGCTGCACCGGACCGGCTGCTACGCACCGGAGACCTGGGGGTCGAACACCTGCTGGGTGCTGCTCTCGCCGGTCAGCCGCCCGCACTTCTGGTTCATGTCCGTGCTGCAGCCGCTGGTCACCGCCCTGCCGCTGCTGGTGGGCGTGTTCGTCGGCGCACCGCTGCTGGCGCAGGAGTACGAGCGCGGCACGATCCGGCTGGTGCGCGCCCAGTCGGTGGGCCCGGCGCGCTGGCTGGCGGCCCGGCTGGTGGTCCCGGCCGCGGCCGTGCTGGTGGTGGCCGGGGTGCTGGCCTGCCTGATGACCTGGGTGTGGTGGACGGACATCGTGCACGGGGTGGCCGCCTTCGACCCGCCGTTCCAGGCCTTCACCTACCCGGCGCTCGGGGTGGCGCCGGTGGCCTGGACGCTGTTCGCCTTCGCGGCGGGCGTGCTGGCGGGCCAGCTGACCCGGCGGGTGCTGCCCGCGATGGCGTTGACGGCCGCCGTGGTGGCGGCCGGACACGGCCTGGTGCGCTGGGTCCGGCCGTACTTCCACTCGGCGGTCGAGGTGCTGGTGTCGGCCGACACCGCGCAGCCGCCGAACGCCTGGCTGCTCGACCGGACGGCGGTGCTGGCCGACGGCACCCGGGCGCGGGCCTCGTACTGCCTGGGCGGGCCGGAGTGCGCGCAGGCGCCGGAGACCTGGCTGCGCTACCACCCGGCCCGGCACCTGGTCCCGATCCAGCTGGTCGAGGCGGGGGTGCTGGCGGTGCTCGCCGCCGTGGTCCTGGTGGTGGTGTTCCGGCGGGTCGGCCGACCGCGCTGAGGCGCCGGCCGGGGACGGGGACCGGAGTCCGGCGGTGACGACGGTTCGGTGAGGACGTTTCGGTGAGGACGGTTCGGTGACGACCTGACGATTCGACCACCCACGAATTCGTCAGATGGTATGCATACGCGGTGATCATGCGTACCACCCGGCCGTTCCGCCGGGCGCTTCCCGCCGCCGTCCTGGCCGTCCTGCTCGCCTCCTGCAGCAGCTCCCCCGGCCCCGCACCCGCCCCGCCCTCCGCTCCGCAGGGCGCGTCCGCCCCGGCCTCGCCCAGCCCCACCGCGAAGCCCACCGGTGCGGACGACCCCGCGCTGCGGGCGTTCTACACCCAGCAGATCGCCTGGGCGCCCTGCCCGGACGACCCGAAGACCGGGAAGCTCGACGAGTCCGCGCTGCAGTGCGGCCGCCTGCGGGTGCCGCTCGACTACACGGACCCCGCCGGGGAGGGCATCGAGGTCGCGCTGGCCCGCAGGCCCGCGGCCGCCGCCGACCGGCGGCTCGGCTCGCTGGTGCTCAATCCCGGCGGCCCCGGCGGCTCCGGCATCCAGCAGGTGCAGTACGGCGCCGACTCGTTCAAGGACCTGAACGCCCGTTACGACCTGGTCGGCTTCGACCCGCGCGGGGTCGGCGCCAGCACCGCCGTGCACTGCCTGGACGACGCCGCGCACGACGCCTGGGCGCTCACCGACGGCCGGGCCGACGACCGGGGCAAGGCCTACGCGGACGCCTGCGCCGCCAACTCCGGCAAGCTGCTGCCCCACCTGGGCACCCGGGACGCCGCCCGCGACCTCGACGTGCTGCGCGGGGCGCTGGGCGACCCGAAGCTGAACTACTTCGGCTTCTCGTACGGCACCTACCTGGCCTCCAGCTACGCCGAGCAGTTCCCGGACCGCACCGGACGGCTGGTGCTGGACGGTGCCGTCGACCCCACCGCCGACCAACTCGACCAGCTGATGCAGCAGTTCACCGGCTTCGAGAAGTCGCTGACGGCCTTCGCCGCCGACTGCGCCGGGCGGGAGCAGTGCCCGCTGGGCAAGGACCCCGCCAAGGCCCCGCAGAAGCTCGCGGGGTTCCTCGACGGGCTACGCGAGCACCCGCTCGCCGCCGGCAAGGGCCGCGAGCTGACCTCGACGGCGGGTTGGACCGGCACGCTGAACATGCTCTACGGCAGCGAGAAGTCCTGGGAGTACCTGCGCAACGCGCTCAGTTGGGCGATGCTCCGCGACAAGGGCGACTACCTGCTGGCCATGGCGGACGACTACAACGGGCGCGGCGAGGACGGCCACTACACCAACATGTTCGACGCCTACACCGCCATCCACTGCGCCGACCCGGGCGCGGACGCCCCGAGCGCCGACCGCCTGCGGGCGGTCCTCGCCGCCGCGCACCAGCAGGCGCCGCTGGTCACCGCGCACTTCTCCGAGAAGGACATGTTCGACCCGGACTGCCGCTCCTGGCCCTACCACTCGACCGAGCAGCCGCACGTGGTCGAGGCCGCGGGCAGCGCGCCGATCCTGGTGGTCGGCTCCACCGGCGACCCGGCGACCCCGTACGCCTGGGCGGAGAAGCTGGCCTCCGGGTTCGCCCACGCCACCCTGCTGACCCGGGAGGGCGACGGGCACACCGGCTACGGCAAGAGCGCCTGCATCCGCGCCGCCGTGAACGGCTTCCTGCTCGACGGCACCATGCCGGCCGCCGGGACGCGCTGCCCCACCCCGTGATCCGCGACCGCGGCCGCGACCGCAGCCGAGGTCGCTGACCGCTGACCGCGCACCCGCCGACCGGACGGGCCCCCGGAACCGGGCGGTTTCTAGGGGTTGTTGCAACACGTGGTCGGTTTGATCAGGCCGTGATGAGTTTATGCAGGCGCTCGGCTGGGGTTTCCCAGCCGAGCGTTTTGCGTGGGCGGCCGTTGAGTTCGCCGGCGATGTCGGCCAGGTGCTCTGGACTGTGTGCCGACAGGTCGGTGCCTTTGGGGAAGTACTGCCGGAGCAGGCCGTTGGTGTTCTCGTTCGAGCCGCGCTGCCATGGGCTGGCCGGGTCGCAGAAGTAGACCGGAATGTCGGTGGCGATGGTGAACGAGCCGTGGGCGGCCATCTCAGCACCTTGATCCCAGGTCAGCGACCGCTTCAAGTGACCGGGCAGGGTGCGGACGGTTTCCACGAGGACGTCCCGCACGTGCTCGGCGGTGCGGCCGGCCGGCAGGTGCAGCAGCATCACATAGCGGGTGGCGCGTTCGACGAGGGTGCCGATGGCGGAGGCGCCGTCCTTGCCGATGATGAGATCGCCTTCCCAGTGGCCGGGCACCGCGCGGTCCTCGGCCTCGGCGGGACGTTCGCTGATCATGACCATCGGGGTGGAGAAACGCGGCTGGCGCTGCTGGGGCTGGCGGCGGGGTTTTCGGCGTGCGCGCCCGGTGCGCAGGGCAGCGGCGAGCTCGCGGCGCAGTTCACCACGGCCTTGGACGTAGAGGGCCTGGTAGACCGTCTCGTGGACCACGTGCATCTCCGGCCGATCGGGAAAGGTGTCCCGCAGAGCCTGGCAGATCTGCTCGGGGCTCCACCTTTTGCGCAGGCGGTCCTGGATGAAGCCCCGCAGTTCGGCGTTCTGGGCGATCTTTCCTGTCTTCGGCCTGCTCCGGCGGGCTTGCGCACGGGCCTGGGCCGCATGAGGACGGTAGGCGCCGCTCTCCGGGTGCCGATTGCGGTGGATCTCCCGGCTGATCGTGGAGGGGCTGCGGCCCAGCTCGGCCGCGATGGCGCGGATCGTCGCCCGCTCGCGCAACCGGTCGGCTATGTGGATCCGGTCGGCCTCGCGCAGATACCGGGACGGGCCGCAAGGCGGTGCCTCCATACGGATCGGAGGCACCGCCTTGCGGCCGCCGGACGCATGACGGCCGTTGCGCCATCGTTTGCCGGTCCGGGCGTTGATCCCGACCATCCGGCACGCTTCCAGACTGCTCACACCCTGATCCATGAGCCGGAAGTATTCCTCCCGCTCACGGACCAGCTTTCCGTGTCGCCGCCCCGCCCGGTCCTTACGGATCTCGAAGTCCATCACACCCCTTGAACTGGAGTGTTGCAACGACTCCTAGAACCCAAGCCGTTCCCGGGGGCCCGTCCGGCGTTGTCGGGGCCGGCGGTTACTGTTCCTCCGCAGGTCATCGGGGATCTGCGGGTGGCCGGGGCCGCCCGGCCGGGGCGAGGAGAGGGGTGGGCGGTGCGTCGCTGGGAGTTCACCGAGGGCGGCTCGGACAAGTTCTGGGAGGCCGGGGCCGAGGGCGCCTCGGTGACCGTGCGCCACGGGCGGTGCGGGTCGGCGGGGCGCGCGCAGGTGCGGGAGTTCGCCTCCGAGCGGGCCGCGGCCGCGCACCTGGCGAAGGCGGTGGCGGAGAAGGAGCGCAAGGGCTACCGCGAGGTCGGCGGCGCGGTCCCGGCACCCCCGGCGGCAGCGCCCGCGGACCCCGCCGACGAGGACGCGTTCGTCCTGCCGGACGGCTGGCGGCGGCTGCTGCTCCCGCGCCGGGGCGGGGCGCCCCGGCCGCCGGCGGCACCCGTCAGGGACGCGCGGGAGCGGCTGCTGGCGGGGATCGCGGAGCGACGGGAGTGGATCGAGGAGGCGCTGGCGGACCCGCGCAGCGACGGGGGCGCGGTGGCCGCGGCCCGGGCGTACCTGGCGGGTGCGGCGGATCCGCTGGGGGCGGCCGCCGTCGCCGTGCTGGCCCGGCTGGACGGCGAGCGGGCCACCGCGGACGCCTGGGTGGCCGGGCACGGCCTGGTGTTCGCCGCCCTGGCGACCGTGGAGCTGCTGGAGGTCGAGGTGGTCTGGCGGTCGTCGGCGGCGACGCGCCGTCAGGCGCCGGTGCTGTCCGCCGGTTCCGCGCACCTGCCCCCGGACCGGCTGGCCGTGGCCGGGCGGGTGCGGGCGCTGCTGGCGGCCTGCCCGGAGCCGCTGTACCGGGAGGCGGTCGGGGCGCTCGCCGGGGTCCGGACCGGCCTGTCGCGCGAGGTGGCCGCGGCCTACCTGGTGCCCACCGAGCGGGAGTGGGTGGACGCCTGCTGCCGGCCGGGGTCGGGGCACCGCGGGACGCGGCGGGCGATGCTGCTGTGCGCGCTGTCGACGCCGGAGCAGGTGGCGGCGCTCGCGGAGCCGGCCCGGCTGGAGTGGTCGGCCGCGCTGGTCGCCACGGTCGCCGACGGCCTGGGGCCGGCGGCCGCGCCGCTGCTGCTGCGGGGCGTCGAGGAGGCGTACGACGGCGTCGAGCGGCGGCTGCTGTGCGACGCGCTGGCGCTGCTGCCCTCGGACGAGGCCTTCCGCGGGCTGCTCGCCCACCAGGCGGACAAGGCGGCCCGGCAGGCGCTCCTGGCGGCGATGGGGCACTGGCCGCGGCGGGCGCTGCGGCTGCTGACCGAGGCGGTGGCGCGGGCCCGGACGGCGGCGCCGGCCCGGGCCGGGCGGTCGCGGCCGGAGGACGCGCTGGTGGCGCTGCTGGCCGGGCACGCGGCGGCGCACCGGGCGGCGGCGCTGGAGCTGCTGCCGGGCCTGCCGGCCGATCGGGCGGCGGTGCTGGCGCCGCTGACCGAGCTCGGCGACCGGCTGCCGGACGCACCGGCGGCGGACCTGCCGGCAGTGCTGGTCGACCCGCCGTGGGCGCGGGAGCGGGTGGTGGCGAAGCCGCGGGTGGTGAAGGGGCTGGTGGCGCCCGCCGGGTGCGAGGTGCGCTGGCTGCCGGGCGAGGAGCGGGAGTGGGCGGCGGCGCCGGCGGGGGCGTACCGGGTGTGGGAGTACCAGGGCGACTGGGCGGTGGCGGCGGAGTCGTTCCGGCAGCACCGGCTGCACACGTACCAGGAGTTCACCCTGCTGCTGCGGGCGCCGCGGGAGGTGGCGCGGCCGCTGTTGGCGGACTGGTCGGGCGTGGAGTACCTCGGGGAGGAGGAGGCCGCGCTGCGGCTGCTGGTGGTCCGGCACGGGGCGGACGCGCTGGAGCCGCTGCTGCGGGCGGCGCGGACGGATCCGGCGGGGCTGGGCGGGGTGCTGCTGCCGCTGCTGGGCGTCGAGGTGGCGCGGTGCATGGCGGACTGGCTGGTGCGGCTGAAGTCGGCGGGTGCGACGGCCCGTTCGTGGTTCGCCCGGCACGGGGTGGCGGCGGCGCGGCTGCTGGTGCCGGACGCGGTGGGCCGGGCCGGGGTGGCCCGGCGGGGCGCGGAGCAGGCGCTGCGGCTGGTCGCGGCGGCGCACGGGGCGGCGGCGGTGCGGGAGGCGGCGGCCGGGTACGGGGCCCCGGCGGCGGAGGTGGTCGACGCGCTGCTGTCGGCGGATCCGCTGGTCAACGCGCTGCCGGCGAAGCTGCCGGTGCTGGAGGCCTGGGCGGATCCGGCGGGGCTGCCGCAGCTGCCGCTGGTGGGCGGCGGGGCGGCGCTGCCCGTTGCCGCGGCGGGGCACCTGGTGATGGTGCTGGCGCTGTCGCGTCCGGGTGAGCCGTACCCGGGGCTCGCCGAGGTGGTGTCGAGGTGCGATCCGGCGGGGCTGGCGGAGTTCGCCTGGGCGCTGTTCGAGCGGTGGCGGCTGGCGGGCCTGCCGGTGTCGGGGGCGTGGGCGCTGCACGCGCTGGGCCCGCTCGGCGACGACGCGACGGTGCGCCGGCTGTCGCCGGTGGTGCGGGCCTGGCCGGGCGAGGGGGCGCACCACCGGGCGGTGGACGGGCTGGAGGTGCTGGCGGCGATCGGCACCGAGACGGCGCTGCTGCACCTGCACCTGATCGCCCAGCGCGTCCCGTTCAAGGCGTTGAAGGCGCGGGCCGGGGAGCGGATCGCCGAGGTGGCGGCGGGTCTCGGGCTGACGGGCGAGCAGTTGGCCGACCGGTTGGTGCCGGACTTCGGGGTGGACGCGGCGGGCACGGTGGTCGTCGACTACGGTCCGCGGGCGTTCACGGTCGGTTTCGACGAGCAGCTGCGGCCGTTCGTGCTGGACGGGTCGGGGCGGCGGCGCAAGGACCTGCCGGTGCCGGGGGCGGCGGACGATCCGGAGCTGGCGGCGGTGGGGCGGGCGCGGTACGCGGAGCTGCGGAAGGAGGTGCGGGCGACGGCGGCGGACCAGGTCCGGCGGCTGGAGGCGGCGATGGTGGCGCGGCGGTCGTGGTCGGCGGCGGAGTTCACCGGGCTGCTGGTCGCGCACCCGCTGCTGCGGCACCTGGTGCGGCGGCTGGTGTGGCTGGCCGAGGCGGCGGGCGCGGTGACGGCGTTCCGGGTCGCCGAGGACTCGACGTTCGCGGACGTCGCGGACGGGGCGTACGCGCTGCCGGCGGACGCGGTGGTCCGGGTCGCGCACCCGGTGCTGCTGGCGGCCGGGGAGCTGGCGGCGTGGGCGGAGCTGTTCGCGGACTACGAGGTGCTGCAGCCGTTCCGTCAACTCGGTCGGCCGGTGCACGCGTTGACGGAGGAGGAGCGGGCGGGGCACCGGCTGGCCCGGTTCGAGGGCGGTCCGGCGGTGCCGACCGGGCGGTTCCGGGCGCTGGGGCGGCGCGGTTGGGAGATCGGCGACCCGAGCGACAACGGCGTCTCGCGCTGGGTCTCCCGGCCGGTCGGCGACGCGGGTCACCTGGTGGTGGTCCCGGAGCACGGGATCCCGGTCGTGGGGCAGGACGCCTACCCCGAGCAGTCGGTGCGGGGCGTGTGGCTGAGCGCGCGGCCGGACGACTACCGGCGGGACGGGGAGGCGGGGCCGACGCTGGCGGCGCTGGATCCGGTGCTGGCCTCCGAACTGCTGGCCGACCTGGTGGAGTTGACCGCGCCGTGAGCCGTGCCGTGAGCCGTGCCGTGCATCGCGCCGTGGGCGCCCGGGTCCTGCTCCCCCGCCGCGTCCGGGGTCAGGCCAGGCGGGTGAGCAGGATCCGGCCGCCCAGGTAGGCCCCGCCGTCGATGGCGAGGACCCGGCCGCCCGCGTAGCGCAGCGCCTCCCGGACGCGTTCCGGGGGGATGCCGAAGTACGCGCTGAGCGTGCTGTGGCCGTGGACCAGGACGGTGCCGCCGAGGGTGTCCAGGACGCGGGCGACGGGGTCGTGCGGGGCGCCGGCCCGGGCGCCCCGGAAGGAGCCGCGCGAGCTCATCAGGCGGCTGAACTCCAGCCAGGCCTCCGGGCGTTCGTCGGCTAGGGCGGCGCGGGCGGCGGCGTTGACGGCGGTGACGCTGCTGCCGAGTTCGAGGTACCGGGTGGTGTCGGAGTGGACCAGCAGGTGGTCGTCGACCAGGGCGGCGGCGGGGAGGGCGGCGAGCCACTCCAGGTGGGAGGGGGTCAGCCGGCGCAGGTCGTCCTCCCGGCCGCCGAAGCGGAGCCAGCCGCCGTGGAACCCGTCGGGCTGGTCCCAGCCGGGGACGGGGTCGGTGCCGAAGCGGTGGGCGGCGAGCAGTTGCACCTCGTGGTTGCCGAGCAGCGCGCCGACCTCCCCGCCGGCGTCCCGGGCCTGGGCGGCGAGGCGGCGGACGTCCTCGACGACGCCGATGCCGTCCGGTCCGCGGTCGACGTGGTCGCCGAGCAGCCAGAGCCGGGCCCGGCCGCCGCTCCAGTGGCCGTCCTCGTCGACGAGTCCGGCCGCGCGCAGGACGGCGCGGAACTCGGCGCGGTGGCCGTGGATGTCGGCGGCGACGTACAGCGGGGTGCGGTGTGGGGGCACGGCCGGACGCTATCAGGGCGGCGGCGCCGGGGTGGATGCGTCGGTCCACGAATCGTTGCCGCAATCGGGGAGACTCCGGGGGTCGAACTCCGGTACGGTACGTCAGCCGAACGGCTCTTTATGCCTACCTTATGTCCAGTTATGGGATCCCTGTGAACATTGACTTCAGCCTCGACCCGGCCTTCTCCTGGTACGTCGTCATGCTGATGATCAGCGGTCTGATCACGATCTGCACCGCACTCGTCCCGGCCTCCGGCCTGAGCGCCGGCTGGCGGGTCTTCAGCACGATCGCCGGTGTCGCGATCTTCGGCTACGGCGTCTACCTCGCCTTCTTCTTCGAGGGCGGCCAGTACATCATCGCCCTGAAGGCGTTCATCGTGCCGATCCTGCTGGTCGCCAAGTTCGTCCACTCCATGGTCAACCGCGCCAAGGGCACCCCGGTGCCGCCGCAGTACCCGGCCGCCCCGGGCGCCTACCCCGGCCAGGCCCCGTACGCGGGTCAGGCCCCGTACCAGGGCCAGGCTCCGTACCCCGGCCAGGCCCCGTACCAGGAGCAGGCGCCGCAGCAGCCGGGCCAGGTCCCGGCCCAGGCTCCGGCGCCGGCCCCGGGCCAGGCCCCGGTCCCGCCGCCGGCCGGCGGCCAGGGCGTCTGACCGGCCGGTCACCCCTGCGCGAGGCTGTTCACCGGAGCGCCGTCCCCCGTCACGGGGGGCGGCGCTTTCGCCGTCCGCCCCGGCGGGGCGGGCCGACTCCGGTGCGCGCCGGGCCTGTTGACGGACTTTACGTGTTCATGGATAGTCACACGCGCGGGAGCGCCCCGCGGGCGGGAAGGGGTGGCGGAATGGGAGTCCACGGGGTGGCGGCGGCCGGTGCGCGGGAGGCGCGGTTCGATCCGCTGCTGGCCGACCGGGTGGTCGAGGCGCTGCTGCTGGTCGGACTGCCCGTCGCGCACGGCGGCCACGGGCCCGGCGTCCACCTGTTCGCCACCGGCTCGGCCGAGGACACCGGCAACGCCCACGACCTCGACCCGGAGCGCTGGCCGCTGACCCTGCGCTGGCTCTGCTCGGCCCGCCTGGAGGACGCCGCGGCGGCCGGCGGCGCCGACAGCCCGTGGCCCCGGACCCGGCGGCTGGTCGCGGACAGCATGGAGACCGCGCTCGCCGAACTCCTGCCCGCCCTCGGCCTCTCCGCCACCCGCGACACCGCGGACGGGCCGACCCGGGTCGGCCCGTCCGACTCCCCCGCCGTGGACCTCCCCGCCCCCGGCGCGACCGGGCCCGCCCCGGACCCGGTCGCCGAACTCCCGGCCGGGGCCGTCGCCGCCGTGCGCCGCGCCGCCGCGCTGGCCGGCCTCCCGCTCGCCGCGCACCCGCGCGCGGCCGGCGTCCTGCTCACCGCCTGCCTGCCCGCCCCGGACGCCGCGCCCGTCGCCGACGTCGCCTGGCGCCCCTCCCCCCGACTGCCGGACGGCCCGCCGGTGGCGACCGCCGTCCGGGAGGCGATGCACCACGCGGTGGGCTCCGTCCTGGTCGGCTGCGGACTGCGCACCTCCTGGCACCGCCCCCCGGACAGCGCCCCGCACCTGCACGCCGCCGACCACTGACCGCCCGCCCGGCCGGCCGGGCCGCTTCTCACCGGGCGCTCAGCCGCGGCTCATCGCCGCCCAAGACGGGGCGCCGAGCATCGTCCGCATGACAGCGGCATCCCCACCACCGGCATCACGAGCGTCGACCCGCGGGCGGCGGCGGGCCGGGCGGATCAGGCGTGCGGTGGTCGTGGCGGTGCTGCTCTCCGCGCTGGGGTCGTGGCTGGTGCTCTCCCGGCCGACGGGCGACGCCCGGGCGCGGGCGGCGGCCTCCGTGGCGGCGACGGCTCCGGCGTCCGCACCGGCGTCCGCACCGACGACTACCGACGCCAGGGCCGCGGACATCGCGGACGCCGCGCTCGCCGCCGCGCTCGACGGCCTGGACGGGCACTTCGCCGTCACGGTCGCCGACCCCGCCTCCGGGGCGTCCGCGGCCTGGGGCGAGGACGCCTTCGTCACCGCCTCGATCGTCAAGGTCGACATCCTGGCGGCGCTGCTGCTGCGCAACGACGGCGTGCTGACGGGCGCGCAGAAGGCCTCGGCGGTGCTGATGATCGAGCGGAGCGACAACGCGGCCGCCGGCACGCTGTTCGACGCGGCGGGCGGTGCGGCGGGGCTGGACGCGGCGAACGCGGCCTTCGGGCTGACCGGGACGGTCGCGGGGACGGACGGCTACTGGGGGCTGACGACGACCACGGCGGCCGACCAGGCCCGGCTGCTGCGGGTGGTGTTCACCGAGGACTCGCCGCTGGGCGCCGCCTCCCGCGCCTACCTGGCGGAACTGATGGGCCGGGTCGCCGACGACCAGGACTGGGGCGTCTCGGCGGCCGACCAGGGCGGCGCGGTGGAGCTGAAGAACGGCTGGCTGCCCCGGGACGCCACCGGGCTGTGGGTGGTCAACAGCATCGGCCGGATCGGGTACGGCGGCCGGAGCCTGCTGGTGTCGGTGCTGAGCGACGGCTCGGCGACCGAGGAGACCGGCATCGCGCTGGTGGAGTCGGTGGCGTCGGCGGCGGTCCGGGCATTCGCCGACGCCTCGCACTGACACCTCGCGCTGACGCCTCGCACTGGCGCCTCGGCCGGGAGCGGCTCAGCGCGCCGCGCGGGCGACCACCCGCAGGTAGCGTTCGATCGCCAGATGCTGGAGGCCGAGCGCGACGGGACGGCCGAGCCGGGCGTACCAGCTGTCCAGCCGGGAGAAGGCGGTGACCTCGAACCACACCTCGCCGTCGGCGTCCGCGCTCACCACGAACGACTCCTCGCCGCACTCGGGGTGGCCGGGGAGGGTGCCGTAGGCGAAGCCGATCCGGTCGGGCTCCTCGACGGTCCAGACCACCCGGCAGGGGAGGACCAGCCGGGGCAGCCGCAGGCCGGGCAGCGAGATCCGGAGCAGCACGGTGGCACCGGGGACGGCCTTCTCCGGCGACGGGTGGAGCGCGAAGCCGGAGCCCAGCTGGACGCCCCAGTGGAGGACGTACGAGCCCGCGCGCTCCAGGACGGCGGGGCCCCGGCCGAGGTGGACGCGGCGGCGCAGCCGGGAGTAGCCGGCCGGCAGGGCGGCGTCCCGGGTGGCGCCGACCTCGGGGTAGCCGGGGGCGGCGGCGCGGGCGGCCCGGAGGCGTTGGTGCAGGTCCTTCGACGGCATCCGCCCGTTGTACGCCGGGCGGGGGCCCGCGGCCAAGTCCCGGCCCGGGCCGGGGGGCGTTCCGCCTGGTCGGGCGGGGTGGCCGTGGCGCACCTCACCCGCGCGGCACCGCCCCCGGCCGGGCGGTCGGGTCAGCCCTGGACGGAGGCCCAGAACTCCTCGAAGGAGAGCTTGCCGTCGCCGTTGGCGTCCTTGGCGTTGATGATCGCCTGGGCGACGGTCTCGGTGACGTAGTAGTCGCCGAGCTGCGCCATGACCGTCTTGTACTCGCGCGCGGTGACCCGCCCGTCGCCGTCGACGTCCAGGCGCGCGAACGCCGTCCGTGCCGCTTCGATGTCCGCCATCGGACCCACCCCATCTTCTTGCTGTTCCACCGGTGCTGAACGCCCGGTGCTCGACCCCGTGTTCGGGCGCGCGGGCCACAATAGCCGCCCGGCGCGGGCCTCCGACAGGGCGGTCCCGTCATCGGTCCCGGTCAGCGGTTGCGGCGGTCCCGGTCAGCGGGTCCGGGCGGGTCCCGGCGGCGGGTCCGGGGCGTCCACGAGCGGGAAGGGGCACGGGCTCCCGGAGGTGGCGGCCAGCGCGGCCAGGGCTCCGGGGCGGCCTTTGGTGAAGCCGTGCTCGGGCAGGGCCGGGAGCCGGTCGCGCACCGCGAGCGCCTCCTCGTCCGCCCGGCCGTGCCAGCTGTCGCGTCCGGTGGCCGCCGCGAGCCGGCGCAGGGCGTAGAGGCGGCCGGCGTACCCGCAGCACAGGTCGTGGCCGCGCGGTCGGGCGCGCAGCGCGACGCGCATGGCGGTCTCGGCGGCCGACTGGAGGTCGGCCCGGCCGGGGGTGCGGGCCGCGGCGAGGAAGAGCAGGCAGAGTCCGGTCGCGCCGTTGCACCAGCTGGCTTCCCAGCCGGGGCGGCACCACTGGCCGAGTCCTTCGTCGTGTCCTTCGAGGTGGGCTTCCAGGGCGCGCCGGATCCGCTGGAGGGTCCGGTCCAGCGGGTCGGGGTCGGTGGCGGGTCGGCCGGTGGCGGTCTGCCAGGCGAGGAGGGCCAGCAGCCGGCCGGGGGTGCCGTGGGCCAGGCCTGGCCGGGGGGCCGGGTGGGCGGGTGGTCCATCGAGTCGCCGGGCCAGCCGGTCGCCCAGTTCCTCCAGGGCCGGTGCGTCGCCCTCGGGCACCTCGGCCAGCAGGTGGGCGTCCAGCAGGAGGCGGGAGGCCGTGCCGTGGGTGAGGTCCGGCGGCGTCCGGGGGGTGGGGCGGCCGCGGTGCTCCGCCAGGTAGGCCCGGGTGGCTTCCGCGCGGGCTTCGCGGTCGTCGAAGGCGTGGGCGACGCCGACCGCGCAGGCTAGGACGCCCGGGGTGCCGTGCCAGGCGCCGCCGTCGGGCGCGTCCGCCGCCGGGGGGCAGCCGGCGGCGTCGGTGCGGGCCTTGTCCGCCCACAGGACGGCCGCCGCCAGCAGCGCGGGGTCGTCGGTGAGGCGGCTCGCGGACAGCAGGGCGCTCGCGGTCCCGGCGGTGCCGGCGGCCTGGTCGGACGGGAGCGGCTCCGGCGGGAGGGCGGCCGGCGCGAGGTAGCCCTGCTGGTGCTCGCGGCCGGGGTGGTGGAGTCGGCCGGTCCGCTTCCCGATCCGCCGGTTCGCGCGGTCGGCGGCGTCGGTGAGGGCGGCGGCGAACTCGGCGAGGCTCGGCCAGCGTCGCTCGGGCTCCCGGCGCAGGGCGCGTTCCAGGACGGCGTAGGTCTCCCGCAGGGCCGGGTCGGCGTCCTGGCCGTACCGCGGCCGGAGGGTGCCGGCGGCCAGCCGTTCCAGCAGGTGCCGTTCGGTGTCGGCGAAGGGGTAGTGGTGTTCGCCGGTGAGCAGGAAGTGCAGGAGCGCGGCCATGCTGTACTGCTCGGCGGCCGCGGAGTTCGGGACGTCGCCGGTGCGGTCGAGCCGGGCCCGTGCCCACTGGGGGTCCATCAGGCGGGGCACCCCGTGCCGGGCCGTCGGCGCGTCGAGGGGGCAGGCGTAGGGGAAGTCGATCGCCCAGACCCGGTCGTCCTCCCCCAGCAGGTAGTTGCCGCCGTGGACGTCCCCGTGCAGCAGTCCGGCCCGGTGGACGGCGCGCAGGGTGTCGGCCGTCCGGACGCAGGTGCGCAGCAGGCGGGACGGGTCGGAGCGGCGCATGGTCTGCGCCGCCTGGTCCACCCGCCGGCCGGGGACGCGCCGCATGACGAGGAGCGGGCGCCGCTGCCCGTCCCGGGTGAGGGCCACCGGTTCCGGGACGTGGACGCCCCGGCCGCGCAGGTAGCGGAGCGCGGCGGCCTCGTGCCGCAGCAGGCGGTGCTGCGCCGGGTCCGCTCCGGTGTCCGGCCCGGCGGGCTCCGCGGGTTCGCGGGGTCCGACGGGTTCGCGGCCGAGTTTGCAGACGACCTGGCCGCCGTCGGGGTCCTCGGCCGCGTACACGTCCGCGTCGTCGTAGGACTGGAGGCAGGCGGTGACCCGCCAGCGGCCGATCGTCTCCCCGGCCGTGTGGACGGGTCCGCGGCCGCGGTCCTCGACCGGGCCGATGAGGCCGAGGTGGCGGAGGTGGGCGAGGGTGGGGTAGCACTCGTCCAGGACGAGTTCGGGGGGCCGGCCGGTGCGTCGCGCGTGGCGGATCACGGCGGTGACGACCGGGGTCGGGTCGTGGAACTCGGCGATCAGCCGCAGCACCTCGCCGTTGACGAAGGCGGCGTTGCGGCGGCCGTTGCGGCGGCCCAGGGCGGCGCCGTCCGGGTCGAAGTCCGGGCCCAGGGAGTCGCGCACGTCGGCGGGGAGGTCGCGGGCCGGGACGACGGACAGGTCGCCGGGGACGACGAGGGGCGGGTCGGCGGGCATCACGGGGCTCCGTCCGTCCAGGTCCAGTGCCGGGTGTCGACGCCGGCCAGGTGCAGCCGTTCCAGCGCGGCGGCGACCCGTTCCCGGGCGGGTGCGTGCCGGGGGGCCGCGGCGAGCGTCCCGGCGGCGAGCCGGCAGACGTGCAGGCGCCAGCTGGCGCGCTCGTACCAGGTGGGGCGGCCCGGCCAGTCCGGCGGGTCGGTGGCCCGGGTGACGAGGGGGCCGGCGGCGGTGGCGGCGGTGAAGGCGAGGGGGTGGACGTCCAGCGGTCCGACGGCGGCGGCGAGGTCGGCCGCCACCCGGTCGGCGGCGCCGGAGTCCGACAGGTAGAGCACGAACTTGTCCGGGCGCAGGACGGTGGGGAGGTCCCGGCCGAGTTTGAACCCGCTCACGGCGGGGTCGGCCAGCACCGGCACGGCCTGTCGCAGCACGGCGGGCAGGTCCTCCGGCAGGCAGCACAGGTAGAGCTTCGTGGTCGGGTCGGTCGACGCGGCCGGGGCGGCCGCCGGGTCCGTCCGGGGCGGCGGGGAGGGCTTCGTCCAGCGTCGCCAGACCCACGAGTCGGGGGTGCGCGGCAGGCTGCCGAATCCGGCTTCCGCGAGCCCGAGCAGCCCCAGCCCGAGCCAGCCCGCCACCGCCTCCTCGTCGGGGAGCCGGGCCGTCCAGCGGGGTGTGACGGGGTGCCGTCCGTGGAAGTAGAGGCGCCGGGTCAGGGTCTCGGCGTCGGGCCGCGGGAAGGCCGCGGCCCACCACAGGGCGGCGAGGTGCGCCGAGGCGTCGTCGGTGGCCTGGCGCGTCCACCGCTCGGCGGGGCGGTCGGGCGGGGTCGCGCGGAGCACGCCCTCCAGTTCGAGGACGCGGACCAGGTCCCGGTCCAGCCGCACGTCCGCCGCGCGGACCGGGCCGCCGCGGGCGACGTCTTCGACGGCTGCGGCGATGTCGGGCGGGAGCAGTCTGACGCCGTTGCGCGGCTCGTCGGCTATCAGCGCTCCTCCCCCGGGGGGAATGCGCAGCCCGGCGCACTCCTCCCGTTCCTGCGCTTCGTCGATCGACGCGTACGACCAGTCCGGGGCCAGGCCGACGCGTTGCGTGGAGTGCACGGCTCCGGGTCCTCAGCCTTGTCGCGACTGGATCGTCTGGTCCACCTGCGCCAGGGCCGATGTGAGCGATTCCCGGAGGATGTTCAGCTCGACCTCCGAGAGGTACGGTGCGTCCTGCAGTTGCGAGGTGCCGGTGCAGGTGCAAGTGCAGGTGCACGTACAGGTGCAGGTGCACCCGCAGCCGCCCTTCCCGGGACCGCCGGAGCTGTCGTCGCTCCCGAAGACCTCGTCGAACGCGGACGCGACGCGGTTGCCGCTCCGCACCAGGCCCCGCCGGAGCGCGGTGTCCTCGACCCTGACGGTGAGGTTGTTGATCCTGTAGTCAGCCACGGGTCTCGTTCCTTCCGGTCCGGACGGACCGTCAGCGGCTGGGCTTCTGCTGGGCGATCTCGTCCAGGTCGTTCAGCGCGGCCCGGAGCGACTCCCGCAGCACCGTCAGTTCCACGTCCTGGATCTCCAGGTCGTCGGTGATGGAGCTGCCGGAGGTCGAAGTGCACGAGCAGGTGCACGTGCACGTGCAGCCGCAGCCGGCCGCCTCCGCCACCACTTCGTTGTTGCTCGCCGCCGTCTTCGCGTTCCCCAGGAACCTGCCCTGACTGTGGATCACGCCGCGGGGCAGCACCTGGTCCTCGACCCGAACCGTGAGGTTGCTGATTCTGTAGTCGGCCATGACGATTTCATCTCTGTCTTCCGCGCCCGCAGGGCGCGCCGTCTCGATGAAGGAAGGGAAAAAGGGAAAGGTGCGTTCCGCCGGAAATCGTCACCCGGACGGACGCTTCAAACTGGCTCCCCTCAGACTAGACCCGTACCGTGCCCGGCGCGTGCCGGGCCGCGCGCTCCCCCGGCGCGCGGGGTGGCCCGGGGTGTGCGACCGCACGCTGCCGTAGGGCGGGGCGGAGTGGAAAGGATCGGTTCCGCACGGCGAGTCGGTTTCCACGGTTCCGGGGAGAGGCACGGTCATGGCCAACGGGTTCCAGCGCCACAAGCTGACGAACATGTTCCACGCGTTCGACACCGACGGGAACGGCTACCTCGACGAGGCGGACTTCCGGGCGCTGGCCGACCGCTGGGGGCGACTGCCCCGGGTGGCGGCGGACCCGGAGCTGGCGGCCCGGGTGGAGCGGGTGATGCTCGGCTGGTGGGACGCGCTGTACGAGGCGGCGGACGCCAACGGCGACGGGCTGGTCGACATGGACGAGATCCTGGCCATGGTGGACCGGCTGCCCGGGATGCGGGAGGCCGTGACGGCGACGGCGGACACCGTCTTCGACGCGGTCGACGAGAACGGCGACGGCCGGATCTCCCGGGAGGAGCACCGTCGCCTGGTCGACGTCTGGAACGGCCGGCCGACCGACACCACCGGCGTGTTCGAGCTGGTCGACCTGGACGGCGACGGCTTCCTCTCCCGGGCGGAGTTCACCGAGCTGTGGGCGCAGTTCTGGATCAGCGCGGACCCGGCGGACCCGGGCAACCACCTGTGCGGCGCGCTGTCCCCGGAGCCGCCGGGGGCGCGGCCGGAGGCACCCCGGGCGGCGGACCTCACCGCCGGGGCGTAGCCCTCCGGCCGTCGCCGGTCAGCGCTTGGAGATCGCGACGTTGCGGATGTTGACCGGCAGCGTCGGGAAGCCGTCGCCGGGGCCGTTCTGGTCGTCCTCGCCGCCGGCCGCGATCTTCTGCAGCACGTCGAGGCCCGCGGTGACCCGGCCGAAGGGGGTGTAGGCCGGGGAGAGCTTGGTGTCCTTCCAGACGATGAAGAACTGGCTGCCGTTGGTGTTCGGCCCGGCGTTGGCCATCGCGACGGTGCCGGCGGGGTAGGTGGCGCCGGTCAGGTTCTCGTCGGGGAAGGAGTAGCCGGGGCCGCCGCTGCCGGTGCCGGTGGGGTCGCCGCACTGCAGGACGTAGAGCCGCTGGGTGGTGAGGCGGTGGCAGTGGGTCCGGTCGAAGTAGTCCTTCTCGGCGAGGAAGCGGAACGAGTAGGTGGTGCAGGGCGCCTGGTCGGTGAGCGCCTGGAAGGTGATCGCGCCCTGGCTGGTGCGGAGGGTGGCGCTGTAGGGCTTGGCGGCCTTCTTGGCGTCGAAGACCGGGATGCCCTTGAAGTTGTCGGCGGGCACGGCCGGGGTGTACGTGCACGTGGCGGCGGTGGCCGCGTCGGCCGTGGGGGTGGCGGCGGAGGCGGTGCCCCCGGTGGTGGACAGGGCGAGCGACACCGTGGCCAGGACGGTCAGCCCGGCACCCCAGGACGTGCGCTTCATTCGACAGCCTCCGCGGGTGGAGAGGATCGAGCTACGGACAGGATTGGCAGGGACCTGCCCACCTTGCCCGCTCCGTGAACCTGTCGGCACCCTCGCCGCACCCTTCCCCTCCCCCGTCCGCCGCCCCGCCCGGGCCCGCCGGACCCTCGCCGCGCCCCGTCCCCGCACGCCCCGCCCCTCGGGCACGGGCGCCGACGCGGTCGGGGCCGCCGCGCCCGTCAGCAGTGCCGTTCGAGGTAGAGCAGGGTGAGTCCGCCCTCGGAGGCGAACTCGTGCGCGACGTACTCCGTCCAATCGCCGGGTGCGGTCGGCGCGTTGGCCTCGGCCCAGGCGGCGGCGCGCTCCTCGGGGGCGAGGTGGCGCAGTTCCCAGGGACCGCTGATCATCACGTCGGCGTCGCGGACGAGGCGGGCGGCCCGCCGGGGGTCGATCGGGGCGGTGCGGCGGCGGTGCCAGCGGTAGCCGTCGTCGTCGGTGAACTCCCGCGTGCCGCCGGGCCAGCGCCGCTCCCCGGTGAGGGGCTCGGTCCGTTCCGTCGGCGGGAGGGCGGCGACGAACGCGGCGAGACCGGGCGGTTTCGGGGGGCGGCGGGCCACTGGCGCGGGGTCCTCTCGGGTCAGGTCTGCGGCGCGCGGGGGGCGCGGGCCCGGACGACGGCCACATAGCGGACGGTGAAGACCATCGGGACGACGAAGCCCGCGACCTGAACGACCAGCGCGGGCGTGGAGTGCCCGTGGCCGCCGTGGGCGAGGGCGCCCAGGACGACGGCGCTGATCGCGAAGGCGGCCGTCCAGACCGAGGTGATGACCACGTTGACCCGGATGAACGGTTTGAGGTCCCAGAACTCGCGCGGGGTGGTGCGCTTGGCGATGCCGAGCGTGAACGGCTTGCCGATCAGCAGCGAGACGCCGGCGATCAGCGCGAGGACGGCGGAGGACAGCGCCGCGGAGTAGTCGCGGACGCCGGAGTGCGGGTCGGCGAAGGCGATCGCGGCGAGGACCGCGAAGTACAGCGCGGAGCCGGTCTCGATGATCAGCGCGTCCCAGCCGGCGCCGGCCGCGCGCTGCTGGACGACGACGGCCGCCGCGATCACCAGGCCGGCCAGCGCGGCCCACTGCCACTGGGCGGAAGGGATGACGGCGAAGACGATCCACGGCAGGAACGTGCGCAGGTATGACATGGGTCGGGTTTCCCCCTCGGTGACCGGCCGATGCTCCCTCCGGCCGTCCTTCCCCACCACGGTATCCACTGCGGGTGCCGCCCACACCGCCCTCCGGCTGGACGGATCATGACACTTCGTGAGCCGGCCGGATCATGCCACCCGCCCGCCCGCACGGGTGGCGGACGGGCGGGCGGGCGTACGAGGGGCACGGGTCGGTCCGCGGTGTTCCGTCCCCGGTCGGGTCCCTCGTGCGGCGGAGGCGCTTACCCGACGGCGATCCCGAAGGCGACCTGGGCCCGGTCGCCGGCCGAGGCGGTGACCAGGTCCGGTCCGGGCGCGCCGGCGGCGGTCAGCGCGGGGGCGACGGCGTACCCGTCGGCGTCGGTGAGGGCGTCCGCGTCGGCGCCGCCGCCGGGGAACCCGAGGCCGGGCCCGGGGGTGGCGAACCGGACGGTGGCGCCGGCCACGGGGTGGTGGTCGTGGTCGACGGCGCGCACCTTGAGCCGGACGGGCACCTGCTGTCCGGCGGGCACCCGCTGGTCGTCGCCGTCGACCGCCCACAGCCGTTCGACCCGCCCCCCGGGGTCGGCGGCGGTCGGGGCGGTGGGCACGGTGACCGCGCCGTACGCGGCGGGGCCGGTGGTGACGGTGCGCTCGGCGGGCGTGGAGTGCGCCTGGGTGCTGGTGGCGGTGAGGACGGCGCCGACGGCGAGGGCGGCGGCCGCGGCGGCGGCGCGCCGGTGGAGGGGGTTCATGCGGCTCCTGGAGGGGGACGGGGTCAGCACGGGCGGAGCGACTTGAGCGCGTCGTTGTGGGCGTTGCCCCGGCTGGCGGGTGCCATCGCCATGGCGGTGCCCTGGTAGTCCTTGCCGGGGTACCAGCAGTACGCCACGGGCGAGTTGTTGACCCAGGCGGAGATGCCCTCCCTGCCGGTGAACCGGGAGCCGTCGGGCAGCTGCAGGCGTTCGGTGTCGGGGAGTTCGGTGCCGGGCAGCAGGGCGACGGCGGCGTGGTCGAAGCCGGCGCCGTCGTAGAGGCAGACCCAGCCGGCCGGGCAGTCGACGTGCCGGGCGACCCGGCTGTCGCCGTTGAGGACGTGCACGCCGGGCGGGTTGCTGACGGGGACCGCGAGGGCGGGGGCGGCCAGGGCCGGGGCGGCCAGGGCGGGGGCGGCGCCGAGCGCCAGCGCGAGCGCGGCGGCCAGGGCGAGCGGGCGCGCGGCGGTGGGGCGCCGACGGGCGGGGATCGGCATCGGGCGTGTCCTCACTTGGAGTTGGGGAGTGCTTCGGTCCACACGGCCTTGCCCCGGACGGGGGCCTCCTCGGTGACCGGGCCGATCCGCTGGTAGCGCCGGGTCTTCTTGTCGCAGTCGAGGATCCGCTCGTAGGACCCGGTGACCTGGACGGACTCGATGCCGACGTGGCGGGTGTAGCCGACGCCGGGTCCGGCGACCAGCCGGACCTCGGTCTCCTTGTCGACCGTGTTGGTGTCGGTGACGGTGAAGCCGTGGTCGGCGCCGAACCCGGTCCGCACGCCGGCCGAGAAGGCCTCGAAGCCCGCATCCGCCTCGGAGCCGGCCTCGGTACCGGCCTCGGAGCCGAGGTCGACCCGGTGCGAGAAGGTCCTGGTGAGGGCCTCCTCGGTGCGGACGGTCCGGTCGAGCGGTTCGGATCCGTCCCGGTTGTCGAGGGTGAACGTGTCGGCGACGTCGCGCTTGAACACCGGCGTGCCCTCGGGTTCGAAGTGCCACCGGCCGTCGCACGGGACGGCGGGCTCCTGCGCGGGGGCGGCGGGGGCCGCGCCGGCGAGCAGCAGCAGGGCGGCGGCGGGGGCGGCGGCGCGCAGGGCGGTCCTCAGGAGTTCCACGGCGTCCCCAGCAGTCTGAGGTCGGTGGCCTGGTCGGTGCCGTCGGCGGTCCACCACACCTGGGCGTTGGCGCCCCTGGGGATGGCGAAGTCGGCGTGCGCCGACTCCTTGGCCCCGACCTGCCGCCAGATGACGTCGCTGGTGCCCTTCAGGCTGCCGGCGCACTTCGCGGCGTCCACGTTGGGGGCCTTGCCGCCGTCGCAGTCGTAGACGACGAGCGAGAGGTCGGCGGGGGCGCGCCCGGTGTTGGTGAAGACCAGTCGGCCGCCCTCCGGGGTGGGGCACCAGCTGACGGTGCCGCCGGTGACGGGGACGGCGGGGCCGGTGGGGCCGCTGCAGCCCGGGTCCAGGTCGCGGGCGGCGGGCGGCATCGCGGCGGCGCCGGGGGCGGGGCCGGGGACGGGGGCGGCGGCGGTCAGTGCGAGGACGCTCGCGGGGACGGCGAGGGCCGCCGGGAGGCGGCGTCGCCAGGGGGTGCGGGGCATGTCTCTCCTGCGCGGGTGGGGCGCCCGTGGGACGGGGCGGCCGCCGAACCGATCGGCGGTCACGCTCAGTCATCACCAGGACGGGCCGCCGCCTATCGTTTCGTTGACGCACTGTCACCCGATCGGCCAGCCCCGCGGCCCCGCCCGGACGATCGGCCGCTCCCCCGCCGGTGACGGAGCGTCAGCGGCGGCCGGAGCGGCCGCTCATCGGAGTTCCGCCTCCGGGGGGAGGCGGTGGACGCCGGGGAGGTGGGCGTCCAGTTCGCCGGGTTCGAAGCGGCACATGCCGACGGCGTGCCAGAACTCGCCGGCCACGTCGCCCTCGTACTTGTAGGCGCCGGAGGGCAGCAGGGCGGCCCAGCCGCCGGGGGCGCCGAGCAGGGTGGCGAGGGGGGCGGCGCGGCCGTCGGGGTCGATCCGCCAGAGCCGGACGGTGCCGTCCTCGCCGCCGCTGGCCAGCAGGGTGCCGTCGGGGTTGAAGGTGACGGCGAGGATCCGGCCGGTGTGGCCGCGCAGGCCGGCCGTCTGGTCGCCGGTGCGCGGGTCCCAGAGCCGGACCACCCGGTCGTCCCCGGCGGTGGCGAGCAGCGGCAGGGCGGGGTGGGCGGCGGCGGTCCAGAGCCGTCCGACGTGGCCGGCGAGCCGGTGCCGGACGGCGCCGTCGCGCCAGATGAGGGCGGTGCCGTCCCAGGAGGCGCTGGCCAGCCAGCCGTCGCCGTGGCCGGGGGCGCCGGGGACGGCGGCGACGGCGTAGACGCGGTCGGTGTGGCCGGCGAGTTCGGCTTCGACCCGGCCGGTGGCGAGGTCGGAGATCCGGACCTTGTGGTCGTCGCAGCCGGTGAGCAGGCGGCGGCCGTCCGGGGTGAAGGCGATGGAGCGGACCCGGCCGCGGTGTTCGCGCAGGGTGGTGAGGTGGGCGCCGGTGCGGCGGTACCAGACCCGGACGGTGTCGTCGTCGTTGGCGGTGGCCACCAGGACGCCGTCGGGGCTGAAGCCCTCGGCCCAGACGTGTTCGGTCTCCACGTCCATCTCGCGCAGGTACTCGCCGGTGCGGGCGTTCCACAGGCAGAGGTCGCCGTCGTTGGTGGCGGTGGCGAGCACCGCGTCCTCGGGGCTGAACTCGGCGGAGACCAGCCGGCTGCTGCGGCCGGAGAGGTCGCGGACCCGGCGGCCGGTGGCGGGTTCCCAGAGCCGGACCACGCCGTCGTTGCCGCCGGCCGCGAGCAGGGTGCCGTCGCCGCTGAAGCTGAGCGAGCCGATCCGGCGGCCGTGGCCGCGCAGCAGTTGGCGGCTGCGGCCGGAGGCCGGGTCCCAGAGCCGGACGAGTCCGTCGTTGCCGCCGGTGACCAGCAGGGCGTCGGTCTCGGCGCTGCCGCGGCCGGCGCCGGGGCGGAACCGGCAGGCCCAGACCGAGCCCCGGTGCTCGGGGGGCTGGCGGCGCAGCGGCACCACCCGGTGGCGGCCGCCCGGGGCGTCCCGGGTGACCCGCCAGATCCGCACCCCGCCGTCGCTGTCGCTGGCGGCCAGCCGGGTGCCGGCCTCGTCGAAGGTGACCTGGTAGATCTTGCCGGTGGAGTCCTCCGGGCGTTCGACGGGGGTGCCGTCGAGCGGGTTCCAGAGCCGGACCTGGCCCTCGGTGTCGCCGCTGGCGAGCAGGTCGCCGTCGGGGTGGAAGGCGAGGGTGTAGATCCGTCCGGCGTGGCCGGTCAGGGTGTGCAACGGGCGGCGGCCGGCCGGGTCCCAGATCCGGACGGTGCCGCCGGTGCCCTCGTCGTCGTCGCCGCCGTCGGCGGTGACCAGCAGGGTGCCGTCGGGGCTGAACGCGCTGCGGTAGACGGTGCCGCGGTGGCCGGGCAGGACGGCGCGGCGGCGGCCGGTGGCGGTGGACCAGAGCCGGGCGCCGCCGCCGGAGTCGCCGGTGACCAGCAGGGTGCCGTCGGGGCTGAACACCGCGGTGTAGACGGGTGCGTCGTGGCCGCGCAGGCGGTGCAGCGGGCGGCCGGTGGCGGTGTCCCAGAGGGTGACGGTGCCGTTCGGGTCGCCGGTGGCGACCAGGCGGCCGCCGGGGCCGAGCGAGACCGGCCAGACGCCGCCGGGGTGGACGTCGAGGCGGTGGCGGCACTCGCCGGAGACCTGGTCCCAGAGCCGGACGGTGCCGTCGGCGCTGCCGGTGGCGAGCACCTCGCCGGCGAACTTGACGGCGTAGACCCGGCCGATGTGGTCCTTGAGGGTGCGCAGCGCGGTGCCGGTGACGGCGTCGCAGACCAGCACGCTGCCGTCCTCGCTGCCGACCGCGAGCAGCCGGCCGTCGGGGCTGAAGGCGACGGGTTCGGGCAGCCGGGTGGAGCGCACGTCGAAGCCGTACGGGACGCCGACCTCGGAGGGGCTGAACCCGGCTTCGACGGGCAGGCCGGGGGCGATCGCGGCGGCCCGCAGTTCGGGGGCGGCGAGGGCGTCCGGGTCGGCGGCGGCGGAGATCAGGGCGGCGCGCTGCCAGCGGCTGCCCTGCAGCCGGGCGCCGCGCAGGTCGGTGCCGAGCAGGCGGGCGCCGCGCAGGTCGGCCGAGCGCAGGTCGGCGCCGGAGAGGTCGGCGGCGTCGAGCCGGGCGCCGGCCAGGGTGGCGCCGCGCAGGTCGGCGCCGGAGAGGTCGGTGCCGAGCAGGCGGGCGTCGGTGAGGTCGGCGCCGGACAGGTCGACGCCGGACAGGTCGCGGTGGGAGAGGTCCTCGCCGGCCAGCGGGGCGCCGCGCAGCACGGTGTGCGCGGGGACGCGCAGCCGGTCGAGCACCTTGACGGCGTTGAGCCGGGCGGCCTCGCCGGCGTCCCGGCCGTCGTCCAGGACGGCGCGGGCCCAGTCCTGGCAGGCCTGGCGGTCGGCGAGGTCGCAGAGGAACTCGACGGCGAGCCGGCTGAGCGGGCCGCGGGCGAGCAGTTCGGTCTCGCCGCGTTCCAGGGCGGCCGCGGCGGCCCGGGCGACCAGCCACTCGACCACCGAGCCGTGGATGAAGTGGAAGACGCCCTCGTCGGAGCGGACCAGCAGGCTGCCGGAGCCGACGGCGTGCGCGACCTGCGAGGTGGGCATCGGGCTGTCGGCCAGGCCGGTGAGCACGCCGGCGATGTCGACGATCTCGTCCAGCGCGATGGAGCTGCGGCCGCTCTCCCACAGCCGCAGGGCGAGCAGCGTGACGGCCTGCCAGAGCTGTTCCAGCCGCAGGCCGGGGGCGGCGCCGGGGCCGCCGTCGCCGCGCCGTTCCTCGAACCGCAGCCAGGAGGTGAAGAGTTCCTGGTAGAGGCCGGCGGCGCTGAGCGCCCGGCCGGCGCCGGCCACCGCGCGCAGCCGGTCGTGGTCGAGGTCGGCGACGAAGCTGAGCAGCCGGGGGTTGCGGCAGAGTGCGAGCAGGTCGGGGATGGCCTCCAGCAGGCGCATCCGGCGGGCGGCGGCGTCCGGGTCGCCGTAGCGGTTGGTGAGGTAGCTGCGGATCTGGTGCGGGGTGAAGTCCTGGACGGCGACGAGTCGGCGCTGCGGGAGCAGGCCGACGCGTTCGCCGAGCGCGGTGAGCACCTGTTCGTGCGAGCGGAAGTGCTGGGTGCGGCTGGTGACGACGATCTTGGCGTTGTCGACGGCGGCGTCCAGCAGGACCTGCAGGTGGTCGGCGGCGCGTTCGTAGCTGACCCGGTTGACCAGTTCGTCGAAGCCGTCGAAGAGCAGCACGACGCGGCCCTGCCGGAGCATGTAGCGGAAGGTCCGCAGGTCGAGGGAGTCGATGCCGTGCTCGGTGAGGTGGGCGGCGACCAGGCCGTCCAAGGAGTGCGCCTTGTCGAGTGCGCTGAGGTCGATGAACAGCGGGGTGAGGTACGGGAGTTCGGCGGGGATGCGGCGGGCGGTCTCGCGCAGCGCGAAGGTCTTGCCGCGGCCGAAGTCGCCGAGCAGCAGGACGAACCGGCCGTGGTCGGAGTCGAGCAGCCGGAGCAGTTCGTCGACCAGGCCGTCGCGTTCCTCGGCGCCGGGCCGTTCGGCGTCGCGGTAGCGCTGCGGCAGGTAGAGGTCGGGCTGGTACTGGCTGTCGGCGGCGAGCCGCTCGCTCTGCGCGGAGACGTAGTCGCGCAGGTCGAGCAGGCCCTGGAACTCCAGGAAGCTGCGCAGCCGCACGCCTCGGCGGCGGGCCCGTTCGCGCAGGGCGAGGGAGGGCGGCGGGCCGTCGTGGACGAGTTCGGCGTCGGGGGCGGCGCCGTCGGCGTGCACCTCGTCGACGAAGCGGTCGACGTCCTCCTCGGTGGGGGTGCGCACGCTGACCGCGACCCGCTGCTGGCGGACCAGGCCGGACTCGGCCCAGGTGACGAAGAGCTGCGGCGGCGGGCCGGCCACCTCGCGGATCTGGGCGCCCTGGTGGCGGGTGCGGCAGACCTCGGCGACCCGGGCGAGCAGGGTGTCCAGCGGCGAGGCCAGGCGGCGGACCTCGCGCTCCGGGTCGGCGGCGGGGCGGGCGCCGTCCAGCTGCGGGGGTTCGGCGGTGGAGGGCCGGGCGGCCGGTTCGGGGGCCGGGAAGACCCGGCCGGCCCGGCGCCAGGGGGTGGCCACCCGCAGCGGTTCGGTGCCGGGGGCGGACCAGCGGGTCAGGCCCTCGCGGGTGAGCTGGAGCAGTTGGTGACCACCGGCGGCCGGGGCGGCGAGAGTGGTCAGCTCGCCGGCCGAAGTGGTCAACGTGCCGAGGGCGGTGCGGGCGGCGGCCGGGCCGTGCAGCAGCAGGTGCAGCCGGGGTGCGGTCAGCCGGGCGAACCGGTCGGCGTCGCGCAGCGGCTCGTCCGGCGGTCCGCCGCGCACCGGGTGGGCGGGGGCGGCCGGGTGGCGCAGCGCGCCGATCCGCAGCCAGCCGTCGTTCTCGTACGGGCGCAGCGCCTGGGCGAACCAGGCGGTCTGTTCGGGGCCGAGCCAGCCGTGGCGGTCGTCGGGGCGGTGGGACCAGGCCATCGTGGAGTTCAGCCCGGCGACGACGGTGCCCAGCTCGGGGACGGGAAAGAGGGTCCACGGCTGGGCGCTGTCGAAGACCAGGTCGAGGCCCTGGTAGAACTCCTGGAACAGCCGGGAGTAGTGCCGCCACTTGGGCCAGTAGGGCGGGGCGGGGCGCACCTCGTCGGCCTCGCAGGTGGCGAAGTAGGCGCGCGAGGCGGCCTGGCTGACGTCCTGGCCGCCGGGGACGATCGCCACCCGGTGCGGTTCGAGGCCGAGCAGGGTGCGCATGCCGGTGAGGAAGGACAGCGCCTGCTCGCACTCGCGGGGGCTGCCGGAGGCGGTCAGGTCGCCGGTGACGACGACCAGTTCCGGGGCGGGGGCGCCGGAGTCGGCGAGTTCCACCAGGTCGCCCCAGACGGCGGCCTGCAGGTCGGCCGGGTCGGCTCCCCGGCCGAACCCGGGACCGGCCAGGTGCAGCACGGTCACCGCCTCGCGCCCGCCGGCCCGCCCGGCCGCCAGCGGGTACTCCGGCTGGACGGTGGGCCGGCGCCGGGCCGTCCGCGCGGCGGCGGGGGTGTCGGCGGGGGTGTCGGCGGGCGTCCGGACCGCCGGCGAGAGGGTGCCCGGGCGGCCGGGGGCGTCGGCGGGCCCCGGCACCCCGCCCGGGTAGCCGGGCCGCAGCTCGGGCCGGGAGCGGCCGTCCATCGCCGCCGCGACCCGGGTGAGCAGCAGTTGCCGGGCCTCGGCCGGCCGCTCGACGCCGACCAGGTCGATGTAGGTGAGGGTGGCGAGCAGCCCGTCCACCGGGATGTCCTCGATCCGGACGGTCACCAGCCGCCGCTCGGGCGCGTCCGGGTCGGCGCGCAGCGCGGCCTGCCACTCCATCCGCCCGTAGCGCGAGCGCTCGTAGTTGCGCGAGAGCAGCGCGATGACGGCGGCGGACTCGGTGATCCCGCGGTCCATGAAGTCGACGAAGTTGGTCCCGGGCACGAAGTCCCACGCCTGCAGGAACGCCCGGTAGCCGGCCTCCTCCAGCGTCCACGCGATCCAGGCCGCCCAGCGTTCGTCGGCGGGCGAGTAGCTGATGAAGAAGTCGATCGGCCCGGGGCCACCCGGGGTCGCGTCAAGAGCCCCCATACGGAGAGCATATGACCGCACCGGACGCGGGTAACCCCCTTTTCCCCCAACCCTTTTGGGTGATCCCACCCCACTCGGCCCGGCCTCGCCCGTGCGGGCGGGGCCAAGATCGCCGTGGCGTCCCGGGGGGGCCGTCTCGACCCCTCCTCGGGGGCTGTGCGACCCTGGCATCCGTGCTTGCGTACTGGCCCGCCGTCCGACGGCTGCACCCGCTCGACCTGCTGGCGGGCGGTCTGCTCGCCCTCGGCCTCCTCTTCCTCGCCACCGGACTGCTCCCGACGGAGTCCGCCGGGGCGGCCATGGGACGGATCGTGCCGCTGCTCGCCTTCCTCGGCTCGGTGGTGGTCCTGGCCGAGCTGACCAGTGCCGCCGAGGTGTTCGACGTGCTCGCGGCGCGGGTGGCGCGGGCCGGCCGGGGCAGTTACCCGGTGCTGTTCCTGCTGTGCGTGGGGTTCGCGGCGCTCACCACGACGGTCCTCAACCTGGACACCACCGCGGTGCTGCTCACCCCCGTGATGCTGGCGCTGGCCGGGCGGGTCGGCATCGCGCCGCTCCCGCTGGCGATGACCACGGTCTGGCTGGCCAACACCGCGAGCCTGCTGCTGCCGGTCTCCAACCTGACCAACCTGCTGGCGGCCGACCGGGTGGCGCTCTCCACCGCCGGGCTGGCCCGGGCGATGTGGGCGCCGCAGTTGGCCGCGCTGCTCGCCACCATGGCCTGCCTGTGGGGGTTCTACTGGCGGCGCGGACGGCGCGGCGCGGACGGGTACCTGCCGCCGGACGTCCAGCGGCCGGAGGACCGGACGCTGTTCCGGATCTGCGCGCTGGCCTGCGTCGGGTTCCTGGCCTGCAGCCTGGTCGCCGCCGTCCCGCTCTGGGCCGCGTCGGGCGGGGCCGCCGCGGTGGCCGTCGCGGCCTACGCCGTGCGCCGCCCGGGGGCGCTGCGCGCCTCGCTGGTGCCCTGGCGGCTGCTGGTCATGGTCCCCGGGATGTTCCTGGTGGTGCAGACGGTGGACGCGCACGGCCTGCACCGGCTGCTCGCCGCCGCGATCGGCACCGACGCCGGCCCGATCGGCCTGTTCCGCGCCTCGGCGGTCGGCGCGGGCCTGTCCAACGTCCTCAACAACCTGCCGGTCTACCTGGCCGGCGAGGGCGCGGTCCCGCCCGGCAACCACCAGCAGCTGCTCGCCCTGCTGATCGGCACCAACGTCGGGCCGCTGATCACCCCCTGGGCCTCGCTGGCCACCCTGCTCTGGTACGAACGCTGCCGCTCCGCGGGCCTGCGGGTGCCGCTGCGCGGTGTGGCCGGCACCGGCGCCGTCCTCGCCGTCGGCGGCGTGGCCCTGGCCACGGCGGCACTCGCCCTGACGGGCCCCGCCTGAGCGTCCCCGCCCCACCGCCGGGCGGCGTCGGGGCGGCACCGGGTCCGCCGGGTCACGCCCCCTCGGCGTCCGCCTTCCCCCGCCCGGTTCCTCCGGGGGTGCCGGGGCCGGTCGCGCGGGCGACCAGGGCGAGCAGGTGCGGGATGATCTCCGGGCGGCCCGCGACGTAGCTGCGGGCGGTGTCCGGTTGTCCGATCCGCGGGTCGAAGCCGCTGCCGTCGAAGGCCCGGACGGCGAGTCCGGCTTCGGTGGCGAGCAGGCTGCCGGCGGGGAGGTCGATCTCCTCGGCGCGGTAGCCGACGAAGCCGTCGATCAGGCCGCAGGCGAGCAGGGACCAGGTGAGCAGGGGCGCCCAGAGTTGGAGCACGCGGCGGGCGCCGCCTTCGAGGCCGTCCTTGAGGGCGCGGGCGACCGGGTCGTCGCGGGCCACGCCGTGTCCCTGGGTCCAGCCGAGGACGGGGCGGCCCGGGGCGGGCGGGCCGGCCGGGGCGCGCAGCCGTCCGGACGGGCCGTACGCGCCGCCGCCGTGCACGGCCCGCCAGGTGCGGCCGGCGACCGGGTCGTGGACGACGCCGACGACCGGTTCGCCGTCCAGGCAGAGCGCGATGCCGACGACGTAGGCGGGCAGGCCGATGACGACGTTGTTGCTGCCGTCGAGCGGGTCGACCAGCCAGGTGCGGCGGGCGCCGGGCCGGTCGGCGGTGGTGCCGCCCTCCTCGGCCAGGATGCGGTCGGCGGGGAACCGTTCGGCGAGTCGGCGGGTGACCAGTTCCTCGGCGAGCAGGTCGAGCTCGGTGACGACGTCGCCGTCCTCGCCCTTGCGGTCGACGCGGTAGGCGTCCAGGAAGCGGGCCCGCAGCAGGGCCCCGGCCTCCTCGGCGGCCCGCACCGCGGTGCGGCACTCCTCCGTGAAGTCGCCGAAGCCGCCGACGCCCCCGGCGGCCCCGGAACCCCCGGCCGGGGCGGCGGCCGGGGCGCCGCGCTCACCGGGTGCCGTGTCGTCCACTGATCCTCCTGGCTGCCTCGTCGGCGATCCGGGCGGTCCGGGCCGTGTCGCAGAGCCGTCGCACGACGCGGCGGGCGGTGCCGTCGACCGGGCCGAGCACCACGTCGACCGGCCCGGGGACGGTCCGGCCGAGGACCACGGTGGCGGCGGGCGCGGCGTCCGGCAGGAGGGTGGCGTGGAACTCGCCGGCGCCCAGGGTGTACGTCTCGCCGCGGGAACTGGTCTGCTCGGTCAGCGGCTCCCACCTGACCAGTCGCGGGGTGGGGCGGATCTCGTCGGTGCCGTCGGCGCTGCGCACCTCGTACGCCCGGTGGGTCGGCCGGGCGGGTTCGTCGTGCACGCGGACCCGCAGGTTGCCGATCCGGCCGTAGAGCACGCTGCTCTTCAGCTCCCAGCTGTGGCAGTGGATCTCGCGTTCGGCCCGGGCCGGGCCGGGGTCGAAGACGTGGACGCAGACGCCGTGGGCGCCGTCGCGCAGCACCGGCAGGCAGTAGAAGCCCAGCGGGTGCGCGACCGCGCGCAACGACCGCGCGCCGGAGGCCACTTCGGTGAGCAGGCCGCCGACCAGGCCGGCCAGGCCCGGGGTGGCGGCGGTCTGCCCGGTGGCCCGTTCGAGTGCCGTGTAGAGGTCCCTCATCCCCTCTGCCCTCCCGTGCGGGCGCGGCGCGCGCGGCTACCGTCGGTACGGGTTCTCCGCGTGCAGCGCCCGGTCGATGATGTCGTTGACGTCCCGGTCCGAGAAGGCGGTCGGCAGCGGGATGCGCAGGTGCTCGAACAGCCGCCGGGCCTCGTCCACGGTGGGGTCGTCGCCGAGCGGTTCGGTGTCCCGGAGGTCGAGTTTCACCGCCTGCTCGCGGTAGTGGTGCAGTTCGGTGACGTAGTAGTCGTAGAGCGGGCGGCCGCGTTCGACGTAGATGCTGACCCGCCTCGGGTCGTCCTGGGTGATGATCAGGCAGGAGGCGGAGACGTCGAAGCGCAGGGACGGGGCGATCTCGGAGAGGTGGACGTCGATCTCCAGGGTGTCCAGGCGCTGGCGGTACCAGGCGGCGGCGAGCACCGTCGCGTACGACTCCTTCCGGGTCCGCTCGACGCTCCAGCCCGCGTCGCGTCCCCCGGGCGCGCCGCCGGTCCGGCGGTCCGAGGTGCCGAAGGTGCCGCGGAAGCGGGCGTACGCGGCGCAGACCGCCTCGTTGCCCGGGTGCACGATGTCGATCTTCACGGTGAGCGCGCGGCGGCGCCGGCGCGCCTCCTGGACGCACTCGGGCAGGGTGACGGCCCGCAGGTAGGTGCCGGTGCCGCCCTTGAACACCCAGCGGTCGGTGTCCTGCCGGGCCCGTTCCAGGGCCCGTTCCAGGTCGACGCCGGCCAGTTCGCGCACCGACGACAGGTTCTCCAGCGCCTGCCGGGCGCCCTCGGTGGCCTCCCGGATGTCCACCACCCGCCGGCGGCGCTCGGCCAGCGAGCCGTACACCACGGCCGCCAGCACCAGCAGCGTGGCGCCGGAGACGACGTTGTCGCCCAGGCCCCCGCCGAACAGGTCGAGCAGCCCGACGGCCAGCGCCCCCGCGAGGGCCACCACGCCGTCCGAGTTCCTGAGCACCCAGGCGATCGCGCTCTCCAGCCGTCCCCCGCCGCCCGTTCCCCCGTGTGCCACGCCCGCCCCCTTCGACGCCGACATGGTACGGGGGCAAGGGATTTGGCGAACAGAGCGCCTCCGGCCGGATCGGGTCGCGGCCCGGGCCGCGAACAGCCGCACCCGCTGCTCGCGGCCGGCGCGGGCGCTACTCGGTGGTGGTGAACTCGGCCATCATCGCCATGTCCTCGTGTTCGAGGTTGTGGCAGTGCAGCAGGAACCGTCCGGCGTAGTCGGTGAACCGGACCGCGACCTCGACGCCTTGGGCGGGCAGCACGTCGACGGTGTCCTTCCAGCCGGTGTCGTTGCGGCCGGGCCCGCCGCCGGCCCGGCCGAGCACCTGGAACGGGTCGAGGTGCAGGTGGACGGGGTGGTGGAAGTCGGTGACGAACCGCCAGACCTCGACCTGGCCGAGCCTGGGCGCGGCGATCGAGCGGCCGGGCCGGTACTCCCGGCCGTTGACGGTCCAGTGCTGCTCGCCCTTGCGGAACACGAAGGTGCGGGTGTTGACGGCCTTGGCGGGGTCGAGCCGTTCGACGGTGGCGAGCTTCTCGGGGAGGCGGAAGTCCTCGTCGGTCGCGGAGCCGACCTCGAAGGCCATCACCTCGCCGGTGCGGCCGTCGCCGAGCCGGTTCAGCAGGCGCACCCGCGTCCCGGCCGGGTAGCGGGAGAAGTCGACCAGCACGTCGCAGCGTTCGGCGGGCGCGAGGTCGACGCCGTCGTGCCGCAGCGGGCGCTCCAGCAGTCCGCCGTCGGAGCCGATCTGCACCAGTGCCCCGCCGCCGGCCGGCTGCGGGTCCAGGGCGAGGCGCAGCCGGCGGGCGTTGGCGGCGTTGAGCAGCCGCAGCCGGTACCAGGCGCGGTCGACCCGGGCGAGCGGCCAGGGCGCGCCGTTGACCAGCATCACGTCCCCCAGCACGCCGTTCATGTAGGCGTCCCGCACGCCGGGGGCACCGCCGGGGAGTTCGGGGTAGGCGAAGGAGCCGTCGGCGGCGAACGAGCGGTCGGCGATCATCAGCGGCAGTTCGCGCGGGCCGTGCGGCAGGCCGAGCGCGGCCTCCTCCTCGTCCCGGACCAGGTGGAACCCGGCCAGGCCGCGGTAGACCTGCGGGCCGGTGAAGCCCATGGTGTGGTCGTGGTACCAGAGGGTGGCGGCGCGCTGCGCCATCGGGTAGGTGTGGTCGCGCTGCGGCAGGACGGTCGCGCCCTCCGTGCCGGGCATGCCCTCCATGCCGGGCATGTCGTGGTGGGCGGCGCTGCCGACCAGGTCGAGCGGGTGGCCGTCGCTGTCGTGCGGGGTGTGGCCGCCGTGCAGGTGGACGGCGGTGGGGCGGGGCAGTTCGCTGCGGTGGGTGACGACGGTGCGCCGTCCGCTGCGGGATTCGACGGTCGGGCCGGGGAAGGTCCCCTGGTAGCCCCAGACCTCGGTGTCGTGGCCGGGGAGCAGCCGGGCGGTGGCCCGGCGCGCGGTGATCTCGTAGTAGTCGGCGTCCGCGTCGCTGCGGACCGGCCGCAGCACGGCGGGGACGGGCAGTTCGACCGCGTAGCGGGCGGGCGGCGGCAGGGCGCTGCGCAGCAGCTTCCCGGGTTCGCCGCCGGGCAGCAGCCGGTTCATCAGCGGCGGCAGCCCGAACGCGGCGCCGAGTCCGAGCGCGGCGGCGCCGCCGGCGCCCAGCAGTCCGCGCCTGGTCAGCCGCCCGCTCACTCGGCGCCCGCCTCGGCCGGGACGCGCGCGGCCGGGGCGTCCTCGGCGTTCCCGGTCCCGGCGCTCCCGGCCTTGGCCTTGAAGGCCTCCACGACGGACTTCTCCGCCATCACGAACACGCCCACGCCGAGCGGGACGTGCAGCAGCAGGATCCGCTCGTCGCCGAGCGAGTACTGGACGAGGCACAGCAGCGTGAGCACTCCGTACTGGACGGCCGGTCCGCTCGGGCCGCGCGAGAGGCGCCACACCAGCAGGCCGGACACGGCGGCCAGCAGGGAGACGGCGGAGAGCGCCGTCGCGGTCTGCTTGTGGGCGTCCAGCAGGGGGTAGTAGCCCTGGAGGAAGCCGCCGGCCAGGAACGGCATGAGCAGGGCCAGCAGGGCGGTGAGCGCGGCGGTCGCCCGGAGGGCGGTCAGCGGCCAGCGCGGTGGTTCTCGGTGCTCGGACATGGTGTCCCCCGTGATCGAAATGTTCGGCGATCATACTGTCCGACGAGCACCAAGTCCGTTGATCTTCCAAGGAGGTTGAGTACCCGTCAGGCACCGGGCGTCACTCCACCGGCCGGACGCCGGGCGGGGGCCCGGCGGAACGGGCGCGGTGCCCCGCCCCCGCCGAGCGGCCTGGCGGGGGCGGGGCACCTGGTGCGGGGTCAGCTGCCGGGGACGGTGTCCTTGAACGCGGTGCCGGCCGAGCGCAGCGCGGCGATGTTCGTGGCGACCTGGGCGGGGCTGAGCACCTGGTCCTTGACGAAGTACACGTAGTCGACCTGCTGGTCGTACGAGCGCGGCGTCGTGGAGTACTGCCCGGCCAGGTCGATCAGCCAGTGGTTGAAGTCGATGAACTGCGGGGTCTCGGGCAGGTAGGGCGCGCCGTGGGTGGCGACGACCTGGCCGTCGATCCAGTAGGTGACGTTGCTGTTGTCGATGGTGAACTGCAGCAGGTGCCAGCCGTCGAAGGACTGGCGCTGCTCGCCGTGGGTGTTGACGGCGTTCCACGGGTCCGGGTTGTAGGTCTCCCAGGTGGTCTCGTACATGATGTTGCCCTGCTCGCCCCAGCCGCCGTTGGGCAGGTACTCGAAGTCCTGCTCGCTGTAGTCGGGGTCCATCGGGGCGTTGAGCGGGGTGAAGGCGAAGAAGGTCTGGTTGACGTGGTCGCCGTCGGGGCCGCTGTTGGGGGCGTCGGCGAACTTGACCCGGGCCGCGTAGGTGCCGTTCTTGAACTTCCGCGCGGTGGTCTGGATCTCGGTCTCCCTGGTGCCGGAGGCCGTGCCGTCGGTGGTCAGCCGCAGGTTGAGCACCTTGCTGCCGCCGACGGTCGGGAAGGTGACGTCGGCCGGGGACCAGGTGGCGCCGGGGACGCCGGGGCCGCCCTGGCCGGACTTGACCGTCCAGCCGTGCTGCTGGACGGCGGCGTCGGAGCTGGTGGTGTAGGAGAAGTCGTCGAACAGGACCGGCGCGTTCGGGTCGACCGGCGGGGTCGAGGTCGAGCCGGACGGGGACGGCGAGGCGGACGAACTGGGTGACGGGGACGGGTTGTTGCCGGTGGGGGCGGTGCCCCAGATCAGCGCGCCGTCCTCCTGCAGGGTGACCTTCCGCCAGTCGGCGTAACCGGTCTGGGCGCCGCCGAAGGAGTAGTCGTCGGACTGGGTGAGGGTCTGCCAGTCCGAGCGGTAGAAGCGCAGCTGCATGTCGCCGGTGGACTGGCCGGGGGCGAGCGAGCCGGCGCCGGCGGTGAAGCCGATCTCCAGGTAGCGGTCGGCGGTGGCGGTGGGGTTGGCCAGGGTGCCGAAGGTGCCGGTGATGTTGCCGCAGCCCTTGACCGCCCAGGAGCAGGCGAAGCGGTAGCTCACCGACGGGCCGTCGGACTTGAAGTAGTAGCGCAGGGTGATCCGGTTGAGCGCGACGGTCCCGCTGCCGGTGTTGGTCACCTGCAGCCAGGGCTCCGACTGGTCGGCGGTCGCACCGGAGGCGCTGGTGCGGTACTGGACGCTGAACGCGTCGGCGGCGGACGCGGGGACGACGGTCAGCGCGGTGGCGGCCAGGCCGGCCGCGGCGATCGCGGCGGCCGCGGCGAGCCGGGCGCGCCGGCTGGTCGTGCGGGGGCGTGCGGACACGGTGGTTCCTTCCGTGGGGGGAGGTGCCCCGCGGTGCGGCGGGGCGGTGGGACGTTCCGACGGTGCACGTGCGGGTGCGGCGGCGGAGCTGGTGGTCCGCGTGCTGCGGGCGGCCGCTGACGGTGGGTCGGCGGCCGGGTCTGTGGGGGCCTCAGATCGGGCTGGGTTCGCGTTCGGCGTGGTGGACGCCGAGCGCGGCGAGGCGGGGGCGGTGCGCGGCGAGGGCGGGCAGGAAGTCCCGGACGTAGTCGCTGGCGGGGTTCCAGGCCCGGTCGGCGATGGCGCACAGCCGGGGGTAGGCGAGGTAGTCGAAGTGCTCGGCGGTGGTGACGAACTCGCTCCACAGTTGGGCCTGGGTGCCGAGCACCCGGGCCCGTTCGGCCTCGTCCCAGTGCGCGGGGGCGGCCTGGTGGGCGTGCGCGGTGGCCAGGTCGACGACGTGCTCGGCCTGGCCGAGCGGTTCGTCCGGACGCCGGCTCTGCGGGTAGTCGAGGTAGGTGGCGCGGTGCGGGGCCATCACCACGTCGTGGCCGCGCCGGGCGGCCTCCCGGCCGTGCTCGGCGTCCCGCCAGGGCATCACGGTGAACTCGACGGGCAGCGTGGCGCCGTCGGTCTCGGCCCAGCAGACCGGGACCCGGCCGGCCTCCAGCAGGTGCCGGCCGACCTCGCCGAGGAACCAGCCGCGCAGCTGGGCGGGGGCGGCCAGGCCGAGTTCGGCGGCCCGGCGGCGGGCGGCGGGGCTGCGCTCCCACTCGACGGTGGGGCACTCGTCCCCGCCGAGGTGGACGTACCGGGACGGGAACAGTTCCAGCGTCTCGTCCAGCACCGTGCGGCAGAACGCCAGCGCCTCGTCGTGCACGCCGAGCACGGTCTCGCACACGCCCCACTCGGTCCACACGTCGAGCTGCCGCCCGGGCTGGTTGCCCAGCCGCGGGTAGGCGGCGAGGGCGGCCCGGGTGTGGCCGGGCATGTCGATCTCGGGGACGACGGTGACGCCGCGCTCGGCGGCGTACCCGACCAGGCGGCGCAGTTCGGCCTTGGTGTACGCGCCCTGGTGCGGCAGCGCGTCGTACGCGCCGGACCCGGCGTGGCCGGCCATGCTGCGGGCCCGGCGGGCGCCGACCTCGGTGAGCCGGGGGTAGGCGTCGACGGGCAGCCGCCAGCCCTGGTCGTCGGTCAGGTGCAGGTGCAGCACGTTCAGCTTGTGCAGGGCGATCCGGTCGACGGCGGTGAGCAGGCGCTCCAGGGGCTGGAAGTGCCGGGCGGTGTCGATCATGAACCCGCGCCAGGCGTGCCGGGGCCGGTCGGTGATCCGGACGGCGGGCAGGCTCCACTCGACGCCGGCCACCGGGTCCGCCGAGAGCGCCTCGGGCGGCAGCAGTTGGCGCAGCGTCTGCACCGCGTGCCTCAGGCCGGCGGGCCGGGCCGCGCGGAGCACCACCTGGAACGGGTCGACCGTCAGCCGGTAGCCCTCCTCCCCCAGCTCCCGGTCGCCGGGGTCGAGCGTCAGCACCACGGTGCCCTCCGCCCCGGCCGCCAACGGCAGCCCGGTCGCGGGGCGCAGCAGGGTGCGCAGCAGGTCGGCGACGGCGGCGGCCTCGCCGTCGGCCCGCACGGTGGTCCGCTCGGTCAGGGTGAACCGTCCGGCGGCGGGAACGAGATCGACCGGAGTCGGCAGGATCACGGGGGTGGTCTTCTTCCAGGGGTAGGGACTTCGGATGGGTGGGTCGAACAACCGGCAGGCCCGGTACGGCCCCGGGGCCCTCCGCCCCGGCGGCGGCCGGCTCGCCGGTCCGCCCTCGGGCGGTGCGACGAGCGCCCACGGCTCCCGGCCTCCGGCCGGCCTCGCCGGTGACGGGCCCGGGAGGCCTCCGGCACAGCCGGTCCGTCCTCGGGCGGTGTCAGCCCTTGACCGCGCCGGCGGTCATGCCGGTGGTGACCTTGTTCTGGAGGAACAGGAAGACCAGCAGGACGGGGAGCATGAAGAGCGTCGCGGCGGCCATGGTGGCGCCCCAGTCGGTGCCGAAGACGTTGGCGAAGGAGGAGAGCCAGACGGGGAGGGTCCGGGCGTCCTGGTTCTTGATGATCAGGGTGTTGGCGAAGGCGAACTCGTTCCACGCGGTGATGAAGCCGAACAGCGAGGTGGCGAGCAGGCCGGGGGCGAGCAGCGGGAGGGTGATGCGGCGGAAGGCGGCGGCCCGGGTGCAGCCGTCGACCTGGGCGGCCTCCTCCAGTTCGGCGGGGACGGCGGCGAGGAAGCCGCGCAGGGTGACGATGGTGAAGGGGAGGGTGGTCATGAAGTAGACCAGGGTGAGCATGCTGAGGCTGTCGAGCATGTCGGTGTCGCGGGCGATCACGTACATCGGGATCAGCAGCGCCTCCCAGGGCGCCATCTGCGCGGTGAAGACCAGGAGCAGGAACGCCCGGCGGCCGCGCCAGCGCAGGCGGCCGACGGCGTACGCGGCGAGCAGGGCGACGACCAGCGAGAGCAGGACGGCGCCGAGGGTGACCAGCAGGCTGTTGCGCCAGTAGCCGCCGAAGCCGGGGGCGTGCACCGCGGTGGCGAAGTGGTCGAGGGTGGGGTGCAGGGGCAGGAAGGTGGGGGTGGCGGACTGGATCTCGGCGGTGGGTTTGAAGGCGGTGGCGACCATCCAGTAGACCGGGAACGCGGCGGTGGCGAGGACGGCGAGCGCGGCGAGGTTGAGCGGCAGGCGGCGCAGTCGGCGGGGGGCGAGGAGGTTCACGCCTCGGCTCCTTCCTGGCGGTGCATCCGCCGCAGGGTGGTGACGAGCGCGGCGAGCAGGATCAGCACGGTGAGCGTGGAGGCGGCGGAGCCGAGGTCGTACTTGTGCAGGTTCTGGGCGATCTGGAAGGCGTAGACGGGCAGGGTGGTGGTGGCGCCGTCGGGGCCGCCCTGGCTGACCACCCAGATCTGGGCGAAGCACTTGAAGGTCCAGATCACTTCGAGTGAGGTGACCAGGGCGAACAGCGGCCGCAGCACGGGGACGGTGACCAGGCGGAAGGTCTGCCAGGCGCCGGCGCCGTCGATCCGGGCGGATTCGTAGAGCTCGTGCGGGATGGTGGTGAGTCCGCCGTACAGGGTGAGCGCGGCGAACGGGACGGACTGCCAGACCACCAGCAGGACCAGCACGGTGAAGGTGGCGCCGGAGTGGGCGAACCAGGCGTAGTCGTGGTAGCCGTGCAGCCCCAACTGGTCAAGCGCCCAGTTGACCACCCCGAAGCGGGACTGGAACAGCCACTGGAACACCGTGGTGGCGGCGATCACGGGGGTGGCCCAGACCAGGACCAGGGCGCTCATCACGGCCAGCCGCATCCGCTTGCCGAGCCGGACCAGCATCAGCGCGACCAGCGTGCCGAGGCCGGTGATCAGCAGGGTGTTGAGCGCGGTCCAGGCGAGGGTGCGGGCGGTGACGGTCCAGAACTTCGGGTCGGTGAGCAGTTCGGTGTAGTTGTCGAGGCCGGTGAAGGTGGCGCCGCCGCGGATGAGTTCGGCCATCCGGAAGTGCTGGACGGAGATCACCAGGTTGCGGGCGACGGGGTAGAGCAGCAGGTACGCCGCGCCCACCAGGGTCGGGGCGATGAGCAGGTAGGGCCGGATCCGGGTGCGGAGCGGCGGTGGCGCGTCGGTGGGCACGGCGGGGTGTTCTCCTGTCGGGGTCGTGCGGTGCGGAGGGGCCGGGCCCGGGGTCAGTTGCCGCTGAGCGCCTTGGTGATGGCGGTGCCGGCGCTCTTGCCGGCGGCGCCGGGGTCGGTGCCGGTGAGGACCTGGGTCATGTACTGCTTGATCGGGTTGTCGGCCTCGACGGCGGCCCAGTCGGGCGAGTTGGGGGTGGCGTGGCCGTTGGCGGCGCCGGCGGCCATCGCGGCGGCGCCCTCGTCGCCGCTGAGCGCGGAGGCGAGCGTGGTCCGGTTGGGGACGTAGCTCATCTCCTTGGCGATCGCGGTCTGCCACTTGTCGCCGGCCAGTGCCTTGACCACTTCGTAGGCGGCCTGCTGGTGGCGGGAGGACTCGGGGACGATCAGGTCGGAGCCGCCGGTGAAGACCGCGCCGGGCTTGCCGGCGCTCTTGCCGGGGATCGGGAAGAAGCCGAGCTTGTCCTTGAGTTCGGGGTTGGCCTTGAGGATCGCGGCGGCGCCGCCGGGGGTGGAGATCAGCTGGGCGGTGCGGCCCTGGGCGAACACCTCGGCCTGCGGGGGCTTGGCCTCGTCGGAGTCCTTGGGGCCGCGGCCGAGGGCCTGGAGCTGCTGGTAGAAGCCGATCGCGGCCTTGGCCTGCGGGGTGTCCAGGGTGCCGGCCCACTTGCCGTCGGCGCCCTTGGCGGCGAGGTCGCCGCCCTCGTCCCAGAGGAAGCCCGCGAAGACGTACCAGGTCTGGCCGGTGAGGTAGATGCCCTCGTTGCCGCCGGTGTTGAGCTTCCGGGTGTCGGCGATCCACTCGTCCCGGGTGGTGGGCGGGGTGGTGATGCCGGCCTGCTGGAACAGGTCCTTGCGGTAGATGACCACCCGGTTGGCCGCGTACCAGGGGATGCCGTACTGCTTGCCGTCGATCCTGCCGGGTTCGGCGAGGCCAGGGATCCAGTCCTTGCCGCCGAGTTCGGCGGTCTTGTCGCTGAGATCGTGCACGCCGCCGCTGGCCGCGTACTGGGCGACCTGGGTGTTGCCGACCTCGATCACGTCGGGGGCGTCCTTGCTGGCCAGCGCGCTGGTGACCTTCTGGCCGATGCCCTCCCACTCCTGGATCTGCACCTTCAGGGTGGTGCCGGGGTGGGTGGCCTCGAAGTCGGCCTCGAAGTCCTTGAGGAAGCCGTCGGTGACGCTGTCCTTCATGATCCAGACGGTCAGTTCGGCCGGGCCGGCCGCGTCCTGGGCGGCGGGGCCGGAGGAGCAGGCGGTCAGCGTGGCCGCGCCGAGCAGCAGGGCGAGCGCGGAGCGGAGGGTGGTCGGAAGTGCGGTGGATCTCACGGTGGGTGCCGCCTCGGGGTGCCGGAAGGGATGCCTGTGGAGGGGGTGGCGCTGGGGTGCCTGGGTGCGAGTGGATGCGCGAAGAGGGCCGACTGTTTACCAGTTGACTTGACTGGTCCGGTCGGTGGTAAGAGAAGGTGGCACAGCCGCCAGACCCCGTCAAGGCCCCGCACACTGCCCGGACACGCCTCCGAGCTGCGAGGGAACCTGCCGACCCGGGGCTTCCGGGGTCCGGGCGGCCACTGGTAAGGTCCGCGAACTGGTCTGGTATGGTCTGACCAGTTCGGAGCGAAGGGATGGAACGATGGCGACGGATTCGTCCGGCGGGGCGGGATTGAAGCGCGATCAGGTCAGGGAGTACCTGCGCGAACTGGTCGAGACACTGACCCCGGGCGACCCGGTGCCGTCGGAGCGGACGCTCTGCGTCCAGCTCGGCGTCTCGCGCCCGACGCTGCGCGCCGGGGTGGACGAGCTGGTGGCCGCAGGGCTGCTGGTGCGCGAGCACGGTCGCGGCACGTTCGTCGCCCCCGCCAAGATCGTCCAGGAACTGACCCCGTCCAGGGGCGGCGATCCGTCGTTCAGGGTGCCGCGGGCGTCCGGGAGTTGGGCCAGTCAGGTGCTGGAGTTCACCGCGCTGCCGGCGGGGGCGGCGATCGGGCGGCGGCTGCGGCTGTCGCCCGCGGCGCCGATCCTGCACATCGTGCTGCTGCGACTGGTCGACGGCGAGCCGATGGCCATCGAGCACCTGCACGTCCCGGCCGACCTGCTGCCCGGCCTGACGCCGGACGACCTGGAGCACGGCGACCTGTACCAGCTGATGGCCGGTCGCGGCGTGCACGTCCACGAGGCGGTGCAGGCGATCGAGCCCACGGTGGTCAGCGAGCGCGAGGCCCGGGTGCTGACCGTTCCCCCGCTCTCCCCCGCGCTGCGCTTCGACCGGTTGACCACGGACGCCACCGGCCGCCCCGTCGAGTACGTCCACTCGCTCTACCGGGGCGACCGCTACCGGATCGTCTCCCGGATCTCGCTCGCCGACCCGTCCCCCACCGCCCCCGGCGACTCCCGCCACCACCCCGGCATCCCGCCGGGTGACCTGACCACTCTCGGCACCGGCCCCACCGTGACCACCGGGGACGTCCAGCCGCTGCTCTGAGCGGGCGGGGTCGGAAGGCGTCCGCAGGCGGGCCTCACCCGGCCGCGGACACCTCCCCGACCCCCTCCTCGGCCGCCCCGGCCTTCTCGACCCGCTCGTCGGCCGCCCCGGCCCGCTCCGCCTCCCAGCGGAGCAGGTCGCCCGGCTGGCACTCCAGCACCTCGCAGAGCGCGGCGAGCGTCGAGAACCGCACCGCCTTGGCGCGGCCGTTCTTGAGCACCGCCAGGTTGGCGGGGGTGATCCCCACCCGGTCCGCGAGTTCGCCCACGGACATCTTCCGCCGGGCCAGCATCACGTCGACGTCGACGACGATCGGCATCAGATGACCTCGTCCAACTCGGCTCGCAGCAGGGTCGCTTCGGCGTCGCGGGCGACGGCCTGGGCGAGCAGCGCACGCAGCACGTGCACGACGAGGGCGACCCCCAGGACGGCCAGGCCGATCCCGCCCATGACGAGGGTGACCCCGGGGTCCTCCCGCTGGCCGGGCGCGTTGAGGGCGGTGACCGTGAACCACACCAGGGCGGCCGCGACGATCGCGCCGATGATGCCGTCCACGTACCGGAAGGCGGCGGGCGAGAACACCGTCCCGCGCCGCACCATGCTGACCAGGCGCCACACGCAGACCAGAACGGTCTGGGCCGCTCCGAGGCCGAGGACCGTGGCCACCCGGAACGCGGTCAGCGGGAGCGTCCCGTCCTCCGGGTCTCCCCCGCCGATCAGCATCCACAGCATCAGCGCCTGGACGAGCACGGTGCCGGTGAGCACCACCGCGAGCACGACGCGCAGCGCGCGTACCGTCAGTTTCCCCATGAGCCTGTTCCGCCCTTCCATCGTTCTGCGATGGGAATCTATCGATTCTCGATAGTCTGGGCAAGGGGTGGTCGGCCGGGGGCGCACCGCTCAGTCGCGCGGGGCGCTGTACCACCGCCACTCGGTGCGCCGCTCGTGGCCCGGCAGCTCGCCCCGGCCGGTGGCCCACAGCAGGGTGGGCCAGGGGTCGGCGCCGGTCGGCGCGTCGGGGAAGAGGCGGTGCAGCACCCGGGCGCTGATCCCGGCCGGGGCCGTCCAGGGCAGGCCGAGGCCGAGCGCCAGGTCCTGGGCGTGGGCGAAGAGTTCGACCAGGCCCATGGCGGCGCAGCCCTCGGCGTCGGCCGTGCCGAAGCCGTGGAAGGCCCGGTCCTGCGGCCGCGCCGTGCGGACCATCGCCACCAGCAGCGCCCCGCACGCCTCCAGCACCTGCACCATGCCCGCCGGACCGGACGCCCGCTGGGCGAAGACCACGTTGGCGGGCTTGCCGAGCGCCTCCCGCCGCCAGACCAGCGGCACGAACCCCTCGGCCGGCGGCGACTGCGGCCCGAGCTGGGCGGCGTAGGAGAACAGGTCGTCCGCCAGGTGCTCGGCGGTCTCCCAGCAGCTTCACTCCAGCGTCCCGGCGGGCCGCTCCCAGTCGGCGTCCGCCGCGCCCTCCAGCAACTCGACGACCAGCCGGAGGCCTTCGGCGAGGTCGTCCGCCGTCACCGGTCCGACGGCGGCGGGCCGTCCCACCTGCTCATGATCAACCATCCGCCGAGGGTACCCCCGCCCGGGCGGGGCTCAGCCGTCCGGGCAGAGCTCAGCCGTCCGCCCCGACCGCGCCGCTGATGCCGTAGAGCACGTCGCGCAGGCCGGGGGCGGCGCGCTCCTCGTCGCGGCGCCAGACCAGGCGCAGGCGCAGCGCGGGCGGCGGGTCGGCGAGGTGGAGCGGGACGAGGGTGCCGGCGGCGAGCTGCTCGCGGACGGTGAACTCGGGGAGCAGCGCCATGCCGAGGCCGCGCTCGGCGCAGGCGCGGGTGACGGTGACGCCGCCGGTGTGCAGCCGTTCGAGGCGGTCGCCGAAGTGCCGGTGGCCGGCCAGCGCGAAGGAGCACTGCGGGCTGCCGACCAGCAGCCGGGTGCCGAGCAGGTCGGCGGGGCGCAGGTCGGTGCGGTGGCGCCGAGGGTGGTCGGGGGCGGCGACCAGGACGAGCGGGACGTCCCGCAGGTCGAGGTGGTCGAGGTCGGCGGGCGGGAGGGGGAAGCCGAGGCCGCCGAGCGCTCCGGCGGTGTCGAGCAGCAGGGTGGCGTCCAGGGCGCCGCCGGCCAGGTCGGCGAGCAGCGCGCCGCGGTCCGCGCCGATCTGCAGGGTGACGCGCAACTCGGGTCTGCGCTCGGCGAGTCGGGCGAGCAGCGGGGGCAGGTGGGTGGCGGCCAGGCTCTCCAGTGAGCCGAGTCGGACGGTGGGGTGCTCGGTGGCGGTCTCGTGCCGGGCCTGTTCGGCCTGTTCGCGCAGCCGGGCGGCCCAGGGCAGCAGGCGCCGGCCGGCGGGGGTGAGTGCCATGCCGCGCGGGCGGCGGTCGAACAGGGCGGTGCCGAGCGAGGTTTCGAGGGCGCGGATCTGTTCGGAGACGGAGGAGGGGGCGAGTCCGAGCGCGCCGGCCGCCTCGGTGACGGTGCGGTGTTCGACGACGGCTTCGAAGGTTCGCAACTGCCTGAGTTCCAAGGGGTGTTCCGCCTTCCGTGCGGGCTGCCGCCCTGTCGTCCCGCTGTCCTGTCGTTCGCGGCCAGGGTACGCGTTCGGTTTCGCCGAACGCACCGTCCGGCCGGGCCGGTCGATCTTCGCCGTCCCGCCGTACGACAGTGGGCGCCTGTCCAACCCCTCCCCGTTCTCCTGGAGTTGTCACGTGTCGACCACTGCCGTTCCCCGCTCCGCCGCCGGGCCGTCCGCGCCGCCGGGCCGTTCGCGGGCGCTGCTGGGGCTGTCGCTGTCGTACTTCGCGGTGCTGCTGGACACCACGGTGCTGGCGGTGGCGGAGCCGGATCTGGCGGCGTCGCTGGGGAGTTCGACGGCGGGGCTGCAGTGGGTGGTGTCGGCGTACAGCGTGGCGTTCGGCGCGGTGCTGCTGTCGGCGGGGACGGTGGCGGACCGGTTCGGCGCGCACCGGCTGTTCCGGGGCGGGGCGGCGGCGTTCGGTGCGGCGTCGCTGCTGTGCGCGCTGGCGCCGGACGTGTGGGTGCTGGTGGCGGCGCGGGCGCTGCTGGGGGTTGCGGCGGCGGCGTCGGTGCCGGCCGGGATGGCGTTGCTGGGGGTGCTGTACCCGGTGCCGGCCGAGCGGGCCCGGGCGGTGTCGGTGTGGGCGGCGGTGAGCGGGGCGGCGATGGTGTGCGGTCCGGTGCTGGGCGGGGCGTTGGTGGGGTGGTTCGGTTGGCGGTCGGTGTTCTGGCTGAACGTGCCGCTGACGGTGCTGGTGCTGGTGTTGACGGCGTCGTCGGCGCTGCGGGCGCCGGGGCGGCCGGGCCGGGTGGACTGGTGGTCGCAGGCGGCGCTGGTGGTGGCGCTGGCGCTGCTGATCGACGCGCTGATCGCGGCGGGTTCGGGCCTCGGGTGGCACGTGGCGCTGTCGGGTGCGGGGGCGGTGCTGGCGGGCGGGTGGTTCGCCCGGCGGGAGCGGGCGGGCGAGTTGCGGCGCGGGGTGCTGGCGGCGGAGGGGGTGCGGACGGCGCTGGTGGGGGGTGCGGCGGTGAACTTCGCGGTGTTGGCGGTGCTGTTCGTGCTGCCGCTGGTGTTCGGCCGGTCCTGGGGGTGGTCGGCGGCGCTGGCGGGGGCGGCGTTCCTGCCGATGACGGTGTCGCCGGCCTGCGTGCCGCTGCTGCTGACGGGTCGGCTGGTGGCCCGGGTGGGTCCGTGGCGTCCGGTGGGGGCGGGTCTGGGCCTGCTGGCGGCGGGGTGTGCGGGGGCGGGGTGCGCGCTGGGGTGGGGTGCGCCGTACGGGGTGCTGGCGGTGGCGTTGGTGGCGGTGGGGTTCGGGGTGGCGCTGTCGCTGCCGGCGTTGGTGGCGGGGGTGGTGGGGGCGGCTCCGGCGGGGACGGCGGGGTCGGCGAGCGGGTTGCTGAACGCGGCGCGGCAGGTGGGCGCTTCGCTGGGGGTGGCGGTGGCGGGTGCGCTGGTGGGTGGGTCGGCGCCGGGTGCGGCGGGGTCGGCGGGGGCGTTGCTGGTGGCGGCGGCGGTGTGTGCGGGGGCGGCGCTGCCGGTGCTGCGGCTGGCCCGACGGTTGGCGCGGGCAGCCTCCTGAGCTGGGGCGACACCCACTCCCCTCTCTCTCGACATCAAGCATCTTGATATCAAGACACTTCTCGGGCAGAGTTGCTCCCCGCACGGACGAACGACCTTCACCGAACGGGGAGCACCATGCGCGAGCGCGCGAAGACCGAGGGCTTGGCCGCCCAGCTGCGACGCCCACCGGGCGGCCGGGACGGCCGGACCATGCTGCTGACCCTGTTCGTCGACCGCACCGGCACCGGCGTCTGGGCGGCGGTCTGCGTGCTGTACTTCACCGAGCTGAGCCGCCTGACGGCCGCCCAGATCGGCCTGCTGCTGGGCCTCTCCTCGGTGGCGGGCATCGCGGGCACCCCGCTCGCCGGGCGGCTGGCCGCCTCGTACGGGGTGCGGCCGGTGCTGATCGGCTGCCACCTGCTGCGGGTGGCGGCGCTGACCCCGGTGCTGTTCTGCTCGGCGTTCTGGCCGCTGCTGGTGCTGGTGGCGCTGGCCACGCTGGGCGACCGGGCGGCCCGCGCGATGGAGATGCTGTACGCCACCGAGGTTGCGGGCGAGCGCCGCTCGGCCTACCGGGCGCTGTCGCGCACCGCGATGAACGCGGGGTACGCGGCGGGCGCCGGCCTGGCCGCGCTGGGCCTGGCGGTGGGCACCCCGGCGGCGTACCGGGCACTGGTGCTCGCCGACGTCGCCTCCTACCTGGTCGCGGCGGCCCTGGTCGCCTCGCTGCGCGAGCCGCGCCCCGCCGGGGCCGCCGACGGCGCCGCCGCCGCGGACCCCTCGCCCCGGCCCAGCCCGTGGCGGGACGCCGGCTACCTGCGCTTCGTCGCCCTGGACGCGGTGCTCACCATCGACGACGCGATCCTCAACGTCGGGCTGCCGCTCTGGCTGATCCACTCCACCCGCGCCCCGCACGCCCTCGTCCCGGCCTTCCTGGCGGTCAACACGGTCGTGGTGGTGCTGGCCCAGCTACGGGTCTCCGCCCTGGTCCACTCCGCCCGCCAGGCGGTCCGGGTCGTGCCGGTGTACGGGTTCGCGATCCTCGGCTGCTGCGCGGCGGCGGCCCTGGCCCACCGGACGGGGGCCCCGGCCGCCTCCGCGCTGCTGCTGGTCGCGGCGGTGCTGGTGACGCTGGCCGAACTGGTCCGCTCGGTGGTCTCCTGGGAGCTGTCGGTGGCCCTCGCCCCCGAACGGGCCCGCCCGGAGTACCTGGGCGTGGCGGGCATGGCGCACTCCACCGAGAAGGCGGCGGGCCCACTGCTGCTGACCGGCGCGGTGCTGGCCACCGGCCCGCTCGGCTGGCTCACCCTGGGCGCGGCCACCACCGCGGCGGCCTACGCCCAGCGCCGCTACGGCGCCCTGCGGCTGGCCGCGCTGAGCCGCTGACGCGGCCGGGCCCGGCCGCCGGCCTCATCCGGTCACCCGGTCAGCGCGGCGACCTCCGCCACCACCGTCCCGTACAGGTCGCCGACGGTCGCCAGCGCGGCGGCGTGCAGCTGCGCCGCCGGGACGACCGTGCCGTCCGGCCCGGGCAGCGCCCGGGTCGCGCACGCCTCGGCGACCACCGTCGGCCGCCAACCGCCGCGGAAGGCGCCCTGCGCGGTGAACGCGACGCACATGTGGGTCATGAACCCGGCCAGCACCAGGTCGCGGCGCGGCCCGTCCCCGTCCAGCTCGGCCAGCACCTCGGCCAGTTCGGTCCCGTGGAACGCGTCCGGGAAGGTCTTCACCACCACCCGTTCCCCGGCCGCCGGCGCGACCGGCGCGCTGATCGCCCCGATCTCGGCCCGGACGTCGTACGGCGTCCCCGGCCCGCCGTCGTTCACCACGTGCACCACCGGGGCCCCGGCGGCCCGCGCCGCCGCCAGCAGCCGGGCGCCCGCCGCGAGCGCCTCCTCCGCGCCCTCCAGCTCCATCACGCCCTCGCGGTAGGTGTTCTGGTAGTCGATCAGCACCACCGTCGCCTCGCCGAGCTTCGGCGGCGTGCCGTCCAGTCCGATCACCTCGCGCAGGGTCGCGGACGCGTTCATCATGCTCATGACAGAAATCTCCTCTGAAAGATGGAATCCGGGAACGTCGACGACGGCCCGGGGACGGGTCCGGGGAACGGGCCCGCTACAGCCGGAACCGCTTCCGGTACGCCGCGGGCGTCGTCCCCAGCCGCCGCCGCATCGCGCGGTGCAGGGTGTCGACCGAACCGAGGCCGCTGGCGGTGGCGATCCGTTCGAGCGGCTGGTCGGTGCCCTCCAGCAGGCGGCGCGCGGTCTCGACCCGGGCGGCCTCGACGTACGCGGCGGGCGTGCTGCCCGTCTCCTGCCGGAAGACCCGGGCGAAGTGCCGTTCGCTCAGGCACATCCGCGCGGCCAGCGCGCTCGCGGAGAGGTCGCCGTCCGGGTGCTCGGCGATGTGCAGGCGCAGTTCGTCGATGTCCCGGCGGGAGGTGGGCGGGCTGCTGAGCGGGACGGAGAACTGGCTCTGTCCGCCCTGCCGCTTGAGGTACATCACCAACTGCCGGGCGACGGACATCGCCAGTTCCTCGCCGTGGTCCTCGGCGACCAGGGCCAGCGCGAGGTCCATGCAGGCGCTGATCCCGGCGCCGGTCCAGATCGCGCCGGAGCGGACGAAGATCGGGTCGGGGTCGACCGTCACCCCGGGGTGGTCGGCGGCGAGCTGGGCGGCCGTCGACCAGTGGGTGGTGGCGCGGCGGCCGTCGAGCAGTCCGGCGGCGGCGAGCAGGTGCGCGCCGACGCAGACCGAGGCGACCCGTCGGGCGGCGGGGGCCTGTCGGCGCACCCAGGCCACCACGTCCGGGTCGATCCGGGCCCGGGGCCCGTCCGTTCCGGGTTCGACCGCGCCGGGGACCAGCAGGGTGTCCACGGCCCCGGTGACCTGGTCGAAGGTCAGGTCGACCGCCAGCCGGACCCCGGCCGACGTCCGGACCAGGCCCTCGGCCGGGCCGGCCAGCTCCACCCGGTAGCCGGCCCGCCCGCCGCTCTCCCGGTTGGCGAGGGCGAACACCTCGGCCGGGCCGGTGACGTCGAGCAGGTCGACGTCCGGGAAGACCGCGATCACTACGCGGCGGTTCGTGGACATGCCCCCATCCTGGGCCGTCCGCGCCGCCGTCCGCAATGACGCGGTTGCGGCGGATCCTGCCATCGCCACCGCCTCGACCTGCGGAAACGCCGGAGCCCCGAGGACGGTCCGTCCCCGGGGCCCGGCGCGCCGCCGTCGCGGTCAGGAGCGCTGCTGCCCGAACAGGTCGACCCGGATCGGCTCGCCGCCCGCGCCCTCGCCGTCCTCGGGGTCCTGCGGGGAGAGCGCGATCGCGATGCCCGCGACCGCGAGGACGACCATGATGCCGACGGCGAGCGGCAGGGCGAACTGCGAGGCGGGCGTGCCGTCCCCGATCGCACGGCCGTCCAGGGCGACGCTGACGGCGGCCATCGCGGTGTAGTGCATGGCGACCACCGCGACGCCGGCGATCAGTGCGGCGCCGAGCGCGGCGGGCAGGCCCTTGACGTGCAGGGTCATCCAGAGCGCGGCGGTGGCGGCGGCGACGGCGATCGCCACCGAGGCGACGACCAGCGGGGTGTCGTACGAGACCTCGCCCTCGACCTGCATCGCGGCCATGCCGACGTAGTGCATGACGGCGACGCCGCAGCCGGTGAGCACGCCGCTGACCAGCAGGGTGCCGGTGCTCTTGCCGCGGTAGCCGACGTAGCCGATGCCCAGGCCGACCACGACGACGGCCACCAGCAGGCTGAGCAGGGTCAGCGGGACGTCGTAGACCAGGCGGGAGGAGTCCACCCTGAAGCCGAGCATCGCGAGGAAGTGCATGGACCAGATGCCGCAGCCGAACGCCCCGGAGGCGAGCGCCAGCCAGCCGAAACGTTTCTGCGGCTTGAGGGTCATGGCCCGCGCGGTGCAGCGCAGTCCGATCGCGGCCCCCGCGCAGGCGATCAGGTACGCCACGACCGGATTCACCCACCCGTACTGAAAACCGTCGAGGTGGGCCATGGTGTCGTGGTTCATGAAGGTCCGATCGGAAACGAATTGCCCGTGCGATATTGCCGCAGAGACAATACCGCCCCGTGACCATTGGTCCGCACCAAGGTCCGTTTCCTCCTTCACCTCCCCTTTCCCGCATCTCCACGAACCCACGCTCCGTCACCTCCGGCGACGCCCCGCCAGCCGGCGCCCCACCCGGCGCCCCGGCGTCCGTGGCAGGCTGGCACCCGTGGAACAGCTCTCCGAACCGCCCGCCCCGCTGCTGGTCGTGGACGGCGCGAACGTCGTCGGCTCGGTCCCCGACGGTTGGTGGCGCGACCGCCGGGGCGCGGCCGTGCGGCTGCGCGACGCGCTGGTGCCCGTGGCCGCGGCCGGACTGCCCGACCTGCCGGGCCCGTTGGCCGTGGTCCTGGTGGTGGAGGGCGCGGCCCGCGGCGTCGAGCCGGTGCCGGGCGTGCGAGTGGTCACCGCGCCGGGCAGCGGCGACGACCGGATCGTCGACCTGGTCGCCGCCGAGGCCGCCGCCGCACCGGGCCGCCGCCTGCTGGTGGTCACGGCCGACCGCGAGCTGCGCGCCCGGGTCACCGCCCTGGGCGCGGAGATCCTCGGCCCGCGCGCGGTGCGTCGCCGCCCCTGACGGGCCGACGGAAACCGACGCCGGGTCAGCCGACTTGCCTCACAGGCACACTGACCGCAGGTCACCCGACCCGGAAGGCACCCGGGAGGCACCCTGGAGACACCCGGGCGACCACCGCTCAGACCAGTCTGGTCCGGGCGGCGGCCGGGCGGGTGCGACCGCGGGAGGTGACCGCGGGGCGGCTGGGGCGGCGGTCCGGGCGGGCGGGGCGGCCGTCGCCCTGGGCGGGGCGGGTGGCCAGCGCGGCCTTGAGCGCACGGAGGGCCAACAGGACGGCGACGGCGGCGAGTTCGGCGGGTTCGGTGGCGCCGCGTTCGGCGGCGGCGCGCTGGCAGGGCGAGCACCAGACCGCGCTGGCCCGGCCGCCGTCGGGGTAGTCCAGGCCGACCGGCACCAGGTAGTGGCAGCCGCAGCCCTGGCAGACGAAGAGCAGCCTCACCGCCGCACCACCCCCGAGCCGCCGCACACCGAGCACGGCGACCAGTAACTGCGCCGCACCGGCTGCTGCCTCCCCTGCGCGTCGGTCTCCACCGAGTGCTCCGTCTTCTCCGTCCCGCGCGCCCCGCCGCAGCCCGGGCATGCCTGCTGCTCAGCCATCGGCCACCTCCAGAGCACAGACCGTAGCGTGCCGACCCCGTCCGCGACAGCGGTTCGCCGTCGGACCACCCGCCAATGCCACCCGCACACCCGTACGGGGCGCGCACCACCCCGCGCGCGCCGGTCCCGCGCCCCCACGCGGCGTCCGATTCCCGCCAGCGGGCCGCCCGGCGGTGCGGGATGATCCCGCGCATGAACCCGAGCACCGAGGCGAACCACCAGGGCATCCGGATCGAACACCGGGGCGCCGTCCCGCAGGTCGACCCCACCGCGTACGTCGCGCCGACGGCCACGCTGGTCGGCGACGTGCGGATCGGGCCGCGCGCCCGGGTGATGTACGGCGCGGTGCTGGACGCGGAGGGCGCGCGGATCGAGGTCGGCGAGGCGTCGGTGGTGTGCGAGAACGCGGTGCTGCGCGCCTCCGCCGTCGCCGCCGAGCAGCCGGTGCTGATCGGCGACCACGTCTTCGTCGGCCCGCACGCGACGCTGCTGGGCTGCACGGTGGAGCGCGCCTGCTACCTGGCGACCTCGGCCACCGTGCTGCAGGAGGCCGTGGTGGGCACCGGTTCGGTGGTCGCGGTGGCCGCCCTGGTGCACGCCCGCACGGTGCTCCCGGCCGAGTCCTTCGTCCCGCCGTACCTGACGGCCCTCGGCGAGCCGGTGCGGCTGCTGGCCCCGGGCGACCCGGAGCTGCCGCAGGCGATCGGGCGGCTGGGCTTCGCGGGCACGGCCTTCGGGATCGACGCCGCCTGGACCGACCGCGTCGCCCGCCACGAGCGGATCGCCGAGGTCCGCTCGGCGGAGTTCGGTGCCCACCTGACCGACCGCCCCGCACAGGACCACCCGGCGCAGGACCACCCGGCGCGGGACTGACCCGCACCGGACCGACCGGCCCGCCGGGCCGCCCCACCACGGCCCGCCGCCGGGCTCAACCGGCCGCGGGCCGCTCCCGTTCCTCCGGCGGCCGCCCGTCCGGCGCCTGCTGCTGCCGCGTCGCGTCCGGCCAGTCCGCGGGGGAGGCCTCGACGTCGTTGCCGCGCACCCAGACGGTGGAGACCCCGAGCAGTCGGCGCATCACCGCGAAGCCGCCCTCCCAGCCGTCGGGCAGCCGCAGCCGGCCGAACCGGACGGTGCCGGCGCTGAACCGGGTGTCGCCGCTCTCCAGCATGCCGGTCCAGCCGGGCAGGCCCACCTCCGGCACGCTGCCGGTGAGTTCGGCCTGGACCGGGATCTCCAGTCCGTCGGCCAGCAGCAGGGCGGGGCCCCGGTACACGGGTGAGGTCATGCCTTGAGGGTGCGGGAGGTTCCCGTATCCGCGCAAATCCCGCATTCGACCGGGAATCGGACCGGCCGAGACCGTTTCGTTGGGTGGAGTACGCCATTCCGTAGCCGAATGGCCACCTTGGGCAACACTCGATCGTGCAATATGACATTGCACAGCCGGGAAGGCCCCGGCTGGCAGCGATTGAACAGGAGAACTCTCATGAACAAGCCCCTGGCCGTCCTGGCCGGTGCGGCAGCCCTGTCGGCGGTCCTCACCGTCCCGGCATCGGCGACCACCACCGACACTCCGCAGACCACCACCGCGTGCGGCGGCTGGGCCCTGCAGGGCGGCCTGGCCACGCAGATCTGCGCGGAGCGAACCGGCGACCAGGTCCGGCTGTACGGCACCCTCGGCCTGGCCGGCCCGATCTCCCCCGGCACCCCGCTGCCGTACCGCAAGGACGTGATCGTCACCCTGACCGGCACCACCCCCTCCGGCTCGGTCAACCAGTACGTCACGTTCACCGGCTCCAACCAGCAGGTCGGCAACATCATCGGCAGCGTCCCGTGCGACGCGGCCGTCCAGGGCACCTACTCGGTGTCCTCCTTCGACCTCGGCCCCCACCCGGTCACGATCAACACCGTCATCCCCTGCTGACACCGCACCGCAGGCCGGCCCGCCCCTCCCCGGAGGCGGGCCGGCCCCGCGACCCGCTCGACGCGCCGCCCGGCGAGGACGGCCGAGCGCGGGTCAGTCGCCCATGAACCACAGCCAGCCGCCGGGCGTGGCCGCGCAGGCGCCCAGCATCCGCTCCAGGTCGACCACGGCGGCGCGCTGCTCCTCGTCAACGCACAGCGCGAGCAGCCGGTCGATCTCGCCGAGCGCGGCGGCCGCCTCCCGCTCGTCGAAGAACGTGTCGTCGTACGGGTCGATCCGCCAGAGCCTCCAGCCCCGGGTGACCGGCAACTCGTGCAGGACCCGGGCCAGCCCCTCCCCGTGCCCGTACGAGCCGCGCAGCAGGGTGGCCCGGGTTCGCTCCGGGACCGGGCGTCGCGGCCGGGCGGAGTGCAGTTCGATCTCGACGCCCACGGCGGGGTCTCCTCTCCTCGACGGGTCGTGCGGTCGGTGCTGCTGGTGGTGCGCGACCCGGTCGGCGACCCGGAAGGCGGTACCGCGGCCGGGCGCGGCGGGCTCCTCCCGGCGTCGTCCAGGACGTGGTCGGTCAGGCGGGTTCGAGTGGCGGGCACGAGTGGTCGTTCAGTTCGGTCAGGGTGCCGCCGCGTCCGTCCAGTCCGTCACGGGCCGCATTCAAGCAGGCCGGGCCGGGGGGAGGGGCGGCGGGTCACTCCTCCTGCCCGGGCTCCTCGGCGTCCGTCCCGAGGAGCCGTTCGACCAGTCCGTCGAGGTCGACGTGCTCCTGTTCGCAGCCGACCGGGACGACGCACTCGGTGCGGCGCAGGAAGTCGCGCAGGGCGGGGACGGGCAGGCGCAGCAGGGCGCTGGTCTCCTCGCCGTGCAGGGTGAGCAGGAGGTGGCCGTGGTCGGGGCCGTGGCCGGGGGTGACGGTGGTGTCGCCGAGTCCGGCGGGGTGGGTGAGTCCGGCGAGCAGGACGTCGCGGGAGAGCGACCAGGTCACGGGCTCGGGCAGGTCGACGTGGTTGTCGAGGTGGACGGTGTAGGGCTCGTCGGCGCCGTAGCGGAGGCGGGCGGCGACGGGGACGACCAGGGCGGGGGCGACGACCACCTCGACGACCAGGTGGACGGCGATCCGGGTGGTGCCGCCGCGCTGCGGTGGGACCCGGCGTGGGGCGGGGTCCTGGTACGGGTCCGGGGTCACCGGATGCCACCCCCGTCCGCTCCGGGGAGAAACGATTCTTCACTCGCCGCGCGTCGCCGCGCCTCTCGAACGTGCACGCCAGGACAACGACGCGGGGCCCGATCGGTGACACCTCGTTCGTTCCGCCCCCGAACGGACGCGGTGGGCGGGGCTCCCTCCGCCCACCGCCGACCGGTCAGCCCTGGCCGAGCCGGCGGACCAGGTCGTCCAGGTAGGCGTCCCCGTACGCGTCGGCCAGGTCGTCCAGGTCGATCATCGGCGGGATGTCGATGACGGGCTGGCGCTCGATCAGGAAGGCCACCGTCTCGCGGACGATCCGGCCCTCGTCGCCGCCGGCCAGGCCGGGGCGTTCCAGGACGCCGTCGGTGACCCGGACCCGGGTGCTGGCCCCGGCCTTCCCGTCCTCGACCTCGACCTGGTACTCGCGGTCGCCCAGCGGTTCCACCCGGATGTCAACTGCCATGGCGCGGATCGTCCTTCCGTCAGTGCTCGGCCGTGGGCGGTGCCGACGCCGCGTCACCTGCCGGTTCTCCGGCGGGCACCAGCCGTCTCCCACCATACGTCCGCCGGGGGGTTCGGCCGCGCGTCAGCTCCGGCCGAAGCAGCGGCGCAGTTCGTCCAGGTCGTAGAAGGAGGAGCCCTCGGCGATCGGCCGGCAGCCGTCCTTGAACGCGGTCTCCTTCTCGTTGTAGAGCATCCGGACCAGGTAGGCGGGCCTGCCCTTCGCACCGCCCTTCGCCTCGCCCTTCGTCTCGCCCTTCCCGCCCTCCGCCCGGTACAGGTCCCACTGGACGTTGGCGGCCATCGGCGCGACCTCGGCGCCGCGCCACGGGTTGTCGCGGTAGGTGTAGGGCCGGTCCGGGTCGGCCTGCTCGGTGCTGCCGGGGAGGCCGAGCAGGGCGGCGAGCGGTTCGATCTCCTCGGCGTGGGTGAAGCGCAGCACGGCGCCGTCGGGGTTGGTGCCGGCGGCCTTGCGCTCGGCCTGGGCGAACAGGTCGTCGAGCAGGACGCCGGCCATCTCGTAGGTGATGGTGCGTCCGGTGAAGCCGGGGCCCTTCTGGTAGAACTCCTCGGCGTCGTCGAGGTAGGCGAACCACTGGGCGTCCCGGGGCGTCAGGAAGCCGTCCAGGTCGGTGCCGCGGGCCTCGACCGCGAGGTCGGGGGCGGCGCTGTAGAGCGCGTACAGCGCGCGGGCGAAGGCGGTCTGCCGGTCGGTGTCGAGGGTGTCGGCGAACGCGGCGGTGAACAGGCGGCGGACGGTGTGCCGGGCGGCCTCGGCGGTGCGCGGGTCGGCGTCGATCGCGGCGAGGGTGGCGGCGAGCTGCGGGTCGTTCGCGACGTACGCCCGGTAGTCGGCGTTCTGCGGCTGCTTGTGGAAGTACAGCAGGTCCTTGTCGGTGACCGGGGCCTTGAGGGCGGCGGCGAGCGCGGGTTCGCCCGCGACCAGTCCGGCGGTGAAGGCGTCGGCGCTGGCGGTGGCCCGGGCCACGCCGGAGGTCTCGACCACGATCGGGGCGCCCTGGGCGGCGATCTCGTCGAACAGGCCGGGCAGTCGCCGCTCCATCCGGAGCGCGGTCTGCCGCTGTTCGTCGGCGCCGCGGGCGGAGAGGTTGCCGTAGCCGATGGAGGCCCCGGCGGCGAGCAGCGTGCGCACCCGCGGGGCGAGCCGGGCGCCGAGGCCGGTCAGCCCGCCGGCCCGCTCGGCCTCGGCGAGCAGCGCGAGCACGGCGTCGCCGTCCTCGCTGTCGCTCATCGCGCGGGAGCCGTGCCGGGCGACGTTCTCGGTGAAGACCGGCGCGTAGCCCGCGGGGATCCGCTGGTAGTGCTTGAGGTCCTGCTGCGGTTCGTACGGGGTCTTGGTGCCGTAGGCGTCGCGCTGGGCGTGGCCCTGGGCGGTGGCGGTGCCGGTGGTCGCGAGGGTCGCGGCCAGGGCGGTCGCCAGGGCGGCGGCGAGGACGGCGGTGCGCTTCACGGTGGGGAGCCTCTCGGGGCGGAGGTCGACCGGCCGGTCCGGTCGACCGCCGCACCCTGGCAGCCCGGTCCGAACGCTCCGCCACGCGGGGCCGTTGCCCCGGTGTCCTCCGGGTGAACGGCGGGCCCGGGCGGGTGTCAGCCGACGACCGCGACCGGGGCGTCCCAGGCGTTGCGGTCGACGGTGACGGCGGCGCCGCCGTAGGTCTCCTTCTGGTTGACCTGGTACTGGTGGGCGCGGCGGTGGCCGCTCCACAGGCCGCCGAACGGGAAGCTGCCGGTGGTGTCGGCGGCGCCGTCGTACTTGGCGTACCACATCGCGTCGGGCAGGTCGGGGGCGTTCTCCCCGGCGGCCTTGGCGATGCCGGCGGCGCTGGAGGAGGCGAAGCCGTAGAACCCGGCCCAGTAGCCGGAGCCGTGCACGGCGCGGTTCCAGGACTGGACGTAGGCGAGGACGGCGTCGGCGCAGGAGGTGTCGGCGGTGTTGTAGGCCTCGACGTCGAGGTAGAGGGTGCTGCCGGGGCGCATGCCGAGGGCGGCGGCCTTGGCGACCGCGTCGTTGCCGTCGGCGGTGCCGAGCGGGACGGCGGTGTCGGCGGTCAGCTTCTCGGGGCTGCTGCCGGTCTGGCAGGGCGGCTGGGCGCCGACGTACAGCGGGACGAGCTTCCAGCCGCTGGCGCTCACCGACTTGACCCAGCCGGCGGTGAGCTGGGGCTGGGCGCAGCCGCGGTTCTTGCCGCCGATGTAGACGGCGGCGGCGCCGTAGGGGCTGGTGCCGTGCCAGGCGTTCATGGTGGCCAGGCTGGGGGCGGTGCAGGTGTCGAAGGCGAGGCCGGTGAAGGTCGCGGGCGCGGTGCCGGGCTTGGCGACGGGCGCGGCGGGCGGGGCGCCGGCGGTGCTCCCCTGGCCGGCCGGCTTCGATCCGGACGCGGACGCGGAGGCGGAGGCCTTGGCGGAGCTGCTCGCGGACGCGGAGGCGGACCCGGAGGCGGTGGCGCTCGCGGAGCCGGATCCGGAGGGGCTCGCGCTGGGTGCGGCGGTGGCGCTCGTGCCGGTCGCGGGTTCGGGCGTGGTGCCGTCGGGGGCGGCGGTGTCGGCGGCGGGCGCGGCGGCCGGGGGGTGCTCGTCCCCGTCGCGGCCGGCGGCGGCGAGGGCGGCGGCTCCGGAGCCGATCACCAGGACGGCGGCCGCTGCGAGCAGTACGGCCCGGCGGCCCCGGGGGCGGCGTCCGGACGATTCGCGGGCGCGGCGGTGCGACACGTGCTCTCCACTGGCTGAGGGGGGCCGGCTGGCGGCCGGTCGTGCGGTGTTCCGGCACACCATAACGGGTACTTGGGAAAGTCTTTACCCTGCCGCCGGGGGGCCGGACGGGGGCCCCTAGGATAGGGGGGCGAACTGTCCGAGTCGGGCGCGGGGCGGCCGTGCCGGAGGGAGTCTCCCATGGAGTTGGCGGGCGTCGACCCCGAGCACGGCGACGAGGGCGGGCGGCCGCGCCGCCGCGGGCAGGGCGAGTTGGCGACCGAGGTGCTGTCGGTGCTGCACCGGGCGCCGGGGCCGGTGACGGCGTCCTGGGTGCAGGAGCGGTTGGGCGGCGAGCTGGCGTACACCACGGTGATGACCATCCTGTCGCGGCTGCTGACCAAGCAGGCGGTGGTGCGCAGCCGGGCGGGCCGGGCGTACGTGTGGTCGGCGGCGGCGGACGCGGCGGGGCTGACGGCCCGGCGGATGCGCCGGCTGCTGGACACCGAGCCGGACCGGGACGCGGTGCTGGCCTCGTTCGTGACGGCGCTGACGCCGCAGGACGAGCGGCTGCTGCGTTCGCTGCTGAACGCGGCGGAGCCCCCGCCGGGGGCGGGGCCCGGGGACCGGGACGACGGGCACTGAGCGCATGGGCTTCTTCGTCTTCCTCCCCCTGGTGCTGCCGCTGACCTCGCTGCCGATCGCCCGGCTGGCCGAGCACCACCTGCACCCGCGCAACGCGGTGCGGCTGCTGTCCTGGATCGGCGGGACGATGGCGGTGTGCAGCACGCTGGCGCTGGGGCTGCTGTTCGTGGTGGGCACCGCGCAGATCCCGGGCAACCCGCTGCCGGACAGCTGGTCGGACCCGGAGATCCGGACGGCGGTGCCGTTCCACGAGGCGGTCGGCACGGCGGCGGTGGCGGGTCTGGTGACGGTGCTGACGGCCTGTTCGCGCTCGCTCCGCCGCCACCTGCGGATCCGGGCCCGGGCGCAGCGGGTGCTGGCCCCGGTGCCGCTCGACTCGGACCCGGTGGTGCTGCCGGACCCGGAGCCGTACGCGTACGCGGTGCCGGGCGGGCCGGGCCGGGTGGTGGTGTCGACGGCGATGATGGACAGCCTGGACGCGGACGAGCAGCGCGCGCTGCTGGCGCACGAGCGCTCGCACCTGGCCAACCGGCACCACCGCTACCTGCTGGCGGCCCACCTGGCGAGCTGCGTCAACCCGTTCCTGCGCCCGCTGCAGAAAGCCGTCGGGTACGCGACGGAGCGCTGGGCGGACGAGGAGGCGGCGGGTTCGGTGGGCGACCGGCGGCTGACCGCCCGCGCGGTGGCCCGGGCCGCCCTGGTGACCCGCGGCGGCGGCCCGGCCCCGGCCTTCGCCGCCTTCGCGGCCCCCGGCCCGGTCCCGCGCCGGGTCACCGCCCTGCTCAGCCCGGCCCTCGGCGAGGCCTGGCCCCCGGCCGCCTCCCCGGCCGGTCTGGCCGCGATGGTCGCGGCGGCGGGCACCGCGGTCTCGGCGGTCTCCGCCCTGAACGCGGCCGTCGCCCTGCTCCTGCTGGTCAAGGCGGCGACGCCCTGGTGACCGCCCGCCGGTGCGCGGCGGCACCGGCGGGCGGTCGGGGGTCGGAGGTTAGGGGTCGGGGGTCAGGGGCAGCTGACGAGGACGACGGAGAGGGCGGTGCAGGTGACGGCCGCGGTGTCGTTGGCCGGGTTGGGGTCGAGGGGCGCGGAGGCGGTCCGCGTGGCGGTGACGGTGACCTGGCCGAGCGTCAGCAGGCCCAGCGGGACGCGGAAGGTCCTGCTCGCGCTCGCGCCGGCGGCGATCGGGCCGTAGGCGCAGGTCACCGTGCCGGCCGCGGCGGTGCATCCGGTGGCGAGGCCGGTGGCCGAGGCGCCCGCCGGGAGCGTGGCGGTGAGGGTCGCCGAGGCGAGGGCCCCGGGGCCGGTGTTGCGGGCGGTGAGGGTGTAGCCGAGGTAGGGCACCAGGACGCCCAGGTGCGGCTGGGCGGCGAGGGTGACGGCGACGTCCGACGTCGGCGGCGCGGGCGCGAAGGCCGTGCCGTAGGGGCCGGCGAACCCGGTGATCGTCGCGGTGACCGTGTTGGTGGCGGTGTCGATCACCGAGACGGTGCCGTCGGACTGGTTGGTGACGTACACGGCCGTGCCGGACGGGTTGGTCCTGGCCTGGGCCGGGTTGTTGCCGACCGGGACGGTCGCGGTGACCGTGCCGGTGGCGGTGTCGACCACGGAGACGGTGGCGCTGCCGTTGTCGGCGACGTAGGCCCGGGTGCCGGCCGGGTTGAACGACACGCCGTTGGGGGCGGTCCCGACCGTGACGGTGCCGGTGACCGCGTTGGTGGCGGTGTCGATCACCGAGACGGTGTTCGTGCCGTTGTTCGTGACGTACGCGAAGGCCCCGGTCGGGCTGACGGCCACGCCCGAGGGGTTGCTGCCGACCGGGACGGTCGCGGCGACCGTGTTGGTGGCGGTGTCGATGGCCGAGACCGTGTGCGTGTAGTTGTTCGTGACGTACGCGGTGCTGCCCGACGGGTTCACCGCCACTCCGTTGGGGCCGCTGCCGACCGTGACGGTCGCGGCGACCGTGTTGGTCGCGGTGTCGATCACCGAGACGGTGTCCGTGCCGTTGTTCGTGACGTAGGCGAGCGCTCCGGACGGGGTCAGGGCCACCGTGAGCGGGCTGCTGCCGACCGGGACGGTCGCGGTCACCGTGTTGGTCGCCGTGTCGAACACCGAGACGGTGTCGCTCCCGAAGTCGGTGACGTACGCCCGGGCACCGGTGGGCGAGAGCGCCACGTTGGCGGGACTGTTGCCGACCGTGACGGTGGCGGTGACGGCGTTGGTGCCGGTGTCGACCACCGAGACGGTGCTGCCGCCGAGGTTGGCCACGTAGGCGAGCGGGCCGGTCGCGGCGTGCGCGGGCGTGCCCAGCGCCACCGCCCCGGTGAGCGCCAGGGCGCCGCCCGTGGCGCAGGAGACCAGGCGGCGCCCCCAGGCGGAGAGGGAACGACGGGTGCGGGCAGGTGCAGAAGGCAAGGGACTTCCCCCCATCGGTCCGCACGCCGACGGCGGGTCCGGAGGACCCGGGGACCGGCGGCCGCGCGGTCGTGCGACTCCACTGCGGCGGGCGGCGGCGGAACCGCTGCCCGGCGGAATCAGTGGAATCATCGCGATTCCGCACCGGGAGCGCCGCGGAACGCCCGCAAGTGGCCGCATCCCGTCCGGAAAGTTGACCGCGGCAGGTCTTGACGCCACTTCGGCCCCTTCCGCACCGGGCCTCCCGGTCCTCAGTCGACGCAGGGCACGCCGCCCGCCTTCACCGGCGGCCCCTGCATCTGCAGGGTGGCGGCGGGGCTGGGCTCCCCCGGACCGCTGCCGGAGGCGGAGGCGGTGCCGCCTCCGGAGGCGGGGGTGGCGCGGTCGGCGCCGAGGACGACCTGGACGTGGCCGGGGGCGATCGCGGTGGAGGCGGTGGCGGTGACGCCGTAGTGCTCGGCGATCCGCCGGCCGGCGTCCTGCGCGCCGGTGCCGTACTTGACGGTGGTGGTCCGGAGGCGGCTGTCGGCGGTGCCGGTCCTCCCGGCCCGGTAGCCGAGTGCGACCAGGGCCCGGGACTCCTCGCCGGCCGCACCGGACACCGGCGATCCGTTGAGCACGTCGACCGTCGCCCCGGCGACCGGCGCCCCGCTGGGACTCGGGCTCGGGCTCGCGACCGGGACCGCCGGGTCGGCGTCGACCGGCTGGCCGAACAGCTGCTTGACGATCCGTCGCAGCTTGGCCGGGTCGACCTGGTTGACCTCCTGGCCGCCGACGGTGGCGAACTTGTCGATCGGCAGGGTGTTGAACTCGACGTTGCCGCCGGTCAGGTTGGGCGCCTGCTGGACGAAGTCGAGCAGCTGCCACTGGTCGTCTATCACCACGTCCTTCTTGACCACGTCCAGCAGCGCCTGCATCTTGCCGAGGTCGCCGAGCACCCCCTGCTGCTTGAGCTTGTACTCGACGGAGGCGATGAACGCCTGCTGCCGGTGGGTGCGGTCGAGGTCGCCGTTGGTGAGGTTGTGCCGCTGCCGGACGAAGGACAGCGCGTCGGCGGCGTTCAGTCGGCTGACGCCGGCGGGCAGTTTGAGTCCGGTGCCGCCGCCGGGGCGGACCACGTTGCCCTTGCTGTCGGTGATCCGGGAGACGATCGGGTCGTCGACGGCCTTGTTCAGGCAGACCGGGATGGGTTCGAGGGCCTTGGCGATGTCGTAGAAGCCGATCAGGTTGACTTCGGCGAAGTGGTCGATCGGGACGTCGAGCAGCTTCTGCACGGTCTGGATGGTGGCGGAGCGCCCGGCCTCCCGGCTCTGCTGCTCCAGTGCGGCGCCGGTGAGGCCCTTGGCGCGCAGCTTCTGCTCGGCGGCGTCCTTGGCGTAGCCGTACGCCTCCTTGATCTTGTGCATCCGGCCCTCGGTGCCGTCCGCGTTGTACGTCTGCACCCAGTCGTCGCGCGGGACCGACACCGCCTGCGCCTTCCCGCTGGGCGGGATGTGCAGCACGATCAGCGAGTTGGTGTTGTAGCCGCCGATCTCGCTGGAGCCGGCGTGCAGTTCGTCCTCGACGAACTGCTTGGGCAGGTCGGTGCCGTCCATGTTCTTCCGGCTGTCGAGGCCGATCAGCAGGATGTTGACCGAGGCGTCGAGGTGCTTGGGCGCGTTCTTCCGGGCCTGGTCCAGGGCGTGCGAGCGGTTGACGCTGTTGAGTTCCCCGGCGGTGTACCAGGCGAAGCCGCTGATGCCCAGGACGGCCAGCGAGAGGCCGCAGGCGAGGGTGCGGCCCGCGACCACCCCGGCGGCCGGACGGCGGGCCGGGCGGCGGGGGCCGGGTCGCTCAGCCACGGCGGGACCTCCGGGCCCGGGCGGCACCGGCGGTGCGGGCGGCGCGGAGCCGGCGGACGGCGACGGCCAGCAGGGCGGCGGCGAGGGCGGCGAGCATCCACGGGAACTGGCCGCTGACGAGTTTCAGGCCCTCGGTGCCGAGTCCGGCGCCGTGGTACCTGTCGGCCCGGGCCAGGTAGTCGACGCCGCCGGCGACGGCCAGCGTGACCACCGGCGCGCCGCTGACCACCCACCACCAGCCGGCCGGGGTGCTGACCAGCGCGGCCAGCGCGGCGCCGAGCACGGCGGCGGCCGCGTAGCCGGCGCCGAGGCCGGGGGCGAGCAGTTCGTCGGCGAGCGCGCCGAGCACCGGCAGGCCGAGCGCGGGCAGGACGGCGGGCATCCGGTTCGGTGCCGCGGCCTCCCGCCGGGCGGCCCGCCGCGACCGCGCTCCCCCGTCGTCCGCCGGCGCGGCGCGGTGCTCGTCCCGGTGCGGGCCGCGCTGGGCCGGCACGGGGTGGGCGATCGCGGCCGCCCGCTGCGCCGCGTCCGCCGGTTCGTCGCGCCTCGACGGCGCGTCGCCGCGCGTCCCCGTCGACCTTCGACCCGTCATCGACACCTCTCGTCCACTGCACGTGCCGCGTCCGCGGCGTCCGACCGTTCCGGTTGACAGACGCGTGGCCGGTACCACCCGGTTCCTCTACAGAGCTGTAGAGATCCGGGCGGCGCACACGGACCCGCTCCGGGTACGTAAGCTCGCCCCAGGTGCCACCCGGTGTCGGGCGACACCTGGCAGAACGCGACAGCCCGGCGGCAGGACACGGCCACCCGACGCCCTCGGGCCCGGGAGCCGGTCCGGACCGGGGAGTTGACGGTCGGACCCGAGGGGCGTCGCGACCTCGGCGGACGGAAGGAGTCACCGGTGGCGGAACACCGCGCGAAGTGGCCGTGGGCGGTGCTGGCCCTGGCCGTCCTCGGCGTCTGGGCGTACGAGCGCGTCGGCGACCCGCCCCCCGCCGCGCCGGCCGCCGGCGCGAGCGCCCCGCCGTCCGCCGCCGGCTCCCCGCCCCCTTCGCCCTCCCCCTCGCCGTCCCGGGCCCGGACCGACTACTCGCCGCCGCGCTTCGCCCCCGAGGTGAAGCGGTACGCGGCCGAGGCCGGGGTGAACCCGCAGCTGGTGATGGCCATCCTGTACAACGAGTCGTACAAGCCGCACGGGCCGGACGTCGAGCGCTCCTGGCAGAAGATGAAGCCGGACGCCTCGTTCGGCGTCGCCAACATGCACCGCGCCGCCTACGACGAGACCCGCCGGGGCCGCCCGTTCGCCGACCGCCCCTGGGAGGACCTGCCGGACGACCCGGCGCTCGCCGTCCGCGCCGCCGCCTGGCACCTGCACGACCTGGGCGCCCAGCTCCCGGCGAAGCTCTCCGGGACGCTGAACCGCGACGAGCTGATGGCCCTCGGCTACAACACCGGCGCGGGCAACATGCTGCTCTTCGCCCGCGGCACCAAGCCCGGCACCGAGGCCCGCTCCTACCTGGACCGCCTGCACGACAACTGGTCCAAGTCCGCCGACGCGCTGGCCGCCGCCCCCTGACCGCCCGTCACTGGCCCGCCGACCGCCTCCGCCCCGGCCTCGGCCGTCGGCCGCGCACCCGGAACCGGAGTCGGAGCCGCTAGGATGACGCTCCGTCAACTGCCGCCCACCGGAGGGTAACCGTGTCCGACGACCTGCTCATCGCCAAGATCAGCCACGGGTTCGACCACCTCGACGCCGACGGGGACGGGCAGCTCACCGAGCGCGACCACGTCCTGATGGGGCAGTCGGTGGCGCGTTCGCTCGGGCACCCGGCCGGGTCGGCGGAGGAGGCGCGGATCGTCGACGCGTACGTGGCGATCTGGCGGGAGCTGCACCTGCCGCACCTGCCCGCCGGGGCGGTGTCGATGGGCCGGGCCGACTTCCTGGCGTCCACCGCCTCGCTCGCCGACGACCCGAAGGCCGCCGAGGCCACCCTCGGCGCCCTCGCCCGGGCCTTCCTCGACGTCGCGGACGCGGACGGCAACGGTCGGGTCGACGCGGACGAGTTCTTCCTCTTCCAGCGCGGCCACTTCCCCCAGCTGCGCCGCAGCGACGCCGACGCCGCCTTCGCCCACCTGGACCGCGACGGCGACGGCACGCTGGACCCGGAGGAGTTCGTGACCGCCATCATCGAGTACTGGACCAGCCGCGACCCGGAGGCCCCGGGCAACTGGTGGGCCGGCAGCCCGCAGGGCGACCCGGACCAGACCACGCTCTGACCCGGCGTCAGCGCCGCCCGGCGGCCCGCTTCGGCACCCGCCGGGCGGCGCGGCGCAGTGCGGCGAGTTCGTCCAGGTCCGGCGTGACCAGGGCCTCGGCGACGGGCAGCCAGCTCCCGGCGGCGGCCGCCAGCCGCTGACGGGCCTCGCGCGGGGTGCGCGGGCGCCAGCCGGCGCCGTTGCAGTGGGACGAGAAGCGGATGCCGGCGTGCAGCAGCGCGGTGAGCGCCCGCCAGGCGGCGTCGTCCCGGCGGCGCGGGACCCGCAGGTGCCGTCCGGCGTCGATCAGCGGGCCGCGGCAGCGCGGGCAGACCGCCCCGCCGACGGCGGCCCGCTGGTAGGAGGCGCGGCAGGGCGGGCAGACGTGGTGCCGGACGGGTTCCGGCGGGGCGGAGCGCATGCCCGACATCCTGGCGCACCGCCGCGAGCTGCGGCAACGCGGTTCGCGGGCGCCGGTCAGCGCCGCCCGGACGCCCGCTCCGGCTCCCGCTCCGGCACCCGGCGGGCGGCGCGGCGGAGCGCGGTGAGGGCGTCCGGGTCCTCGGTGGTCAGGGCGCGGGCGGCGGGCAGGCCGGTGCCGGCCGAGGCGGCCAGCCGGTCGCGGACCTCGCGCGGGGTGCGGGGGCGCCAGCCGGGGCCGTCGCAGCAGCCGGAGTGGAAGGTGACGCCGGCGTGCAGCAGCGCGGTGAGGGCGCGCCAGGCGGCGGTGTCGCGGCGGCGGGGGACGTGCAGGTCCTGCCCGGCGTCGATCAGCGGGCCGCGGCAGCGCGGGCAGACCGCTGCGCCGCCCGTCCGCTTGTAGGAGGCGCGGCAGGGCGGGCAGACGTGGTGCCGGCTGCCCGTTCCTCCTCGGAAGCACATGGCGTCCATCCTGACCCGCCCTCACCGGCTGCGGCAACGCGTTTTCCGACGCCCCGTCGGTGCTGCCGGGTGCGGCGGGGCCGAGCGGGCACACTGGCGGCATGACCGCTTCCCACGCCCGGGGCATGGAGCCCGTCCCCCCGCCGGACCACGACGAGGCGCACGGCGGTGCGCTGGGCGGGCGGCTGAACTGGCTGCGGGCCGCCGTGCTCGGCGCGAACGACGGCGTGGTGTCGACGGCGGGCCTGGTGGTGGGCGTCGCCGGGGCGAACGCCTCGTCCGGCGAGCTGTTGACGGCGGGTCTGGCGGGGCTGCTGGCGGGGTCGCTGTCGATGGCCGCGGGCGAGTACGTGTCGGTGAGCACCCAGCGGGACGCCGAGCAGGCGGCGCTGGCCCAGGAGCGGCGGGAGCTGCGGCTGACGCCGGAGGCGGAGCTGGCCGAGCTGACCGGCCTGTACGAGGCGAAGGGGCTGGATCCTGAGCTGGCCCACCGGGTGGCGGTGCAGCTGACCGCGCACGACGCGCTCGCGGCCCACGCGGAGACCGAACTGGGCATCGACCCGGAGGCGTTGACCGATCCGTGGCACGCGGCGTGGGCGTCCTTCGCGGCGTTCACGGTGGGTGCGCTGCTGCCACTGCTGGCGATCGTGCTGCCGCCGCCCACCCACCGGGTGTGGATCACGGTGGTGGCGGTGCTGGCGGCCCTGGTGCTGACGGGCTGGGCGAGCGCCCGACTGGGCGGTGCGGATCCGCGCCGGGCGGTGCTGCGCAACGTGCTGGGCGGCGGCCTCGCGATGGCGGTGACGTACGCGGTGGGCGTGCTGCTGGGTGCCTCCACCGGCTGAGCCCGCCGGAGGGGCGAGGGGCCCGGGCCGGGAGCAGTTCCGGCCCGGGCCCCGGTGCGAGTGCGGGGGGGGTTGGGTCAGTAGCGCAGGTCGGCGGCGATCCGGCCGGCGTCGGAGAGGGTGCCGTCGGGGACGAAGCTGACGGTGGCGCCGGTGTCGAGGGCGCGTTCGATGACCTCGTCGACGACGTCCTCGCGGGCGCCGGGCTGGCCCTCCTCGGCGGGGACGAGGTGGTCGCCGTCGTCGCGGGCGGTGGTGCGGAAGTTCTCCTCGACCACCAGCAGGGCGATCCGGCCCTCGGCGGCGGTCTGCCAGACCTCGTCGATCCCGGCGGCGAAGGCCTGGCGCCCGCGGGCCTTGTCGAGGCGGGCGAGCGCGTCGGTGATCTCCTGGTCGGCGTGCGCGCGGACGGCGGGCTCGACGGCCTGGCGGACGGCCTCGGCGGTGGCCTGGGCCAGGCCGCCGTGCGGGATCTGCGAGGTGGTGGCCTTGGCGATCGGGCCGACCGCGTCCAGCAGGGCGAGCGCGGGGGCGTCGCCGAAGACGTACAGCGGGCGGGGGTCGGCGGCGAGCACCTTGCCGATCGCGGCGTCGGCCTGGCGCAGGAAGGTCTTGGTCTCCTCGTCGCGGAAGGTGCTGGGGGTGTCGCCGATCCGCTCCTGGCGCTCGGGGTCGGGGTTGTCGTAGACGCGCTCCAGCGGGAAGCCGTGGCCGTTCTCGGGGGTGACCTTCTCCTGGTTGCCGCCCCACAGGGCGACCCGGTCGGCGGCGACCGCGAGCACCCAGTAGGGGCGTTCGGCGATCTGCGAGGAGACCAGGTTGCGGGTGAGGTAGGTGTCGGACAGGACCACCCGGGCGGGGGCGGTGCGACCGAGTGACCAGACCTGGTGCTCGCCGGGTGCGGCGAAGATCGCCAGGCCGTCCTCGGCGTGCACCAGGTCGACCTCGGCGAGCGCCTTGTCGAGCTGCTCCAGGACGTCGATCCGGTCGGCGCGGGAGACCTCGGGGTCGGCCTGGACCCGCTCCTTCGCCTCCGCCAGCAGGTTGCGCAGGCGGACCGGGTCCTGCGCGTTGTCCGGCTCGCGGCGGTGCGTGGGCATCAGGATGGACACCGCCGGGTAGGGGCGGGGCCGGCGCAGCTCGGCGAGGACGGCGGGGCTGAGGGCGGGGTGCATGGAGACCCTTTCCGAAGGCGGTTCGGCCTTCTGTGCGTGGGCTGCGGCGCATGGGCGCGAAGCCTCATTCTGCTCCCGAATGTCCCAAATGTACCTATCTGTCGGGAGGGGCGTCGAACCGCCGTCCCGCCCGCCGCTCCGGTCCGCCCCCGTTCGGCCCCTGGTCAGCCCCGGTCAGCCCCGGCCCGGCACTCGCCCGCACCCCGACGCTCGCGCAGTCGGCGGACCGCCGCGCGGACCGCCAGGTGGACGGCGAGCGCGGCGGCCGCGCCGAGGGCGTAGCCGAGCAGGTCGGGCAGGTCGAAGGTGGTGCCCAGGACGAGCCGGGCGAGCCGGCCGTGCGCCGAGGTCGGCAGGTAGGCCGGTGGCCTGGAACAGTTCGACGGCGCAGCTCGCGGCGAGCGCGGTGCCGGCGGCGGTCCGCGGGCGGAGGCGGGGGGCGGCGGCCATCAGCAGGGTGTGCAGCAGCGCGGTGTACAGCGCGCCGCCGAGCGGGGCGGCCGCGGCGGCCGGCACCCGGGCGGGCGCGACCAGCCCGAGCAGCAGCACCGCGGCCGCGGCCGCGAGCCACCCGGCCCGGGCCCGCCACCCGCCCCGGGTCCGCCACCCGCCCCGGGCCCGCCGTCCGTCCGGCGGCCGCGCGGAGGGGCGACGCCCCGTCACTCCGGCGCCGGGGAAGGGGGGACGAGGGCGCGGCGGTCGCGGACGGCCCGGCGGCCGGGGGTCGGTGGTGCGCATCCGCCCAGCCCATCACACGGGGCGGGGGCGGGCGGCAGCGGGCCCGGCCCTACGGTGGTGGCATGCGGACCATCGAGTTGACCTGCGATCCGGCGTTCGACCGGGCGGTGCGGGCGGTGTGGCGGCGGCTGGCCGACGGCGGGGTGGACTCGCTCGCGGACAACCCGCACCCGACGCACCGCCCGCACCTGACCCTGGCGGTGTGCGGCGACGTCGCGCCGGAGCGGCTGGCGGAGGTCGAGGCGCTGCTGGCGGGGGCGCTGCCGCTGGAGGTGCGGCTGTCGGGCCTGCTGTCGTTCTCGGCGCGCAGTCGGCGCCGGGTGCTGACCTGGGGCGTGGTGCCGGGTCCGGCGCTGGTCGACCTGCACCGCGAGGTGTGGCGGCTGCTGGCGGACGAGCCGGAGCCCGACCCGCTGTACGTGCCGGGCCGTTGGATGCCGCACCTGGGCCTGACCCGCCGGGTGGAGCCGGACGGCCTGACCCTGGCGCACCGGCTGCTGGGGCGTCACCCGGATCTGGCGGGCGTCTTCGACGGGGCGCGCAGCTTCGACTCGAACACCCAGTCGACCAGGGCTTTTCCGGTCTGACGAGCCGTCAAATTCCGTTTATCGGATGATGATTGGGGCAACGCATACTGCGGGAAGCAGTCTCCGCATCGAGCCGTGAAGGACTCCCTTGCCCGACGATCTCACTCCCGCGCAACAGCAGGTCGTCCTCGACCTGGACCAGAAGATCGCCACCCTCATCACCCACCTCGGCCAGCCCGACCTGCAGGCCCTCCTGCCCGGCACGCCCGCCGGCGGGCAGCTGCAGCAGGACCTCTCCGGCCGCTTCGGCGCCCTGCTCGGCAGGCTGCCCGGACTGGGCAACCTGGTCAAGGTGAACGCCGCGCTGGACCCCTCGATGGGCGCCAACACCCTGATCACCTCCGGGGCGAACCCGCAGGTGTTCCGACTGGACCTGCGACCGGACCTGGTGCAGAACGCCACCACCTCGTACCACAACGCGCTGACGGTGGTCCACGAGCTGTCCCACACCCTCAACGAGCACAACGCCTTCCCGATCAAGGACTACGCGTACCGCAGCGGCTGGGCCTGGGGCCACCTGACGCCCGCGCTGAGCGTCCTCAACGCGGACACCTACGCCCAGTTGGCGGTGCGGCTGGCCGAACGCGCGGACAACGGGCCGGGGCGCTACAGCCTGTTCGGCCTCGTCCCGGCCCAGCGCGAGCACCTGCGCGGCGTGGCGGGGCAGACCGTCCTGGGGGCCGCGCTGGCCTGGGCCGACCTGGTGCTGAACCGCGCCTGGCTGCGCGGCAAGGATGTCGCGGCGCACGCCGGCGTCAGCGTCCTGGACGCCAACTGGGCCACCCAGCAGCAGAACTGGGCCAACGATCCGGACGCCGCCCAGCGGGTGGCCTTCGAGAACCGGCTGGTGGGCGCGAACCTGGTCAGCGCCCGCTACTCGCTGTTCGGCGTCACCGGGCTGAGCACGTACGGGAAGTGGACGGTGGAGTGGATCGCCTCCACCCTCGCGAAGGCGAAGAACCTGCTCTCCGGGCTGGAGGTGATCCCGCTGGCCGTCGACGGCGGCTCGGTCTCCTGCCACGCGGACCAGCGGACCCTGCTGGTGTCGCGCGGCGTGTTCGGGGACACCCCGGTGCAGCTCGGCGGGCGGATCCTGAACGCGGTGCTGGCGGCCGTCGCCCCCAGCGGCTTCACCGCGCCCGCCTGGGCGCCGAGGCTGCGCGACGTCGTCGACTGGCTGGTGCTGCACGACCGCCCGCAGGAACAGGCGGCCCTGGCACCGCTGCTGGCCTCCCTCGGCCAGCTGCCCGCGGTGGCCACCACGGGGGCGCAGTGGGACGCCCTGATCCAGGGCCTGCCGCGGGCGGTGCTGACCGACACCACCGCCCGCTGGCGGATGCTGGACGCCCACGCCGCCGCGGTCGTCCCGCTGGGCGCGGCCGCGCAGGCCCGGCTGCGGTACCTGGACGCCACCCTGACCGACGACCTCAGCCGGGTGGGCAACGCCGCCCGCAAGCTGGCCGCCTCCACCGCCGACGTGAACGCCCTGCTCGCCCAGGTGGACGCGATCGCCGCGCGGGTGACGCCGCTCTTCCCGGACGCCGCCGCCCGCTACGAGGACGTGCGCCGCGAGCTCAGGCCGATGCGCCACTAGCGGCGGGCCCGTCGGGCCCGGCCCTCCGGGCCCGACGGGGGGCCGGAGGACCGGCGGACGGGAGCGCGGTGAAGAACTCCCGGGCGTCGCGGGCGAACGGGTCGGGCACTTCCGGCGCGGCGAAGTGCCCGTCCCGAGCGACCGACGCCGCAGCGCCGTCGTCCCCGCCCCGCCGGCCGGGCCGAACCCACCCGCCCGCTCGGCCCGCCGACCGCCCGCCACCGGCCGTCGCACGGGGACCGGCCGCCGGAAAACCCGTGGTCAGGGAGGGCGTGGACGGCCTAGCATCCGGCCCATGACCCCCGCGCACCCCTCCCCCGCCGTCACCCTCGCCCCGCTCGACACCGACGACGCCGAGCTGCTGCACGGCTGGCTGGCCGAACCGCTGGCCGCGCACGAGCTGGGCCGCTGGCCGCTCCCGCTCTCCGCGCTGCGCGAGCGGATCGAACGGGACGTCGAGGACGACAACCACGACGCCTTCCTGGTGCTGCGCCCGGACGGCGAGCCGGTCGGCCAGGCCGAGCTGATCGCGCAGAGCATGATGGACGGCACCGCCACCGTCCGCCTCCTGATCGCCCGGGAGCACCGCGGCCTCGGCCACGGGCGCGCCGCGCTGGACGCGCTGACCGACCTCGCCTTCGGCGAACTGCCGCTGCACCGGCTGGCCGCGCGTCCGCACACCGACAACGCCGCCGCCCTCGCCCTGCTGGAGCGCGCCGGCTTCGTCCACGAGGGCGTCGAGCGCGCCGCCTGCCTGCACCGGGGCCGGCGCCACGACCTCGCGGTGCTCTCGCTGCTGCGCCCGGAGTGGGAGGCGCTGGAGCGGCCGCGCGCCTGGGAGCGCTGAGCCCCCGGCGCTCCGGCGGCCAGGGGCGCGTCCCGGTGGCACAGAGGGGTGCGGCGCGGCGCGGCGCGGGTAGCGGCGGCGTCCGACCGGGCGGGACCGGTGTTCAGCTGACGGGAGTGCCCGCCTCGTCGGACAGGCCGAGGCGGTCCTGAAGCGTACGCCGGCCGATCTCGGTGAGGGCGACGGCGCGGCCGGTGCCGATCCGAGTGATCCAGCCGGAGTCGAAGGCGTGGCGGCACAGGGCGGCACCGACGGCACCGGCCAGGTGGGGGCGGCGTTCGGTCCAGTCCAGGCACGCGCGGACGGGCGGACGCCGTGTGGCGGGCGGCAGCACGATGCCGAGCTCCGCTAGCCAGGCGGTCCCGTCGCCGGTGAGCGTCAGCCCCTGCTCCCGGTCCAGCAGCCCCCGGTCGGCCATCGCCTCGGTGATCGCGACCCCGAGGGCGCCCGCGAGGTGGTCGTAGCACGTGCGGGCGCGGGCCAGCGCCCGGCTCCGGTTGACGGCGGGCAGTGAACGTGGCGGAGCGACGCGGCGGGGAGCCATGGCGGCAAGGGTCTCGATCAGATGGGCCGTCTCGGGATCGGCGAGGCGCACGTAGCGATGGCGCCCCTGACGCTCCTGGGCGAACAGTCCTCCGCCGACCAGGAGGTTCAGGTGCTCGGTGGCCGTCGAGGCGGCCACCCCGGCATGGCGCGCCAGCTCGGTCGCGGTCCAGGCCCGGCCGTCCAGGAGGGCCAGGCAGAAGCGGGCGCGGGTGCCGTCCGCCAGAAGTCCGGCCAGAGCGGCCAGGTCCGGGCCCTCCAGGTGCGCGTCATGGTGATTCATCGTCGTCCATCATCCACCGGCGATCCTTCGGCGGTGGCCGAAGAGTCCTCACCCTACGGTCGACTCCCATGAACACCGCGACACCCAGGACCGTGCCCGGCAACCCGTCGGCCGCCCACGTGACCATCGAGCCGAGCATCCTGTACTTCGGCACGCCGGTCGTGCTGCTCTCGACGGAGAACGAGAACGGCTCCTTCAACCTCGCGCCGATGTCCTCGGCCTGGGCACTCGGCCACGTCGTCGTCCTCGGTCTGGGCGCCGGGGGACAGACCGCGCACAACCTCCTCAGCCGGCCCGATCTCGTGGTCAACCTCCCTGAGCCCGCCCAGTGGCCGGCGGTGGAGCGGCTGGCGCCGCTGACCGGACGCACCCCGGTGCCCGTGGACAAGCGCGGCGCCTTCCGTTTCGAGCCGGACAAGTTCGCCGCCGCCGGCCTGCGACCTGAACCCTCCGAGCTGGTCCGGCCGCCCAGGGCCGCCGAGTGTCCCCTCCAGTTGGAGGCCCGCGCCGCCCGGATCCGACCCGACGCCTCCGGGGCCTTCCTCATCGTCGAAGCCGACGTGCTCAAGGTCCACGCCGATCCGCGTGTCGTCGTCCCCGGCTCCCAGCACGTCGACCCGGCCACGTGGAGCCCGCTGATCTACAACTTCCGTCACTACTACGGACTGGGCCCCGAACTCGGCCACAGCTTCCGCTCCCAGACACCCCGGCCGGCCCACTGACCGGCTTCGAAGCCGGTCGACGCCGGGGCAAGGGGTACCGAAGCGTCCCGATCGAGGCCGGGGCCGCCGCCGCGATCGCCTGACCGGCAGGACCCGGGCCACCCCGGCAGCGGGCGGGCCGGGCAACGGCAACCGGCCTCGGCACCCCTGCCACCCGGCCGGTTGCCGGGACATGCTCCTAGCCGCGCCGGTGCACCTGGCAGGGGGCGTACTCGTACGGGGAGTTGAAGCCCTGGACGGGGCGGAGTTCGGCCTCCCAGTCGCCGGAGATGACGCCCCGGCGCAGCAGGAAGAGCTGGTTGGCGCGGCGGCGCAGCAGGGTGCGGTAGCGGGCGACGACCTCCTCGCCGTTGACGGCGAGTTCGGTGACGAGGTCCTCCAGCAGGCAGCTGCCGCAGGTGCCGCCCGGGTGGTGGCGGTCGCGCGGGACGCCGGCCTCCTCCAGGCCCCAGACGGTGATGGTGCCGTCGGGGCCGACGCCGGCCAGGAAGCCCTGCGGGGAGGTGTCGGCGGTGCAGATCTCCAGCAGGCGGGCGCGGAACGCGGCGGGGTCGACCTCGCGCAGCGGCTGGTTCATCCGGCGGGCGGCGGCCACCAGCAGGTGGGCCAGCAGGGTCGCGGCCAGGGTGGCGCAGCCGGCGACCAGCAGCCAGCCGGGTCCGTCGCCGAGGCCGAGACCGATCGCGGCGCCCGACCAGAGCAGCGCGGAGAAGTAGTCCAGGAGGCGCTGCCCCTGTCGGGCGAGGACCCGCAGCGCGGACCACCCGGCCAGCACCGGGATGAACACCAGACTGACGGTCTGCCACACGCCCATGCCGGCCCCCTGACTCCCCCGGGGAGGATGTCCGTTCCGGGCCCGGCCCAATCCCCTTGCGGGGAAGGGTGGTTCGCTTGTCAGTGGCGGGCGGCGCGGCCGGTGCGGGTGGGGACGGCGAGGCGGACGGGACGGTCGGCGGGGGCGGCGAGCAGGTCGGTGAGCTGGTCGGTGACGGTGCTGCGCAGTTCGTCGTCGTCGGTGAACTCGTGGTCCTGGAACAGCGAGTGGCCGGTCCACATCAGGTTGGCGCAGACCTGGGCCGGGACCTGGCCGGTCTGGGCGCCGAGGCCGACCAGGGCGACGGAGGCGATGCTGCCGGGGGTGGCGGCGTTCTGCCGGTGGACGGCCTGGAAGGCGGCGGCGCAGGCGAGGGCGACGTTCAGGGTCTGGCTGACGTCCTGCCGGGAGGTGCGCATGGTGGGGGTGGAGATCAGGAAGCGGGGGACGGCGGCGCCGGAGGGCACGCACACGGCGCTGCCGACCTTCAGGTCGCCGCCGTGGCCGTCCCGGATGGCGCGCTGGACGCGCAGTTGGATGCCCGCGCCGAGGTGGCGCTTGATCACCGCGTCGAGGCCGCCGTCCATCCGGCCGCGGGAGTTGGTGGGGCTGACCCAGGCGTCGGCGTCGACGTCGAGGATCGAGCCGGTGCGGACCTCCACGCCCGGGGTGCCGGCGAACGCGGTGCGCCAGGCGGCCACCACCTCGGTGTTGAGGTCGGTCAGCACCACGCGCAGCGGCTGGGGGGCGTGCTTGACGGTCATGCGGGCGAACTCCGTTCGGCCGGGGGCTCGTTGTCGGTTCCGACGCTATCGGCGGGCACCGACAGCGCCGCTCCGCCGGCCCGGTGCTCCGCCGGGCCGGCACGCGTCGGCGCCGGGCCGGCACGCGTCGGCGCCGGGCCGGACGCCCGGGCGGCGACGGCTACCGCGTCGCGCCCGGCCGGGGCAGGTCCAGGGCGTCGGCGACGGCCGCGGTGACGCGGGCGGCCCGCTCCGGGAGGTGGCGGGCGATCCAGTCGGCCGCCAGCTCGTGGAAGTCGGCGAGGTCGCGTTCCACGCCGGCCAGCAGGCGGTGGAGTTCGGTGACGGGCAGCTCGATCACGGGGCTGTCGCTCAGCTCGCCGTCGACGGTCAACCGGGCGGTGCTGCCGACGAGTTCGGCGCGCGCGTCGGGTTCGTGGCCGAACGTGGCCGCGCCGCCGTCGACGACCGCGTACCAGTCCCGCCATTCGCCCAGCCCGCAGCAGCAGCCGGGCAGGAGGGTGGTCCCGGTGGCGGTGTCCGTGACGCGCAGGCCGCCGGCGGCGAAGAGGGTGTCGAAGGTCAGCAGTCCGTGCAGGAAGGAGTCGGTCGGGTCGGCCGGCCGGGTCGGGCGGTCGTCGCCGTGCGCGGGATCGGGGTCGAGGTCGTTGCACTGGGCGATGCGCATGATCGCGATCCCGACCTCGGCGGGGTCGAGGCCGCCGTCGAGGGCCAGGTAGGCGAACGGCTCCCACGCGGCGACGGGCCAGAGCGCGAAGCCGTCGGGGGCGTAGACCTCGAGGACGGGTTGGATGACGATCACCCGGCAGAGCCTGGCACACCTCCCGCCCGCCCCGCCCCCGGTTTCCGGCGCCGGGCGTTCCCGTCCGTCGGTGGCGGTTGCCGTGCCGATGCCGGCGGCTGTGCCGATTGCCGTGCCGGTGCCGGTGGCCGTACCGGTGTCGGTGGCGGTGCCTAGCGTGGCACCCGTTCGCCTCCCCGACCGCCTGGAGCCCGCCATGACCGATTCCCCCTCGTCCGCCGCCTCCCCGGCCGACCCGCTGGCGCTCGCCGAGCTGTTCGGGGGCGGTGGCGAGGACTGGTTCCCGGTGCTGGGCCCGGTGATCGCGGCGCGGCCGGACGCGGCGGCGTTCATCGGTCCGGGCCGGCCGCAGGACGTGGTGCCGATACGGGAGTTGACGTTCCAGGCGCTGAAGCCGAACCCGCCCGGCAAGTGGAAGGTGGTGGTGTTCGGACAGAACCCGTACCCGCGGCCGGAGAGCGCGACGGGCATCGCGATGTTCGACAACACCTTCCACGACTGGAAGGACAGCCAGTTCGGCCGGGTGGTGAGCATCCGCTGCATCATCAAGGCGGCGGCGATGTGGAAGTACGGGATCCCGAAGAAGACGCCGATCGCCGACCTGCGGGCGCTGCTCGCGCAGCACGGCACGGTGCAGCCGCCGGAGTGGTTCCAGGCGATGCTGACCCAGGGCGTGCTGCTGCTGAACGCGGCGCTGACCGCGAGCAGCGACGGTTCGACCTCCCCGGCGGCGCACACCGCGTTCTGGAAGCCGGTGGCGGAGCGGATCGTGGAGGAGGTGCTGCGGGCCAAGCAGGACGGGCCGGAGGAGGACCGCGGCGTGGTGTTCGCCTGGTGGGGCGCGCACGCGCGGTCGCTGAAGTCGCTGGTGCAGCGGCTGGAGCGGAAGTACCCGGACGTGCGGGTGCGGCACATCGACCACCCCAACCCGGCGGCGCAGGGCGACGTCTTCTGCGACGGCGAGCACTTCGCGACGGTGAACGCGGCGCTGGAGGGCCTGGGCGCGGACCCGGTGGACTGGCTGCCCAGCGCGGGCTGGCAGGCCTCGGCGGAGGCCGAGGGCCGCACCGACGCGGGCACCGCCTCCCGGATGGGCGCGTTCATCTCCTCCACCATGGAGCTGCACCAGCTGTACCTGGAGCGGCTCGCCTCGGTGAAGGACGAGGGCCTCGAACTCCCGCCGGTCACCGGCGTGTTCGACCTGGAGCGGATGGGCTTCCGGGAGGCGGTGGAGCCGGTCGCGGCGCTGCTGAGCGGCCTGGAGCGGCACGTCGGCTCGGCGCACGAGTTCGGCAAGCGGCACGCGGACGCCCCGGCGGGCGGCGTGCTGGACGCCGAGGGCGTGGCGGCGCTGCACCTGTACACCTGCGAGTCGGCGTTCTACCGGGAGCTGAACGCGGCGCTGCGCCACCCGGACCGGGCCCGGCTGGCCCCCTACCTGCCGTACCTGCGGCTGCTGTTCGACGCGGTGGGCCGGCTGCCGGTGCGCCCGGAGCCGCTGTGGCGGGGCGTGGCGCTGGACCTGCGGGCCCAATACCCGCTGGGGCGGACGGTGACCTGGTGGGGCGTCTCCTCGTGCACCTCGCGTCCGGCGGTGGCCCGCGCCTTCCTGGGCGGCCGGGGGAAGCGGACGCTGTTCGAGGTGCGGCCGGCCCGGGCGGTGGGCATCCGGGAGTTCTCGGCGTTCACCGACGAGGAGGAGTACATCCTGCTGCCGGGCACCCGGCTGACCGTGACGGACGTGGTCGCCGAGCGCGGCGGGCTGTGCACGGTGACGCTCACCGAGTCGGCGGACGGGCCGCTGGTGTCCTGACCGTCGCGGCCCCCGGCAGCGGCGGCGCGGTCCCGGCCGGGGGCGCACCGTCGCGTCCGGGCCCCCGGGGCGGTCGTCCGCGCCGGGTGGGAGTGCGCCGTCGGGTCCGGCGTGCGCCCCTTGTCGTGGCCCCCGGGATATGCCGGGATCTTCCCTGCCGGGGGCTGGTTTGGTTGACTGCCGGTCATGACCTCCCGTGTGTTCGAGTCCGTGCCGCCCGATCCGATCGCCTACCTGGACCGGCTGGCCGTCTCCGAACTCGGCCGGGAGTACAAAGCGGTGATGCTGGCGGCGCTGGCGGTCGAGCCCGGGCAGACGGTGGTCGACCTGGGCTGCGGCCCCGGCACCGACCTGCCGGCGCTGGCCCAGGCGGTCGGCCCGGTGGGCAGCGTGCTGGGCGTGGACCACGACCGGGAGGCGGTGGACGCCGCCGCCGAGCGGACCGCCCACCTGCTGCAGGTGGACGTCCGGCTGGGCGACCTGCACGAGCTGCCGCTGGCGGACGGCGGCTGCGACCGGGCCCGGACCGACCGGGTGCTGCAGCACGTCGCCGATCCGGCGCTGGCGCTGCGCGAGGCCCGCCGGGTGCTGCGCCCGGGCGGCCTGCTGGTGCTGGGCGAGCCGGACTGGGGCACGCTGACCGTCGACCACCCGGACGGCGCGCTGACCGCCGCGTACACCCGGTACGTCACCGACCAGGCGGTGCGCAACGCCCGGATCGGCAGCCAACTCCCGCGCCTGGCCGCCGGGGCGGGCCTCGACGTGCTGGACGTCCACCCGCTCACCCCGGTCTTCCGCGAGGTCGCCGCGGCCGACCGGGTCCTGGGCCTGCAACGCGTCACCCACCGCGCGGTCGCGGCCGGCTACTTCTCCCCCGCCGACGCCGACCGCTGGCTGACCCACCTGGCCACCGGCACCTTCCTGGCCACCGTGACCTTCCACGTGGTGACCGCCCGGGCCTGAAGGCCCCCGCCGTCTCAGGACCGGTCGAGGGCCGGGCCGAGCAGGTCGGTGAACAGGCCGATCGGGTCGGCCCAGCCGCCGGCCGGGTCGGTCCAGTCGGCGTTGGTGTTGACGGCGAGCAGGCGGGCGCCGTCGGGGGTGGCGAAGGCGTACGTCCAGGAGCCGATGGTGGCACCGCCCATGCCCCAGTGGGTGGTGGTGCCGTCGGGCGAGGGGAGGGCGCAGACGCCGAGGCCGTAGGCGGCGCCGGGGAGCCAGTCGCGGGTGGGGACGGTGAGCAGCAGGTCGCGCTGCCGGGCGGGCGGCAGGAGGCGGCCGGTGAGCAGGGCGGCGAGGAAGCGGTTCAGGTCGGTGACGGTGGAGACCATGTCGCCGGAGGCCCAGAACGGGGCGGGGTCGAGTTCGGTGGCGTCCAGGACGGGCGCGTCCGGGTCGGTGCGGAACAGTTTGGTGTAGTGGCGGGCGTGCGGCTCGGGCAGGCCGTGGTCGGCGGCGGACGGCAGGTGGGTGCCGGTGAGGCCGAGCGGGCGGCTGATCCGCCGGTCGATCTCGGCGGCCAGGGTGCGGCCGGTGAGGTGTTCGACCAGCAGGCCGGCCAGCACGTAGTTGGTGTTCGAGTACGCCCAGCCGGTGCCCGGGGCGAAGGCGCGCGGCCGGGCCGCGGCGACCCGCAGCAGCGTGGTGGGCGGGTGGGCGGTGTGGGCGTTCAGGGCGGCCGGGTCGTCGGTGTGGTTGGGGACGCCGCTGGTGTGGTTGAGCAGTTCCCGGACGGTCGCCCCGGCGGCCGGTTCGGCTTCGGGGAGCGGGAGTCGGCCGGTCACCGGGTCGTCCAGGCCGATCCGGCCCTCGGCGGCCAGTTGCAGGACGACGGTGGCGACGAAGGCCTTGGTGATGCTGCCGATCCGGAACCGGTCCGCGGCGGTGCGCTCCCGGCCGGTGGCGGTGTCCGCGACTCCGGCGGTGGCCCGCCAGACCCGGCCGCGGTCGCGGACCTCGATCACCACGCCGGGGACGCCGCCCAGGGTGACGGCCCGGTCGAGGAGCCGCCGCAGTTCCGGCCGGTCGGTGTCGTCGCAGTGCCGCATGGTGTCTTCTCCCTGGTCGGTTGCGGTCAGGCCTGCCGGCGTTCGACGGCCTCCCGGGCCCGTCCGGCCAGGTGCGCGCGGTCGACGCCGGCCAGCGCGAGGGCGCGCGGGACGGTGCCGACCTCGGCGCCCAGGATGCCGAGCAGCAGGTGGGCCGAGGTCTGGTCCCGCTTGGGGGCGGTGCCGAAGCCGCGTTCGAGGGCGAGCCGGGTGGAGGCGCCCAGTCGGGGCCGCTCGGTGCCCGGGGTGGGCGGGGGCAGGCGGTGGGCGTCCGGGCGGACGCCCACGGCGCGCAGGCTGTGCGCGAACTCCCGGTCGAGCGCGGCGCGTACGGCGGCGCGGTCGAGCCCGGCGGCGGCCAGCACCCGGCGGGCGGCGTCGTCGGCGAAGGCCTCGTCGGCGTCGGCGTGTTCGTCGGTTGCGCGGTCGGGCGCGGTGGCGAGGGCGAGCAGCAGGTGGTGGGCGTCGACGGTGGCCGATCCGTCCGAGCGCGCCTCGGCCGCGGCCAGGTCCAACAGCCCTTGCAGGTACCGGTCGAACGCGCTCATCGGCCGCGCCTCCTCAGTGTGACGCCGCCCTCGATCAGCCGCTTGGCGTGCTTCTTGTGGACGGCCTGCCGGGTGACGCCCAGCGCCTCGGAGACCTGCGGCCAGCTCCAGCCGGCCCGCATGGCCTGTTCGACGGCGGCGTCCTCCAGCCGGTCGGCGAGCCGGCGCAGGGCGGCTACGGCCGCCAGGCTGTCGGCCGGGTCCGGCGGGAGGGGGGTGTCGTCGAGCGGCATGGAAGCAACCTAGGTTGACCGATCGCGGTTAGTCAACCCAGGTTGCCGAAACCCTCGCGGGCGGAGGGGCCGGCGGGCGGGGTGCGCCGAGCGGTTCGCACGGTTCCGCCTCCGAGGCGGCCTCCACCGCTCCGGTGGCCGCCGCTTCCGCGTCCGTCGGCGAGCCGAGGGCACCGGACGGCGGGGCGGACGAGGGGTGGTGGGCGCGGGTCAGGGGGTGTCGGTCGCGGCCTCGATCTGCCGGATCAGGCGCTTGAGCTGGGCGACCTCCTCGCGCAGGGCCCGTTCGCCGGCCGGGGTGAGGGTGACCCAGGTGCGGGGGCGGCGGCCCTCGTAGCCCTTCTCGATGGCGACCAGGCCGGCCTTCTCCAGGACGGTGAGGTGCTGGCCGAGGTTGCCGGCGGTCAGGTCGAGGGTGGTGCGCAGGAAGCCGAACTCGGCTCGGCGGGCCTGGTGGGCGACGGTGAGGATGCCCAGGCGGACGCGCTGGTGGACGGTGTCGTCGAGGGCCTTGGCGGGGTGCCCGCCCTGTTCCGGCGCCTCGGCGGGCGCTTCGGCGGGCGCCTCGGCCGGGGTCACGCGGCGGCCCGTGCGCGGGTGTGCCGGGAGGCGCGGGCGAACAGCAGCGCGCCGGCCAGCAGGTAGAGCGCGGGGACGCCGTACCGGGCCGTACCGGACCAGGGGCCGGCCGCGCCCCACCAGCCGGAGGTGGCGGGCAGCAGTTCGAGCAGCAGGTAGCCGAGGGCGAACAGGGCCAGCGGCCCGTTGCGTTCGATCCTGGCCAGCACCAGCAGCGGGACGCCGATCGCGGCGGCGCCGCCGAGGAAGTGCTGGAGCAGCAGGGTGCCGGTCGTGTTCGCGGTCAGGTGCAGGCCCCAGAACCGCAGGTCGGCACCGGGGGCGGGCTGGGCGGCGCCCCACCAGGTGGTGGCGGCGAGCGCGGCGACGGCCGCGACCCCGACCAGCACGTACGGGCGCACGGGGGTGCCGACGCCGCGCCGCCGGGAGCGGCGCAGGTACCACCAGGCGGTGGCGGCGTACGCGGCGAGCAGGCCGACCGTCCAGTAGGCGGGCGAGCCCTGGTGCATCGCGGTGCAGGTCTCGCCGGGGGCGCCCGGGCCGCCGGGGCAGGGGACGGCCTGCTGCCGGAAGGTCAGCCGGCCGACCGCGACCGCGCCCAGGGTGAGCAGGCCGAACAGCAGCAGCGGGATCCACGCGTCGCGCTGGACGACCCGTACCCGCCTGGTCAACTCGCCGAGGCCGGAAAGGACTTCACGAGGGGTGCCGGGCAGCGGCACCGAGGCGTCTGTCATGCAGTCAGCTTTGCATCACAGACCAGTTGCCACAAGAGAGTTGACGGAACGCGGGCACGCGAAAGGGCGGACGCCCCGGGCGCCCGCCCCCTGACCTGCCGCGCTCCCCCGTGGACCGTCAGGCCCGGCCGAGGGCGCGGAGCACGGTGATCTCGATCACCACCCGCTCGGGGTTCTCCCTCGGCTGCCGGTAGCGCTCGGCGTAGCGCCGCTCGGCGTCCGCGACCGAGGCGGCGTCCTCGCGGATCACCGCCCGCCCCTCCAGGGTGGCCCAGCGGGCCCGGTCGACCTGGCAGAGCGCGACCCGCTGCCCGGCCTCGCCGGCGGCGAGCACGTTGCGGACCTTGCGGCTCTCCCGGCTGCTGATCACCCGGGCGATGCCGGTCTCCGGGTCGAAGGTCGCACCGACCGGGACGACGTGCGGGGTGCCGTCGGGGCGCAGCGTGGTGAGGGTGCACAGCTGGTACTCGCGCCAGAACGCGAGGTAGGCCGGGTCGAGGTGGTGGATGTCGTGTGCCATGGCCGCATGCTAGTGCTCTGACCGGGCAGGTTCGCCGGGGTGCGCTTGGGCTCGCGGACTGAGTAGCCTCGGGGCCATGCCGTCCGCACCCCTGCCGACCGTCCTTGAAGGCCGTCGTGTCCGGCTGGAGCCGCTGGCGCTGCGGCACGTTCCCGACCTGTTCCGAGTCGGCGGCCGTGACGAGGACGTCTGGCGCTGGTTGAGTGCGCCGACCCCGGCCGACGAGGAGGAGCTGCGCGGGATCGTCTCCAGGCGTCTCGAAGAGGTCGATGCCGGGAGGCGCGTCGCGTTCGCGGTGGTCAGCCGGGACCGGGGCACGGCGATCGGCACCACGAATCTGCGCGGCTGGCACCGGTGGGACGGTCGCGTGGAGATCGGAGGCACCTGGTTCGGCAGGGCGTGGTGGCACACGGCGGCGAACTCGGAAACCAAGCTGCTGACGATGACCCACGCGTTCGAGACCCTCGGTTTCGAACGCGTCGTCTGGCGCGTCGATGCGGACAACTTCCGCTCCCGGGAAGCCGTCGAACGGATCGGGGCCCAGCTGCACGAGCGTCAGGCGGGGGGACTGCTCAAGCCGGACGGAACCCGCCGCGACCTTCTCGTCTACGCCATGCTTCGAGACGGGTGGACGGCGGCGAAGGCCGACCTGACCGATCGCCTGGCGAGAGGGTAGGGAACGGACTCCGGGCCGTCCCGCGGCTCTCGCCGGTGGCGCGGATCGACCGGGGCGGCCGGGGTGTTGTCGGCTCCCCCTCGTGCGCCGGTCGACGCCCCACCGGGTGTCGTCGCCGACCGAGTAGCAGCCGTGGGCTTTCCCCGGGTGGGCGGCGAGCCTCTGGATCGACCACCGGCACCCGGTTCCCGCCGGCCGGGGCCGGCGGCGCCAGCGCGCGCCGGAGCCGCACCGAACCGGTACCACCCCGCCGCACGATCTGCCGCAGCTCCCGCCCCTCCTGGTCGGTCGACCTGCGCACGGGGACAGGCTCTGCCACCACACCCCCGACAACCAGACGGACGTCACCACGCGTCCGACCACCGGAACAGCCGACCCGGCGCACCTGCCCCCGGTCAGAGCACCCGCCAGCCGACCGGCGGCGGGTGCGGAGGAGGGTCAGGACGCGTCGAGCCAGGACGAGGTGAGGGCCTGGACGGTGGAGCCGTCGGTGTCGGCGAGCTTGGCGGCGACGAAGCCGGTGGCGAGCTCGGAGGTCTGCAGCCGGAACGGGACCTGTTCGGCGGTCAGCGCGTGCACGACCGTCGCGGCGGCCTCGGCGGAGCTCTGCGCGTCCTCGAACACGGCCAGGGTGGTGGCGAGGTAGCCCTTCAGGGCGGGCTCGTACGGTCCGGCGGCGGCCAGCAGGGCGGGCACGTCGAGTTGCAGGTTGGCGACGAACTCGCTGGCCACCGGGCCGGGTTCGACGACCGTGACGGTGACGCCGGTGGTGGCCGCGACCGGGGCGAGCGACTCCAGGAAGCCCTCCAGGGCGAACTTCGAGGCGCAGTAGGCCTCGTTGAACGGCTGGCCGACCACGCCGCCGACGCTGCTGACCGCGACCAGCCGCCCGCCGGACGCCCGCAGGTGCGGCAGCGCGACCCGGGTGAGTTCGACGACGCCGAGGAAGTTCACCTCCAGCGCCTGGCGGAACAGCTCGGTGCCGGCCTGCTCGACCGTACCGATCGCGCCCGCACCGGCGTTGTGCACCACCGCGTCCAACCGGCCGTCCTCGGCGAGCACTTCGTCGACGGCGGCGGCTATCGAGGCCGGGTCGGTGACGTCGAGCCGCTTCACCCGGACGAGTTCGGTGACGCCGGCCGCCTCGGCGGCCGCGAGCAGCGGGCCCGCCTTCGCGGTGTCGCGCAGGGTGGCGACCACCCGCAGGCCCGCCGAGGCGGCGGCGATCGCGGCGGCCAGGCCGATGCCGGACGAGGTGCCGGTGATCAGGACGGTGGGGGCGTTGCTCACGGGGAGGACCTCCGGGGACGCGTGACCGGTCGCGCGCGGGCGGCGCCCGGAAGCGGGCAGGGGCGGGCGCGGACCGCCGCCGGCCGGGTGCCGGCGACGTGGGAAACCCTAGTCCGGCAGGGCCGTCCCGAACGGGTTTGCGGCCGGGCCGAAACATTGCGACGCGCCTGTGAACAGCGTGTTTTCTCCGGTGGCCGGTCGGCGCCGGGGCGGCCCCCGGCTACTGCCCGGACGCCGACCGGCCACCGACCGGCCGCTGCCCGACCGCCCTCCGGGGGCTCCCCGGGGGCTCTCCGGGTGGCCGGTCCCGGCCCGGCTCCCGGCCCGGTCCGCCCCGGCCGCGTCCGTCGCGACCGGGGCGGGTAGCGTCACCGCTGGTGGGGGCGGCCCCCGCCCTGGTCGGAGGGAGCAGCGGGTGTCGGCGGTCGAGGTCTGGGCGGATGGTCCGGAGGCGGCTGGGGCGGCTGGACTGCCGCCGCTGTCACGGGAGTTCGCGGTCGACGGGTTCGCGGGGGACGCGTCCGCGGCGCCGGCCCGCCCGTCGGTGGCGTTGCTGGAGCTGGAGGGGCTCGCGTCGACGGACGGCCCGAAGCGGCGCGGCAAGCTGCTGCGCGAGCGGGTGCCGCTGGAGTCGCACGAGCGGCTGGTGCTCTCGGCGTCCCGCCCGGAGGTGGTCGCGGCGGTGGAGTCCGCGAACGCGGGCCGGCTGCCGCACCTGGTGCCGCTGCGGGTGGGCCGGATGGCGGCCTCGCCGTTCGCGTTCCTGCGCGGTTCGGCGGGCCTGATGGCGCACGACCTGGCGACCACCCCGGTCAGCGGTGTGGCGGCGCAGCTGTGCGGGGACGCGCACGCTGCCAACTTCGGCCTGTACGGGGACGCCAGGGGCCGGCTGGCGCTGGACCTGAACGACTTCGACGAGACCGTCTCGGGTCCGTGGGAGTGGGACCTCAAGCGGCTGGCGGCCAGCCTGGTGCTGGCGGGCCGGCAGGCCGGCGCGGACGAAGTGGCCTGTCGGCAGGCGGCGTTCGACGCGGTGGCGACGTACCGGCGGACGGTGCGGCAGCTGGCGAAGCTCCCGGCGCTGGACGCCTGGAACGCCTGGGACGCCATCGCGGACCACCAGTTGGTGGAGTTCGCGGGGGCGCACGAGCTGAGCGGGGTGCTGGCGGCGGTCTCGGCGAAGGCGCTGCGCAACACCGGGGCGAAGTTCGCGGCGCGCTCCACCGTCCGCACCGAGGACGGGGGTTGGCGCTTCGTCGCGGCGCCGCCGATCCTCAGTGAGGTGACGGACCGTCAGGCTGAGCTGGTGGCGGGCGCGTTGGCGTCCTACCGGCACACCGTCCCGGCGGAGCTGCACCCGCTGCTGGCCCGGTTCCGGGTGCAGGACGTGGCGTTCCGGGTGGTCGGCACGGGCAGTGTCGGCACCCGCTCGTACGTGGTGCTGCTGACCGACCGCAGGGGCGGGCCGCTGGTGCTGCAGGTGAAGGAGGCCCGGGCCTCGGTGCTGCTCCCGCACCTGGTGCGGGCCGGGTTCCCGGTGCCGGCCGAGGACGGCCACGAGGGGCGCCGGGTGGTGCTCGGGCAGAAGCGCATGCAGGTGGTCTCCGACCCGCTGATGGGCTGGACCAGCGTCGCCGGACTCCCTTACCAGGTACGTCAGTTCCGCAACCGCAAGGGAAGTGTCGACCCGGCCGCGCTGAGCCCGGCGCAGCTCGACGACTACGGCCGGCTGACCGGCGCGCTGCTCGCCCGCGCGCACGCCCACACCGCGGACGCGGCGCTGATCGCCGGCTACTGCGGCAAGGACGAGCGCCTGGACGACGCGATCGCCCGGTTCGCGGTCGCGTACGCCGACCAGTCGGAGGCCGACCACGCGGCGCTGGTCACCGCGGTCCGCACCGGCCGGCTCGCCGCGGAGCCCGCACCCGGGGCCTGAATCCCGCCAGGCCGGTGCGACGGGACCGCAACCGCCCCGGTTGCGGTTCCGTCTCCATTCCCGTGCGGCGTCGCGCCGGAGGGCGCGGCACTGCCACATTGGTGGGAGAACTCGGCAGCTCGGATAGGGGATTGACGATGGTTTCGGGGGACGGGGTCGTGTCGGCCGCAGTCGTGGCCGACGCACTGGTGCAGCAGCGGTACGGCGGGACCGCCGGTCCGGCCGGTGCCGCACTGGACGCGGAGGCGCTCACCCGCGTCCGCCACGAGCTGCGGCGCCTGCCGCGCTGGGAGCAGACGCTGACGGCCGCCGAGGCGGCGCCGCAGGACGCCGCGGCGCGGGCCGCGCTGGTCGAGGCGGTCGGCGAGGTGCTCACCTTCAACTCGGCGTTGGCGCAGTCGCTCCCGCTCCACGGCGGGACGGCCGCCGCTCAGGCCACCGCTCAGGCCGCCGCTCCGGCCTTCGAGAAGGCGCCCGCCGCGCCGGCCACGCCACCGGCCGCGCCGCCGGTCGGACCGCAGGGCGCCGTCCCGGGACCGCCGCCGGTCCCGCCCGCGCCGCCGTCTGCTCCGCCCGCGCCCCCGTTCGCCCCCACCGGCCCGTTCGCCCCCGCCGGCCCGCTCGCCGCCGCCGGTGCGGCCGACCGGGCGGCGGCGGCCAAGCGCAAGCGGATCGTCCTGGGCGTGGGGGTGGTCGTGGTGGTGGGCGGCCTGGTCGTGCTGGGCAGCTACCTGTTCGGCGGCGGGAGCGCCCCGTCCCTGCCCAAGTCGGTGGAGGGCGAGCAGATGCGGACCAGCTCCGCCAAGGGCGACTTCCCCGACTGGGACGACATGAGCCGCAGCATGACCAAGGTGGGCGCGCGGAACCTCCAGGGCGCCACGTACGGCGTGGTCCCGAAGAGCTCGGGCAGCTCCTCCAGCAGGCAGGAGCCGCTCTGGAACGTGATCGTCGGCGAGTCCGACCAGGAGTTCCAGCGCAGCCTCGCCCGGCTGGCCGAGGGCTCCCGTTCCGACCACGCCCCGCACGTGGTCAAGTCCTCGCTGGACGGCACGCTGTACTGCGACTCCTACGACCCGGACGACAGCCCGAAGGAGCGCGCCACGGAGACCATCACCTGCGTCTGGGCGGACGACGAGTACATGATCGTCGTCACCGGCACCGGCGTGGACGAGAACCTGGTGCCCCGGGTGCTGGAACGCGTCCACGGCAACAGCGAGCACTGACCGCACCGGGGACGGACGGCCGACCGGCGGAGCATGACGGGGGATCGACGATGACGGAGCAGGACGAGGGGCCGTCCCGGGCGGGGCCCGGCCGTGGGTCCCGCGCCGGGCGGGCCGGGTGGGTGGTCGGCGCCGTCGTGGTGGCGGGCGCGCTGGCCGTGCTGGGCGGCTACCTGCTCGGCAGCGACGGCGACGGCGGGCCGCCCGGGCCGCCGCGCCTGCCGAGGAGCGTGGAGGGCGCGGCGCTCCGGGCGAGTTCCGACGAGGGTGAGGGCGCCGCCGCGTGGCGGGGGCTGCTCGGCGAGGCGGCGGCGAAGGGCGCGAAGGACCTGCACCTGGCCGCGTACGGTGCGGTCGACGGCTCCTCCGGCCCGGAGGAGTACGGCGGCGACAACCGGGCGCCCAAGTGGTTCGTGCAGATCGCCGGCTCCGACGACCCGGCGCTCCGCAGGTACGTGGAGGGCGACGGCCTGACCCGGACGGCCACCTCCCTGCCCGGGAGGATGGGCTGCCGGACGGCGGAGACGGACCCGGGTGCGGGCTCCGCCCCGACCCGGACGGCCTTCTGCGTCTGGGCGGGCGAGCGGTACTCGGTCCTGGTCTCCGGCCGGGACGTCCCGGACGACCTCCCGGCCCGGGTGATCGAGCGGATCCACGCCGGAACCGAAAGCTGACCATCCGTCGGCCTCACGCTCCGGCGAGGAAGTCGATGGTTCCCGGCCCGGCGTCCCGGCCCGGCGTCCCGGCCCGGCGCCCGCCTGGCTCCCGGACGGGGCGTCCTCGACCACCGGGCGGGCGGCGGGATCGCGGCCGGCGCGGCTCCGGCGAAGGTCTCCACCGGGCGGGTGCGCAGCGCGGCCCGGTGCACCTCGTCGTCCGCCCTGCACAATGGGCTGATGCGCATTCGTGAGGCCCGGGTCGAGGAACTGCCGCTGCTCCAGGAGATCGAGCGGGCGGCCGGATGCTGCTTCCGCGAGGTCGGGATGGACCCGGTCGCGGACGACGAGCCGCTGTCCGTCGAGGAGTTGGTGCCGTTCGTGGCGGCGGGCCTGGCCTGGGTCGCGGTGGACGACGGCGCGGCGGACGGCGGCGCGGACCGGCCGGTCGCCTACCTGATCGCGGCGCGGATCGACGGCGCGCTGCACGTCGAGCAGGTCTCGGTGCACCCCTCGCACGCCCGCCGGGGCGTCGGACGGTCCCTGCTGGAGCACCTGGCCGGAGTGGCCGCCGCCGAGGGCCTGGACGCGCTGACCCTGACCACCTTCGCCGAGGTGCCGTGGAACGCCCCGTACTACGCCCGCTGCGGCTTCCGCCCGGTGCCGGACGGTGAGCTGGGTCCGGGCCTGCGCGAGGTCCGCGCCCGCGAGGCGGCGCTCGGCCTGGACCGGTGGCCGCGCCTGGTGATGCGCCGCGCGCTCTGACGCCGCACCTCCCGCAGGCCGTCCGGCCGCCGCCGCGCGCCACCCGCCGCCCGGGCCCCGACCGGGCCCACCAAGCGCGCCGGGCCGGCCGGCGTACCCCCGCTCCCCCGTCGGCCGGAAATCGCGTGGCCGGGTCCGCTCGCCGGCAGGCATGATCGCGGGTATGCCCACCGACTCCGCCTCCCCCGGTACCGCCACCCTGCTCCTCGCGCCCCGGGTCAACGAGACCGGCCTCCAGCTGCGCACCGCCGCCGGTCGGCGCGGGCTGCGGGCGCACACGGCGGCTTCCTGGCGGGCGCCGCGCGAGCTGGTCGGCGGCCGGGTGCACCTGTACGGCGGGCCGCTGTTCGCCGACGCGGTCGGGCGGGTGCTGGGGGTCGGCCCGGTGGAGCCGGGGGACGGCTGGCTGACCGCACTGCCGCGCGAACTGACCGGCCGCCGGGTCGAGTTGACGACACTCGCCGAGGCACGCCGGCTGCGCGGCCGGGCGTTCGTGAAGCCCCCGGCGGACAAGCACTTCGCCGCCCGGGTGTATCCGGACGGCGCCGCCCTGCCGGGGCCCGACCTGCTGGACGGCGGCACGCCGGTGCTGGTCAGCGAGCCGGTCCGGTTCGCCGTCGAGTACCGCCTGTTCGTCCTGGACGGTACCGTCCGCGCTGCCTCCCGCTACGCGCTGAACGGAGAACTCGCCGTCGCCGCACCGGAGTCGGCCGGGCCGGAGCTGCTCGCCTTCGCCGCCGACGTGCTGGCCGCCGCCACCGGCCCGGCCGCGCTGCCGAGCGCGGCGGTGGTCGACCTCGGCCGCACCGACCGGGGCTGGGCCGTCGTCGAGGCCAACGCGGCCTGGGCGAGCGGGGGTTACGCCTGCGATCCGGACGCCGTGCTGGAGGTGGTGCTGCGCGCCGCCGGCCCGCTCGCCGAACTCCCGCCCGACGACCGGCCGTTCCTCCGCCCCCTGCCCACCGTCGCGGGCTGAGGGGCCTCGGCGGAAACCTCCGTGCGTCCGGGGCCGTGCTGGGCGAGGATGGCGGCCATGAGCTCTTCTCACCTCACCCACATCACCGAGCCGCCGGGCGTCGCACCGGGCACCGGCTACACCCAGGTCGTCACCGGGACGGGCCGGCTGGTCCAGGTCTCCGGGCAGGTCGCCTTCGACGAGCACGGCGAACTGGTCGGCGCGGGCGACCCGGAGGCGCAGGCCCGGCAGGTGTTCGAGAACCTGCGGCGCTGCCTGGCGGCGGCCGGGGCGGACTTCTCGGACGTCGTGAAGTTCACGGTCTTCGTCACCGACGTGGCGTTCCTGCCCGCCGTCCGCAAGGCGCGCGACGAGTACGTGGACACCGCGCGGCCGCCGGCGAGTTCGGCCGTCCAGGTGGCCGCGCTGTTCCGGCCGGAGGTGCTGGTCGAGATCGAGGCGCTGGCGGTCACCCCGGCCTGACCCGGACCGCCCGCCACCCGCACCGTTGCCCGCACGAACGTCCGCCAGTCGAACGTGAGTTGGAGTGGCGGACGCTCGGCCGGTGGCTGGTTTGGGTGCTACGCGCGGGCGGGTCGGCCGCATACGGTCGGGGGTGAGGGGCTGCCGTCCGGCAGTCCCCCGTACCGCAGGTGTCTTGCCAGGAGGACGGATGACCACCGAAGCGACCGCCGGAGCGACCACCGAGACGGCCACCGGGGCCCCCGCCGCGCAGCCGCTGGTGCCGCTGCACTGCCTGCTGCGGGCCGAGGCCGGTCCGCCCAGGCTGGCCGCGCTGCCGACCGGGACGCCGGTGTGGGTGCTGACCCGGCACGCGGACGTCCGGCAGGCGCTCGCCCACCCGGACCTGGGCCGGGCCGCGCTGTACGCGCCGGACGCGCCGCCGACCGTGCTGACGCCGAACATCCTGGACGACCCGTCCTCGATCCTGAACAGCGACGGGCCGGAGCACCAGGCGATCCGCCGCACCGTGCAGCGCGCTTTCACGCCACGCGCGATCGAGCGCTGGCGGCCCTGGGTGGACGGGGTGGTGCGGGAGCTGGTGGACGACCTGGTCGCGTCGGGTTCGCCGGCCGACGCGGTCGAGGGGCTCACCAAGCCGCTGCCGGTGCGGGTGATCAGCCGGCTGATGGAGCTGGAGGGCCTGGACACCGACCGGCTCGGCTACTGGAGCGACCACGCGCTGTCGACCACCGCGTACACCGCCGAGGAGATCGGGGCGGCGATCCGCGAGTTCGGCGAGTTCGGGCACCGGCTGGTGCAGGAGCGGCGCAAGAACCCGGGCGACGACCTGGTGAGCTCGCTGGTCCGGGCCGCCGACCAGACCGGCGGCATGACGGAGGAGCAGATCACCTCGCTCACCATCGGACTGGTCATCGCCGGGCACGAGACCACCATGACCAGCTTCGGCAACGCCCTGGTCTACCTGCTGGACGAGGAGCACGCCGGGGCGTGGCGACGGATCGGCGAGGACCTGGCGGCGGCGACCGCCGCGACCGAGCAGATCCTGCGCACCGTCCCGCTCGGCGACCGCACCACCGCACCGGGCCAGCTGCGCCGGGCCACCGCCGACGTGGAGATCGGCGGGGTGACCATCCCGGCGGGCGCGATCGTCGCCGCCGACAGCACGGCCGCCAACGCCGACCCGGAGGTCTACCCGCCGGGCCCGCTCGACCTGTTCGCGCCGCTCGGCACCCCGTCGCTGACCTTCGGCGCCGGACCGCACCACTGCCTGGGCGCCTGGCTGGCCCGGATGGAACTCGAACTCGGCCTGCACCACCTCGCCCGCGCCCTGCCCGAACTGCGCCTGGCCACCCCCGCCGACCGGCTCGAATGGCGCACCGGCCTGCTCACCCGCAGCCCGCTGCGGCTGGAGGTGGCCTGGTGAGCGACGCCCCGCGCCTGCTGGTCGCGGTCGACCGGGGCCGCTGCATCGGCAGCGGCCTGTGCGCCCGCACCGCCCCCGCCGACCTCGCCCTCGGGCCGGACGGCCGTTCCGCGCCCGTCCGTCCGAGCAGCGAGCCGTCCGACGCGCTGACCGAGGCGGCGGAGATGTGCCCGGTCGAGGCCATCACCGTCCGCGACGCCGCCACCGGGGAACTGGTCGCCCCGACCTGGTGACACCGGCCCGGTGACGCCGGCCTGGCGATGCCACCGAACCCGCCACGGCTGCGGCTGCGGCTGGCATCCGGTCCGCCCCCGGCGTCCGGGTCGGGGGACGGGCCGAAGAGAGGCGTCGCACGTGTCCACCTCCCTGAGCGCCCAGCCCGTCGCGGTGACCGGATGGGCCGGGCACCGCGACGGACCGCTGCACCACGTCGAGCTCCGGGTGCCCGACCCCGGACGGGCGCTCGGCTCGTTCGGCCGGCTGCTGGAGGCGCTCGGCTACCGCGTCTCGCAGCGCCGGGACGGCGGCCGCAGCCGGCGGCTCGGGCCGACCGGTACGACCGCCACCGGCCCGGGCTGAACCACCTGGCCTTGCACGTCGAGGACGCGGCGGCCGTCGACGCCCTGGCCGCCGAGGCGCCCCGGCACGGCCGACGCCTGCTCTTCCCCGACCGGCACCCGTACGCGGGGGGCGGGCAGCACTGCGCGGCCCACCTGGAGGACGGCGACGGCTTCGAGGTCGAACTGGTCGCCGCCACCGGGTGACCGGGAGCGCTCCGGCAACGGCGTGCCTCTCCCCCACCCCCGCGTCCCGCTCAGCCGGCCGCCGCCCCGGCGTGGTGGCGGCGGGCCTCCAGGACGACGGCCGTGCCGCCGACCGGACGCGCTTCGTGCATGGTGACGACCTGGCCGGGGCGCAGCCCGCGCCAGAGTTCGGGGCTCAGCGGGGCGAGGCGGACGGTGGCGCGTTCACCGGGGCCCAGGCTGGAGCGCCCCTCCACCCAGAGACCGGCGACGGCGAGGCTGGGCGCGCCCTCGGGGGTGCGGATGCCGATGTCCCACAGCGGGCGCAGGACCCCCGCCCCGCCGAAGGGCGTCCTGCGCCGCCCCTCCCCGGCCGGTGGGAGGGTGAGTTCGGCCCGGACGACGAGGTCGCGGTCGCGGCGGGCCTCGCCGTGGCGCCAGTGGCACCAGGCCGCGCTGCGGGCGAGGTACAGCCGTTCGGCGGCGGTGGCGAGGTCGGCCCAGACCTCGGGCGGGAGCGGACGGTCGCCGGCGGCCTCCTCCAGCAGCGTCAGCCCGGTCTCCCAGTCGTCGCCGTGGGCGAGCAGGTCGTAGGCCTCGCCGGTCGGCAGGCCCGCGCGTGCCAGCACTTCGAGGACGTCCATGCCCTGATGGTGCCTCGCCACCGCCCGGCCCGGGCCGTCGGGTCAGGCCGTCGGGTCAGGCGGTCGGGTAGGGGCGCCGCAGGACCGTCCGGCGGGGCAGCGGGGCAGCGGGGCGGCGCGCCCAAGCTCACCGCGGCCCGGGTCCTGTTCGTCTGCGGGGGCGGGTTGCCCGGCTTCGCGTCCCTCCTCGCCGGGGGCCGGGGGATGTCGAACCCGCCCCCGGTGCCACCCGCGACCGGTACGGGCCGTACTGGCCCGCGGTGTTCGAAGGGCTGGCCCTGAGGGGCCTCCCGCTCGGCGCCCTGGTCCGGTTCTCCGTGTGGCGTTCCCTGGGTCGCCGGCCGTCCGGCTCGCCTGACCCCTCCCCTCCCTCACACACACCCTCCACAGCGGACGACCTTGGCGGACCGCTGCCGCACCCGGCAGGATGGGCCCGTGCCGGAGCGCCCCCCGAAGTCGACGCAGCACCACGGCGGTCTCCAGCCGCCCGTCCGGGTGCCGGTGGGGCTGGTCGTCCTCGTGGGACCGCCGGCCTCGGGCAAGACCAGCTTCGTCCGGGCGCTGGTCACGCGCGGGCAGCTCGACGCGGAGGCCGTGGTGTCCAGCGACGGGATCCGCGCGGAGCTCTTCGGCGCCTCGCCCGCGGCAGCGGAGTCCGACGCCGCGGACGCGCGGGTCTTCGAGGAGCGCGACCGCAGGATCACCGCCCGGCTGGCCGCCGGACGGACCGCGGTCGCCGAGTCGACGAACGTCACTCCGCAGGCGCGTGCCCGGCTCATCGCCCTCGCCGGGCGCTTCGACGCTCCGGTGACCGTGCTGCGGTTCGACCCGGACGTCGCCGACCTGCTCCGGCAGTACACCGAGCGGGGCCGCACCGACCTGACCGCCGCGGACGTCCGTGTCTACGCCGCCGTCATGGCCCGGGAGGCCGGCCCCGACCGGCTCCGCTCCGAGGGCGCGACCGCCGTCCACGACGTCCCCGGGCGTCGCGAGGCGACCTCGCCCGCCGAAGCCGCCGCGCGCTTCTCCTTCGCCCGGTGACGCCGCTCCGCACGCTCCGCCCCTCCCCGGACCGGCGGCCCCGCGCCACCGGTGCCGCCGGCGCCGCTCAGGCCGACTGGCGTTCGATCAGGGTCGGTTCGAACAGGACGGTGGTCGCGGCGCGGCCGGGGCGGGCGAGGTGGTCGAGCAGGACGCGGGTCATCTCGGCGGCCATCTCCTCGACCGGCTGGCGGACGGTGGTGAGGTGGGGGCGGCCGGCCGTCGCGGCGGAGGAGTCGTCGAAGCCGATCACGGCGACGTCCTCGGGGACGCGGCGGCGCTGTTCGGCGAGGACGGCGAGGGCGCCTTGGGCCATCAGGTCGTTGGCGGCGAAGACGCCGTCCAGGTCGGGGTAGCGGCGCAGCAGGGAGGTCATCGCGCGCTCGCCGTCCTCGCGGGTGAAGTCGCCCTCGACGTGCGGGAGTTGGTTGATGCCCCGGTCGGCCATCGCCTCCCGGAAGCCGGAGAGCCGGTCGCGGGCGGCCCGGACGCCGAGCGGGCCGGAGATGGCGGCGACGCGGTGGCGGCCGCGGGCGGTGAGGTGGTCGGCGGCGATCCGGCCGCCCTCGCGGTTGTCGAGGTCGACGCAGGAGAGCGAGAGCGGCGTCGGGGGGCGGCCGAACAGGACGGTGGGGATGCCGGCGGCGAGCAGTTGGGCGGGCAGCGGGTCGCGGCTGTGGGTGGAGACGACCATCGCGCCGTCGGCGTTGCCCTGCCGCAGGTAGGTGAGTGCCTTGTCGCGGGCCTCGGCGCTGTCGGCGAGCATCAGCACGGGGTGCAGGTCGAGCGGGCGCAGGCCGGTGAAGACGCCGCTGACGACCCGTCCGAAGAAGGGGTCGGCGAAGATCTCGCCGCCGACGTGGTGGTCGGGGGTCTCGGGGGCGTCGCTGCCGGAGATGACCAGGGCGAGGGCGCCGGTGCGGCGGGTGACCAGCGAGCGGGCGGCGCTGTTGGGGACGTAGCCGGTGCGGCTGATGGCTTGGCGGACGGCTTCCTGGATGGCGGGGTCGACGTTCCGGACGCCGTTGATGACGCGGGAGACGGTGGCCCGGGAGACGCCCGCGACCCGCGCCACGTCCTCCAGGGTGGTGGCGCGCTTGAGGGCTTCGCTGCTCATGTGGCCCTTTATAGCACGCTCGGAGAGCGCTCTCCCAGTGCGCTCCGGAGCCCGGTCGGCCGCCCTGCCCGCCGACCCTCCCGGAACCGTCCCGGAACCGTCCGGGGGCAGGCCGGGGCCCGCGACCGGGGCGTTCCCCGGCCGCGCGCTCCCCGCCGCCGCCGTCACGAACTGTGCTCCTCCCAGCAGATCATGACGGTGGTGGCGGTCATCACGGCGACGTCGGCACGGCTGCGCGCCGGGGTGCCGAAGGTCTCGGGCAGCCTGGCGACGTCGACGGTGAGCACGAAGGCGTCCTTGCGGACCACGGTGGTGCCGTCGGCGCGCTTGTACGCGGCCTCGCCGAGGCCGTTCAGGTCGGTGACGGCGCCGGCGCTGCCGCGCAGGCCGTCGTACTGGGCGAGGGCGGTGGCGGTGTCGGGCAGTTCCTTGACGGAGAGCGTCATGCTGCCGCCGGCGTAGCGGTACTCGCAGCTGTAGACGCGCTTCTCCCAGGTGGGGGCGAGCGGTTGGACGATGTCGGTGCCGAGCGCCCCGGCGAGTTCCTGCCGGAAGTACGGGTTGCAGATCATCGAGGTGGCGTCGGAGGGCCGGTCAGGCGCGCCGGACGACGGGGCGGCGGACGACGGGGCGGCGGGCGAACTCGCGGCCGGGGGTGCGGCGTCGGTCGCGGGTGCGGTGCCGGTTCCACAACCGACAGCGGCGAGCAGCAGGAGCGGCGCGGCGGTGCGGCGAAGCCTCATCGGTGGTCCTCCGTGGGGGTGGGGGCGCGGGCCGGCCCCGCCGCCGGATGTGGGGTCCGTGGCGGCGGGGCCGGGGTCCGCGTTCGGGCTACGGCTCAGGGCTTACGGCAGAAGGTACTGCGCGTTGAGCGCGGCGCCCCTACCGGGCTGGGTCTCGTCGTAGCCGCGGGCGTTGCACTGGAGGCCGCCGACGATGCAGTGGTCGACCAGTGCGGCCAGGGTGGGGGCGTCCCAGGCGTTGAAGAAGTCGTAGTGGAAGGAGAAGCCCCGTCCGCTGGAGAGGTGGAGTTGGGCGAGGTGGTCCGGGTTGGCCGGGAAGGCCATCTTGAACTCGATCATCGGCAGCGCGACCGGGTGGTCGGCGGGGCAGACGCCCTCGATCGGGTAGGCCATGTGGCTCTTGTGGTCGGGGGTGTCCAGGTAGAGGCCGTTCCAGCAGCTGGGGGCCTGGAAGCGGATGTTGATCTGGCCGCCGCCGGGGCACTCGGTGGGCAGGTCGGAGGTGCGGTAGCTGTTGCCGCACTCCCAGCCGGCCACGTAGCCGGGGTGGGTGGTGAAGTCGGTGGCGCTGTCGGTGGGGCTGGCGACGACGAACCGCAGGCCGGCCGGGAAGGGGCGGACGGCGGTGTAGTCGTTGATGGCGCTCTTGTAGTAGATGGTCTGGAGGCCGACCGGGTCGACGGCGGTGCTGCCGTCGTACATGGTGGGCATCCAGTAGCCGGACTTGTCGCCGGGGGCGAGGCAGCTGGTGGCGCTGGCCTGCAGCGACTCCAGCGTGGAGTTGGCGTTGGTGTTGAGGGCGCCCATGAAGGTGTGCATGTGGGAGGCGCCGGGCTTGCCCGGGTAGACGATCGGGTCGTCGGGCAGGTCGTGGGTGGCGGTGCAGTTCGCCTGGAACTCGTGGAAGTAGGCGTGCGGGGGGTTGCCGGTGGCCGGGGTGGCGCCGGTGACCTGCGGGTTGGCCAGGACGTAGCCGGTGGTGGCGGTGGAGAGCTGGCCGTAGACCTTGAACTCCTCCAGCGAGTAGCCGTAGCCGGTGCCCCGCTTGGTGAGGTTGAGCCTGATGTAGCGGCCGCTGCCGGCCAGGTCGATCTGCTCGGTGCCGCCGGTGCCGCCGGCCTTGGTGTAGACGGTGTTCCAGCCGGTGGCGTCGTTGCTGGTCTGCACCTGGTAGCCGCTGGCGTACGCGGCCTCCCAGTCCAGTTCGACGTGGCTGATGCTCGCCGTGCCGCCCAGGTCGATCTGGATCCACTGGGAGTCGCTCCAGGCGCTGGCCCAGCGGGTGGCGAGGTTGTTGTCGGCGACGGCCGCGGCGGGGAAGCCCGCGTTCTCCACGGACGAGGCGGTGACCGGCTTGGACTGGCTGATCAGCGGGTCGGCGGCGGCGGCCGCCGGCTGGGTGAGGACGCCGCCGGTGAGGGCGCCGGCCGCGAGGATCGCGGCGGCGGTTCCGGCGAGCGCGGTGCGGTGGGGCGCGCCGCGCGACATGCGGTGTTTCATCGGACCTCCGGATGAGGAACGGTGGGTGGGGGGACCCGGTGCCGCGCGGCGCTCCCTGCCGCGCGGCACCGGGGGCTCTGGGGGTGGGGCGTCAGGCGTAGACGCCGAACTCGTACATCGAGTAGCCGTAGGCGGTGCCGCGCTGGGTCATGGTGACCCGGACGTAGCGGCCGCTGCCGTTGACGTCGATGTCGTCGATGCCGCCGGTGCCGTTGGCCTGGGTGTGGAGGGTCGTCCAGGTGGTGCCGTCGGTGGAGGTCTGGATCTGGTACGCCTTGGCGTACGCGGACTCCCAGCCGAGCTGCACGTGCTTGAACGGGGTGCTCTGGCCCAGGTCGACCTGGAGCCACTGCGGGTCGGCCCACTCGCTGGCCCACCGGGTGGACCAGTTGCCGTCGGTGGTGTGCGACGGCGGGTAGGGCGCGCCGTTGCCGACGGCCTGGTAGGTCGAGGCGGTGGTGGTCCGGCCCTTGGCGAGGTTGGTGCCGCTCGGGGTGGGGGCGACGGTGCGGAAGGACTTCGACTCGATGCCGACGTTGCCGTGGCCGTCGTAGGCGTAGACGTAGACCTTCCAGACGCCCAGGGTTTTGGGCGCGGTGACGGTGAACTGGCCGTCGCCGGTCTGGGTGAAGCGGACCTGGCTGAAGCCGGTGCCGCCGTCCACGTACTTGGAGCTGTAGTAGAGCTGGTAGCGGACCAGGTCGCCGTCGGGGTCGGTGGCGGGCGAGTTGAGGGTGAAGGTGCCGCCGGCCGGGACGTCGGCGGTCCTGCTGAGCGTGACGTTCGGCATCACCGGCGGGGTGTTGCCGTTCTTCGCGCTGCCGCCGTAGGACTTGGCGACGGAGTAGTACGCGGGCTGCTTCCAGCCGCCGGGGATCAGGTTGAACCAGGTGCCGCCGAAGTCGTTCTCGGTGCCGTAGTTGAACATGGTGGCGCCGAGCGAGACGCCGGTGTGCCCGGCGATGCAGTTCCAGGCGCTGGTGTAGCCGTCGCGCTTCTGGGTGTCGGTGGGCTGGGTCGGCACGCCGTTGGCGTCGTTCGGGACCTCCCACTCGCCGGCGTCGCCGGACTCGGTGACGATGTACGGCTTGGTGTAGCCGCCGTTGATCCAGTCCTGCCTGACGTTGCAGACCGCGCCGTAGGAGTTGACGGCCAGCAGGTCGAGGCTGGGGGCGTACTGCTTGTAGTACGTCCAGGCGCCGGTGTAGGCGTCGGTGGAGGTGACCGGGTGGTCGGGGTCGATCGCGTGGATGGCCTGGGTGACCTGTTCGACGAACTTGGCGTAGGCGACGCGTTCCTGTTCCACCGTGGCGCCGTTGTAGGCGTGGTCCTGGGTGGTGAGGATGACCTCGTTGCCGACGTCCCACATCAGGGTGCCGGGGTGGTCCTTGTAGGTGGTCACCCACTGCTTGACGGCGTCGAGGGTGCTGGTCTTGTAGGCGGTGTCGTTGACGTAGTCGGCGCCCTGGTTGAGCCAGAAGCCGTTGACCACCTTGAGGCCGTGCGCGGCGGCGGCGTCCAGCAGCGGCTTGCTGGCCGCGTCGGTGCCCCAGGTGCGCAGGGTGTTGACGCCCATCGCCTTGAGGTCGCGCATGTGCGCGTCGGCGGTGGACTGGGCGGGGCCCCAGGTGACGCCCTTGAGCTGGTAGGGCTGGCCGTTGACGCTCAGCGCCCAGTTGCCCTGGCCGCCGGTGACCTTGACGGTGTTCCTGCCGGTGGCGGCGGGCGGGTCGGCGAGCGGCGCGGGGGCGGTGCCGGTGGTGGTCGCGACGGTGACGGTCCCGATGGAGAGGGCGCCGCCGGAGGTGGTGGCGGCGGTGGGGGTGGTGCAGCCGCAGACGCTGTCGGGGAAGGAGCCGCCGACGGCGAGGTTGAAGACCAGCTTGAAGCCGTGGTCGACGGCGTTCCTCCAGTCGGTGGTGCCGACCTGCGACTCGTTGACCTGCCAGATCTGCCGGCCGTCGAGGTACCAGCGGATCTGCTCGTCGCTGACGCTGCGGTCGATGACCTGGCTGTAGGTGTGGTAGTCGCTCTGGCAGCCGGGGCAGGAGGCGAGTCCGCTGGTCATGCCGTTGTACTCGTTGCAGTTGCCGCCGGGGGCGGTTCCGCAGTGCAGGGTGGCGGAGGTCTGGCTGCGGCCGTTGACGTCCTCGAGGATGTCGGTCTCGCCGGTGCCCGGCCAGCCGCCGCTGCGGTCGTTGGCGCCGATGGCGCGGAAGGACGGCCAGTAGCCGGTGCCGTCGGCGACGCCGGGCTGCTTGACCTGGGCGGAGATCAGCAGCTGTCCGCCGGCGGGGGCGGCGAAGTCGCCGCGCTTGCTCTCCACCCGGCCGGAGGTCCAGTTGCCGGCGCCGTCGCGGACGGCGGTGAGGTTGAGGTGGCCGCTGCCGTCGATCGCGACGTTGGCGGGGTTGGCGGTGTCGTTCTGGATCTCGCCGGTGCCCCAGTTGGCGGCGCCGCCGGGCTCCGACGTCCCGGTGCGCACCGTCCAGTTGTCGGCGGACGGGGCGCTGCCGGCGCCGCCCGCGAAGGTGTCGCTGAACACGGTGGTCCAGTTGCCGGGCGGGGTGCTGCCGGTCGGCGACGGGCTGGGGGTGGGGGTGGGCGTGGGGGTCGGGCTCGTGGTGGCTCCGCCGGTGGTGAACACCCGGAACTCCCAGACGGAGTACCCGTAGCCGGTGGCCCGGGCGGTGCCGTACAGGCGGACGTAGCGGGCGGTGCCGGTGAAGTCCTGCTTCTCGGTGCCGCCGGCGCCGTTCGCGGTGCTCCAGGCGTCGGTCCAGCTGGTGCCGTCGGTGGAGAGCTGGATCCGGTACGCCTTGGCGTAGGCGCTCTCCCACTGCACGGAGGTGCCGCAGACGCCCCGCGCGGAGCCGAGGTCGACCTGCAGCCACTGCGGGTCGGCGGCCGCCGAGGACCAGCGGGTGCCGGCGTCGCCGTCGACGGCGTTGGACGCGGGGGTGCCGTAGTTCTCGGTGCTGGAGGCGGTGGCGGCCCTGCCCTGGGCGGCGTTCGCGGTGCCGCAGCCCTGGTCGCCGCCGCCGGCGGCGCCGTAGACCTGGAACTCCCAGAGCGAGTAGCCGTACCCGGTGGCCCGGGCGGTGCCGTACATCCGCACGTAGCGGGCGGTGCCGGTGACCGGGACGGTCTCGGTGCCGCCCGCGCCGGTGGCGGTGGTGTACGCGGTGGTCCAGGTGGCACCGTCGGTGGACAGCTGGATCTGGTAGCCCTTCGCGTACGCCGCCTCCCAGCGCAGCGTGACGGAGCTGAGCGCGGCGGGCGCGCCGAGGTCGACCTGCAGCCACTGCGGGTCGGTGTTGGCGCTGGACCAGCGGGTGCCGGTGTCGCCGTCGACGGCGTTGGACGCGGGGGTGCCGTAGTTCTCGGTGCTGGAGGCGGTGGCGGCCCCGCCCTGCGAGAGCAGGACGGGCGCGGCCTCGGCCCGGCCGGCGGGCAGCAGCAGGACCAGGGCCGCGACCAGCGCGGCGGCGAGGGCCGCGGCCAGGGTGCGGGCCGGGGGTGCGGAGGTGGTCGGCCGCAGGGGCCTGGGGGTGCGCGGGGGCGGGGCGGACATCGGGGCTCCCGATCGGGTGGGGTGGGGGCGGCACCGTCGAGGGCCGGTGCCCGGATCAGGGAGAGCGCTCTCTCACTACGCCAGTGATGGTTGCCCCGTTGTTTCATCCGTGTCAAGGGCGGCGACAACTGGTTCGCTGGCGAAGCTCCGTCAGAACCCCGATGCAGCAGCGATTTCCTGCGACCCAACCCCTTGACGGGGGGCGGGTGGAGCGACCAAGCTCCGGATGCCACCCCGGGAGAGCGCTCTCCCGTAGCGCCGTTTCCCGGGGGTCTCAGCTGCCATCCCCCGCGAGGAGCCGATCCATGCCCGTTTCCCTGCCCCGCACCGGCCCGAGAGGCCGCCTGCTCGCCGCCTCGGCTCTGCTGGTGCTGGCCCTGACCGCCGCGACCTCCTGCTCCAGCGGCGGCGGGGGCTCGTCCGCGGCCGAGGACCCGGACGCCGAGATCACCCTCACGGTGAACCTGTACTCCGACTTCGGCTACGCGGACCTGTACAAGGAGTACGAGCAGGCGCACCCGAACGTCACCATCAAGGAGAACCGCGCCGACATGGGCGCGCACCACCAGAACCTGCACGCCCACCTGCTGGCCGGCTCGGGCACCGCCGACATCGAGGCGGTCGAGATCGGGCAGGTCGCCGGGTTCCAGCCGGAGGCCGGCAAGTTCCTGAACTTCCTGGACAACGGCGTCAGCAAGGACCAGTGGGTGCCGTCCAAGACCGCCCCCGCGTCCAGCCCGGACGGCAAGGTGCTGTTCGGCCTGGGCACCGACATGGGCGGCCTGGCGCTGTGCTACCGCACCGACCTGTTCCGGGCCGCCGGCCTGCCCACCGACCGCGAGCAGGTCGGTGCGCTGATGAAGGACTGGCCGTCCTACCTGGCCGCCGGCAAGCAGTTCCTGGCCAACAGCCCGAACAAGGGCACCCGCTGGTTCGACAGCGGCGGCAACCTGTTCACCGCGGTGCTGGCGCAGGCCCCGCAGGGCGTCTACGACGCCGAGGGCAAGGTGGTGGTGGAGGGCAACCCGGCCGTCAAGCAGTCCTTCGACCTGGTGGCCGGGGCGATCCAGGACGGGCAGTCCGCGGGCATCCAGGCGTTCACCCCGGCCTGGGACACCGGCTTCCAGAAGAGCCAGTTCGCCACCGTCGCCTGCCCGGCCTGGATGAGCTACGAGTTCAAGGCCAACCCGCCGACCGACGGCGGCACCTGGGACATCGCCCGGATCCCCGGCGGCGGCGGCAACTGGGGCGGCTCGTACCTGACCGTGCCGAAGTCCGGCAAGCACACCAAGGCCGCCGCCGAACTGGCCAAGTGGCTGACCGCGCCCGAGCAGGAGGGCCGGCTCTTCAAGGAGAAGGGCTACTTCCCCTCCGACCAGGCGCTGTGGACCCGGCCCGACATCGCCGAGCACACCGACCCGCTGTTCAACAACGCGCCCACCGGCAGGATCTTCTCCCAGTCGGCCCGCGAGCTGACCCCGCAGCCGCTCGGCGCGCACGGCGCGGAGATCGGCACCGCCCTCGGCAACGCGCTGACCTCCATCGAGCAGGGCAAGGCCGACCCGGCGGGCGCCTGGAAGCAGGCCCTCAAGGACGTCGACAACATCGTCAACTGACGCCCCCCCCCCCCCCCCCCCCCCCCCCCCCCCCCCCCCCCCCCCGGGGGGGGGGGGGGGGGGCCCCCCCCCCCCCCCCCCCCCCCCGCGCCACCCGTCCCCGCCCTCGCCCGCCCTCGCCCGTCTCCGGGAGCTCCCCTTGGCCGCACCGACCGCCGCCACCGCGCGCGGCGCCCGCGCCCCCGCCCGGCCCGCCCGCCACCGCTGGCACCGGCTCGACCGCGCCGTCTCGCCCTACCTGTACCTCTCGCCGTTCTTCCTGGTCTTCGGCGTCTTCGGCCTGTTCCCGATGCTGTACACCGGCTACGTCTCGTTCACCGCCTGGCGGGCCGACCGCCCGGGCAGCGCGGGCCAGTGGGTCGGCCTGGAGAACTACCGCAGGCTGCTGGACGACCCGTTCTTCTGGAACGCGGTCAAGAACACCCTGGGCATCGGCGTCCTGGCCACCGTCCCGCAACTGCTGCTCGCGCTCGGCCTGGCCCACCTGCTCAACTACCGGATGCGCGGCCGCACCCTGCTGCGCCTGGGCGTCCTGCTGCCGAACGTCACCTCGGTGGCCGCCGTCACGCTGATCTTCGTCCAGCTGTTCGGCCGCGACTTCGGCATGGTCAACTGGTTCCTGTCGCTGTTCGGCGTCGACCACGTCGACTGGCAGGCCGGCACCCTCTCCTCCTGGTCGGCGATCGCCGCGATCGTCACCTGGCGCTGGACGGGCTACAACGCGCTGCTCTACCTGGCCGCGATGCAGTCCGTCCCGTTCGAGCTGTACGAGGCCGCGGCGCTGGACGGGGCGAGCCGCTGGCGGCAGTTCCGCTCCATCACGATCCCGATGCTGCGCCCAACCATCCTGTTCACCGTCATCGTCTCGACCATCGGCGCGCTGCAGCTGTTCGGCGAGCCGATGCTGTTCAGCCAGCAGCAGGACCCGACCACCGGCGGCTCGCAGCACCAGTTCCAGACCCTGGCGCTGTACTCGTACAACCAGTTCTGGGGCCGCTTCAAGTACGGCTACGGCGCGGCGATCTCCTGGGCGATGTTCCTGCTGATCGTGCTGGTCGCCACCGTCAACTTCCTGGCCGCGCGCCGGATGCGAGGTGCCGAATGACCCTCCCCGCCCTCCCCCGGCGCCGCCGGGCGAAGAGCACCCGGCAGCTGACCGCCGGACGCGGCGCGTACGTCGTCCTCGGCGTGGCCGTGCTGCTCTCGCTCTTCCCGCTGTACTGGACGCTGGTCGCGGCCTCCCGCACCAACACCGAGATCCACCGGATGCCGCCGGTGCTGCTGCCCGGCGGCCGGCTCTGGCACAACGTCACCCAGGTGTTCGCCCAGACCGACCTGCGCCTGGCCATGCTCAACTCGCTGGTGGTGGCGGGCACCGTCACCGTGAGCGTGGTGCTGACCAGCACCCTGGGCGGCTTCGCCTTCGCCAAGCTCCGCTTCCGCGGCCGGGGCCCGCTGCTGGCCTCGGTGGTCGCCACCATGATGGTCCCCACCCAGCTGGGCATCATCCCGCTGTACATCATGATGGCGAACTGGTTCCACTGGGCCGACCACCTGCAGGCGCTGGTCGTCCCGGCCGCCGCCAACGCCTTCGGCCTGTTCTTCATGCGCCAGTACCTGCTCGGCGCCGTCCCGGACGAGCTCCTGGACGCCGGCCGGATGGACGGCTGCACCACCCGCGGCCTGGTCTGGCACGTCGTCCTCCCGGCCGCCCGCCCGGCGATGAGCGTCCTGGGCATGCTGACCTTCATGGCCAGCTGGAACGACTTCTACTGGCCGAAGGTCGTGATGACCCAGCAGAACCCGACCGTCCAGCTCACCCTCTCCGAACTCGCCGGCGGCTACATCAAGGACTACTCGCTGGTCCTCACCGGCGCCCTGGTCGCCAGCGCGCCCGTCCTCGTCGCCTTCCTCCTGATGGGGCGCCAGATCATCGACGGCATCATGCAAGGAGCCACGAAGGGATGACCCAGCTCTCCATGCCCACGCAACTCACCACTCCGGCAAGCGGATCCGACCACCGGGTGCTCGACCTGGAGCGGAAGGCCCGGCTGGTCTCCGGCGGGGACACCTTCCGCACCAGCGCGGAACCCGCGCTCGGCCTGTTCCCGATCGTCTGCTCGGACGGGCCGGTCGGGGTGCGCGGCGAGCGGTGGGACGAGGCGGACACCGCGCTGCTGCTGCCGTGCGCGACCGCGCTGGCGGCGTCCTGGGACGAGGAGCTGGTGGCCCGGATGGGCGGGCTGCTGGCGGCGGAGGCGCGCCGCAAGGGGGTGCACGTGGTGCTGGCGCCGACGCTGAACCTGCACCGCTCGCCGCTGGGCGGGCGGAACTTCGAGTGCTTCTCGGAGGACCCGCTGCTGACCGCCCGGATCGGGGCCGCGTACGTCGGCGGCGTGCAGGCGCTGGGCGTCGCGGCGACGGCGAAGCACTACGTGGCCAACGACTCGGAGACCGAGCGGCTGACCGTGGACGCCCGGGTCGACGAGCGGACGCTGCGCGAGGTGTACCTGGCGCCGTTCGAGGCGGCGGTGCGGGCCGGGGTGTGGGCGGTGATGTCGGCGTACAACCGGGTCAACGGGACGTCGATGGTCGAACACCCGCTGCTGGCCGAGCCGTTGAAGGGCGAGTGGGGGTTCGACGGGCTGGTGGTGTCCGACTGGGGGTCGGTGCACGAGGCGGACGGTCCGGGTGCGGCGGGGTGCGACCTGTCGATGCCGGGGCCGAACCCGGCGTGGGGTCCGGCGCTGGCGGCGGCGGTCCGGGCCGGGCGGGTGCCGGCGGCGGCGCTGGACGACAAGGTGGCGCGGCTGCTGCGGCTGGCCGGCCGGGTCGGCGCGTTCGACCCGCCGCCGGCCGTCCGGGCCCCGGTGCCCACCGACCCGGCGATCCGGGGCGCGCTGCGGGCCGCGGCCGTCGCGGGCACCGTGCTGCTGCACAACCCGGCCCGGCTGCTGCCGCTGGACGGGTCGGCGCTGCGCCGGGTCGCGGTGCTCGGCCCGAACGCGGCGACGGCCCGGGTGCAGGGCGGCGGCAGCGCCTCGGTGTTCCCGGCCGCGCCGGTCTCGCCGCTGGACGGGCTGCGCGCCGCGCTCGACCCGTCCGTCGAGGTCACCCACGCGCCGGGGGTGCGCACCGCGCTGCGCCCGACGCCGCTGGCGGCCGCGGACTGCGTGCTGCCGGACGGTTCGGGCCCGGGCGTGCTGGTGCGCTACCTGGCGGCGGACGGTTCGCTGCTGCACGCCGAGGCGCGGGCCACCGGCCGGGTGCTGGAGCCGTCCGCGCAGGTGGACCTGGCGCCGGTGCGCACCGTGGAGGTGGCGGCCCGGTTCACCGCGCCGAGCGCCGGCCGCTGGCGCCTGGGCGTGGTGGGCCTGGGCGCGCTGCGCCTGGAGGCGGACGGCGCGGTGCTGCTGGACGAGTACGTCGAGCCGCTCTCGGACGACCCGACGTACCTGCACGTGTCGCCCTCGTACCGGCAGGTCGAGCTGGAGCTGGCGGCCGGTCAGGTCACCGCGCTGCTGGCCCGGCGGACGGTGGAGCCGGCCCACGGGCGGGTGCTGGTGCTGGCCGCCGACCGGCCGGAGGCCGAGCTGGAGCGGGAGTTCGCGCACGCGGTGGAGCTGGCCTCGGCGGCGGACGTCGCGGTGGTGGTGGTCGGCACCACGGACGAGCACGAGAGCGAGGGCTTCGACCGGGCCGGCCTGCGGCTGCCGGGGCGCCAGGACGAGCTGGTGGCGGCGGTCGCGGCGGCGAACCCGCGCACGGTGGTGGTGGTGAACACCGGCAGTCCGGTGCTGCTGCCCTGGCGCGAGCGGGTCGGCGCGGTGCTGACCTGCTGGTTCCCGGGCCAGGAGGGCGGTGACGCGCTGGCCGAGGTGCTGCTCGGCCGGGCCGAGCCGGGCGGGCGGCTGCCCACCACCTGGCCGGACGCCGAGGCCGACTGCCCGGTGTACGCGACCGCGCCGACCGGCGGGCGGCTCGACTACGCGGAGGGCCCGCACCTGGGCCACCGGGGCTGGCTGCGGGCCGGCCGCACCCCCGCGTACTGGTTCGGGCACGGCCTGGGCTGGGGCGAGTGGCGCTACCTGGCGCTCGGCGAGCCTTCCGTCCCGGCGGCGGACGGCTCGCGCACGGTGCGGGTGGCGCTGCGCAACGACGGGCCGCGCCGCTCCCGGGAGACCGTGCAGCTCTACCTCTCCCGGCCGGGCTCGGAGCTGGACCGGCCGGTGCGCTGGCTGGCCGCCTTCGGCGCCGTCGAGGCCGGGCCCGGCGAGCGGGTGGAGGTCGAACTGCGGCTGCCGGAAAGGGCGTTGCAGCACTGGTCGGTCGCGGAGCGGGGTTGGCGCACCGAGCCGGGCACCTTCGTCCTGCACGTCGGCCCGCACAGCGGCGACCTCCCGCTGGCGGCGGCCCTCCCGGTCGGCGCCTGACCCCGGCGCCCGTGCCGCCCGCCCGGCGGGGCGGGCGGCACGGCTCTCGCGGTGTGCTACTCCACGACCTCGGCGGAGAGCAGCAGCACGTCCTCCTTCGGGACGTCCGCGTGGCCGCCCTTGGAGCCGGTGGGGACGGACTTGATCTCGTCCACCACGTCCTGGCCCTCGACGACCTCGCCGAACACCGCGTAGCCCCAGCCCGGGCCGCTCTTCACGGTGTGGTCGAGGAAGGAGTTGTCCGCGACGTTGATGAAGAACTGCGCGGTGGCCGAGTGCGGGTCCGCGGTGCGGGCCATCGCCACGGTGTAGCGGAGGTTCTTCAGGCCGTTGTCGGCCTCGTTCTGGATCGGCGCGCGGGTCTCCTTGCGGCGCAGGCCGGGCTCCATGCCGCCGCCCTGCACCATGAAGTCGTCGATGACCCGGTGGAACACGGTGCCGCTGTAGAAGCCGTCCTGGACGTACTGCAGGAAGTTGGCGACCGTCACCGGGGCCTTCTCGGCGTCCAGCCGGACCACGATGTCGCCGTGGTTGGTGCTCAGCTTGACCTTGGACAAGGCAACCTCACTGTCTGTCTGCTGCATCTGATGCGTCGATACGAAGATCGTCGCCGCCCATTGTCGCAGCCCCCGTACCGCTTCCGGCCCCCGCCACCCCGCCCGGCCACCCTCGTCCGCCCCGGCCTACCCTTGCCCGGTGCCCGACCACTACCCGTACCGCGTCCAGGACCGCACCGGCGACCTGACCCTGCTCTGGTGCCTCGGCGAGGACGACGACCACCCCGACGCGTTCCGCACCGGCCCCGACGGCGCCCTGCTGCGCTTCCCGGACGCCGTGGCCGCCGAAGCCCACTGCGCCCGCCACGGGCTGGAGTTCGTCGCCGACGCCGAGGGCTCCCTCGACCTGGCCGCCGCCCGGCGCTGGACCGCCGACCCGCACCCGCGCTCGCCCGCGAGCTGCCTGCTGCTGCTCGACACCTGGAACTTCCTCACCGACCTGCCGCACCCCCTCCCGCCCGAGGGCCCGGCCCACCGCAGCGCCTACGACAAGCTCTTCGGCGGCACCGCCCTCACCCCCGGCGCGGGTCCCGACGCCTGGACCCCGGCCGAGACCTCCGCCGTCCGCGCCCTGTTCACGGCCGGCTTCACGCGCTGGGAGCGCTCACTGCGCCCGGCGCGGTAGCGTGGCGGCGGACCACGCTCCTCCCCCTCTTCCGAGAAAAGCCGCACCGGATGCACGTCCTGGACGACCCCACCGGCCTCTCCCCCCTCGCGCGGGACCTGCTGCGCCGCACCGGGCGGCGGGTGGCGCCGCCCCGGCCGCCGACGCCCCCGTCCCCGCTGCCGCTGTCGCCGCCGCTGGTCCACCGCGAAGGGTTCGAGCGGCGCTACGGCGGCCTGCGGTACCTGGTGCGCCGCGGCGGCGGCTCCGCCGAGGCGCGCGAGTGGGTCTACGCGTCGGATCCGCAGCCGTGGGCCGACCCGGGCCGCGGCTGGTACTACGGCTGGCGCGGCGAGCGGGTCTCCTCGCCGGTGGGCCACCTGCTCCACACCGACGGGCGGGTCGGGGTGGAGGACGGCGGCGGCGTGTTCCTGGAGACCGCCCGGTCGGTCCCGGCCCTGATCGAGTCGCACGCCCTGCTCGACCGGTACGCCGCCTGGGAGCGCCACACCGGGACCGCCGCCCTCGCCGCCGTCCGCCGCCTCGACGGCCTGGCCGACGTCCCCGAGGCCTCCGGCCCCACCGTCCGCTGGCGGGTCTCCGCCGACCTCGCCGTCCAGGAGTTCCGGCTCTGGACCAGCTGCCTCCCCCGCCCCTGGCACGCCTGGATCTGGACCCGCGACGCCGCGGCCCGCACCCGCCTCACCGACGCCCTGGCCCGGGCCGCGGCGGACTCTCCCTGACCCCGCCCCCGGGCGGGGTGGCGGCGGCGTCCGCGCAGGTCGGCGTCAGTGACCCGTCAACCGTTCGTCAGCGATACATCGCAGACTAACCGGAGGTCCCGCGCAGTGGCGGCGATCTCCCGCTCCCCGCACCCGTTCGAAGGGACGCTCCCATGCCTGCGACACGACCTGACCACCGACGGCTCTGCGACGGGATAGCCGAGCAGGCCGACCTGTTCCTCCGGGCCCTGGCGGACGTCGGGTTGGACCGTCCGTCGCCCAGCTGTCCCGGCTGGACGGCGGGCCACCTGATCGGGCACCTGCACCAGGCGATGGGCTGGGCCGCCATGCTGGTCGAGACCCGGGCGCCGGGGTTCGTTCCGCCGACCGGCGCGGCGGAGGGCGCCGGTTCGGGCGACGCGGACTGGACGACGGCGGTCAACGACCTGGCCCTGGGCTCGCTGGCCCGATTCGGCGGCGAGCAGGGCCGGGACAAGCTGGCCGCCTGGCTGGCCGCCGAGGCCGAGCGCTTCGTCTCCGCGCTGCGCGCCGCCGGCCCGCACGGGCCGGTCTGGACCACCTTCGGCCCGCACGAGGCCGCGTTCTGGGCCCGCTGGGGCAACCTGGAGGTCACCGTCCACCGGGCGGACGCCGAGCTGCTCGCCGGACGGGACTTCCGCCTGCCCGCCGACCTGTCCTGCGACGCCGTGGACCTCTGGCTCACCGCGCTGGGCGACCCGGCGACCGCCCCGTTCTACGACCCCAAGGTGGCCAACCTGCCCGGCAGCGGCGAGACGCTGCTCTTCCGCGCCACCGACGCGCCCTCCGGCGCGCCGGCGGCCTGGCTCGTCACCCGCACCCCGGACGGCCCGCGGACCACCGGCGACCCGGCCGCCACCGCCCGCCCCGCCGACGTGGCGGTCACCGGCACCGGCGCGGACCTGCTCCTGCTGCTCAAGCGCCGGATCCCCGCCACCACCCCGACCCTGGAGGTCACCGGCGAGGACGCCCTGCTCGCCCACTGGCTGGACAACGCCCTGGCCTGACCCCGCCCCGACCCCGGCCTGCCCCTGGGCCCGCCCCCGCCCGGGGGCCGCCGCGGTGCCCGCGCCGGGCCCCGGCGGTGGACTGACGGGCCGTCGGGACGGGCCACAATGGGGGGATGACGGAGGAACGGCTGCGGGTGGTGCTCGCCGAGGACTCGGCGGTGCTGCGGGACGGCATGGCGGAGCTGCTGGCGGTGCGCGGCTGCGAGGTGGCGGCGGCGGTCGCCACGGCGGAGGACTTGCTGGCGGCGGTCGCGGCGCACCGTCCGCGGGTCGCGGTGGTGGACGTGCGGATGCCGCCGACGCACACCGACGAGGGCGTCCGGGCGGCGCTGCGGATCCGGCAGTCGCACCCGGACGTCGGCGTGCTGGTGTTCTCCCAGCACCTGGAGACCTCCTGGGCGGCCCGGCTGCTCGCGGGCGGCGCGGCCGGGATCGGCTACCTGCTGAAGGAACGGGTCACCCGCACCTCGGAGTTCGTCGACTCCCTGCACCGGGTCGCCTCCGGCGGCACCGCCCTCGACCCGGAGGTCGTCGCCCACCTGCTGCGCGCCCGCCGCCGCAGCGCGGTCGACGCCCTCACCCCGCGCGAGCGCGAGGTCCTCGCGCTGATGGCGGAGGGCCGCTCCAACCGGGCGGTCGCCGAACGGCTGTCGGTCTCGGAACGCGCGGTGGAGAAGCACGTCGCCGCCGTGTTCACCAAGTTCGACCTGCACGCCTCCCCGGCGGACAACCGGCGGGTGCTGGCGGTGCTCGCCTACCTCGCCGAGACGGGCTGACGCCGGGCCGGACGACCGACGCCGTGGCGGAACGGGGCGGCCGCGGCGGTCACAGCCGGGCGGGCAGTTCGGCGGTGACCGTCGTGGGGCCGCCCGGCGGGCTGTCCACCCGCAGCCGGCCGTCGACGGCGGCGAGGCGTTCGGCGAGTCCGGCCAGCCCCGTCCCGCCGCCGCCCGGGTGCGCCGGTCCGGGGGCGGCCCCGCCGCGCCCGTCGTCCCGGACGGCGAGGCGGACGAGGGTGCCGGTCGTGGTGACGGTGAGTTCGGCGGTGCGGGCGGCGCTGTGCCGGCTGACGTTGGCGAGGAGTTCGGCGGCGCAGTACCAGAGGGTCTGCTCGATCACCGGCTCCGGGCGCTCCGGGAGGTCGAGGCGGAGCGTGACGGGGACGGCGCAGCCGGCGGCGAGGGCGGGCAGCGCCTCGCCGAGTCCGCCGTCGAGCCCGGTGGGGCGCAGTCCGCTGGTGAGGACCCGCAGTTCGGCGATGGTGTCGTCGGTCTGACCCCGGGCCCGGTCGACCAGGGTGCGCAGCCGGGCCGCGTCGGGGTGCGGACCGGTGAGGACGTCGTCGACCAGGGCCAGCGTGAGGGCGACGGCGATCAGGCGGGCCTGGGTGCCGTCGTGCAGGTCGCGTTCGAGCCGGCGGAGCCGTTCGGCTCCGGTGGTGAGCAGCGTGTGGCGGGCGGCCTCCAGTTCGCGGACCCGCTGCTGGGCGCGGCCCGGCCCGAGGAGTCGGCGGGCGAGCCGCCGCTCGGCCCCGGCGAGCAGTCGGACGGCGGGGACCGCGGCGGCGAGTGCGGCCAGGCCCAGCAGCGGGGCGAGGACGTCGGACGGCCCGGCGGGGTGCGGGCCGTCCTCCAGCAGGCGCAGCCAGAGCGGGAAGCCGAGCAGCCAGCCGCAGCCGAGCGGCAGCAGGACGGCGACGGCCCCGAGCAGGCCGAGCGGCAGCCGCAGCAGCAGGTAGCCGAGGGCGCGCCAGGCCGTGGCGTCGGTGAGCGCCGCGCGGATCGCGGCGACCGCGCCCGGCGACCGGACCGGCCGCCCGGGGTCGGGCACCTCGGCGCCGAGCAGCCGCCGGACCAGCCACCGGTGCGGCCGGCCCAGCGCCCTGGCACCGGTCAGCGCGGCCGCCGCCACCGGGAGCCCGACGACGGTCAGCGACAGCAGCGCCCCGGCGTACAGCGCGGCCAGCGCGTACGCCCCGCCCGACAGCGCCACCGGCAGCCCGAGCACCGCGAACCCCCACTCCCCGGGCCGCACCGCCCACCACCGCCGCCACCCCGTCCCGCCCACCGCCGACGCCTCCCGTCCGCCTCCGTCAGGAACACCACCCTGCACCATCCGCTCCGCTCCCCGCCCACGCGGCCCGACGACCACCTCACCCACCCACCGCCGCTTCCGCCGCCCGCCCGCGCAGGGCGACAACCGCCGTGGCGAGAGTGGTGGGCAACGTGAGCAGCGCGACTGCGGCCACCGTGCGGGCGCAGGTGCCGAGGGGAACGACGGGGAGCGGGGTGCCGAGGGCGGCGGTGCTGAAGGCGCTGGTGGTGGCGGCGGTGACCAGGGCGCCGAGGAGCAGGCCGACGGCGCAGGTGAGGGCGGCTTCGGCGGTGACGGCGCGGAGGACTTGGGCGCGGGTGGCGCCGACCAGCCGGAGCAGGGCGAGTTCGCGGCGGCGTTCGGCGGTCAGTCCGATCAGGGTGGTGAGGGTGGCGACGGCGCCGAAGGTGGCGAGGAGGCCGAGTTCGACCTGGCGCAGCCAGATGTCGGTGGCGGAGGTGGCCCCGTCCGAGAGGACCGCCGAGTGCCGGGCGGTGGCCGTCATGGTGGCCATGGTGGTGGAGAGTCCGGTGAGCAGGGCGACGGGTAGGACGGCGGCGGCGAGGCGGTGGGCGTGGCCGCGCTGGTTGGCGTCGGCGAGCCAGCCCGCGCGGGGCGCGAGGGTGCGGGTGGCGGCGCCGAGCAGCGCGGCGGGGAGGCGGACCAGCGGGGCCCCGGCGAGGGCGACGGCGGCCAGCAGGGCGAGGGTTGCGAGCAGCGTGGCCTGTGCCGATTTGTCGACTTCCTCAACGGTTCTGGTCGCGGCGAGGCGCAGCAGCAGGCCGCCGCCCGCCAGGGCGAGCACGGCGGCGACCGGACGGAGGACGCCGGGACGCGGCGTGCCGCCGGTGCTGCCGGTGAGCGCGGCGGCGGGGGCGGGCCGGGTGATCCGGCGGGCGGCGACGGTGGCGGCGGCGGCCGCGATGAGCAGGGCGACGACGGTGGCGGCGAGCGCGACGGGGAGGGTGGCGCCGATCCGGGCCTGCGGTGCGGCGAGTCCCCGTTCGCGCAGCGCGGTGAGGAAGGCGTGGGCGGCGGCGGTGCCGAGCAGGCCGCCGGGGGCGGCGACGGCGAGGACGAGCAGGGCGCTCTGCGCGCGCAGCAGTCGGCGGACCTGCCGGGGCGTGGCCGCGACGGTGCGCAGCAGGGCGAGGTCGCGGTACTGGTGGCGCAGCGCGAAGCCGAGGGTGTGCAGGGCGACGAAGAACGCCACCAGGACGGTGATCTCCCCGAACGCCCCGGCGATCAGCACCACGCCGGGCCCGCCGGCCGCTCGGCGCTGCGCGGTGCTCACGCCGCGTTCCGAGCCGAGCAGCGCGCCGAGCGCGGTGACGGCGGCGACGGCGAGCAGCAGGGCCACGGCCGCTCCCGCGAACCCGGCCGGCCTGCGCCGGAGCTGTCCCCAGGCGAGGGCGACGGTCATCATCGGCCCGCCCCGTCCGTCTCGTCGGCCGCCGCCCCGAGGAGGGCGAGCGCCCGGGCGACCTGGTCGGCCGTCGGGCGGGGGAGCTCGTCGACCAGCAGGCCGTCGGCGAGCAGCAGCACCCGGTCGGCGTACGCGGCGGCGGCCGGGTCGTGGGTGACCATGACGCAGGTCCGGCCGTCCTGGTCGACGCCTTCGCGCAGCAGGGTGAGGACTTCCCGTCCGGTGGCGCGGTCGAGGGCGCCGGTCGGTTCGTCAGCGAACAGGACGCGGGGGCGGGTGACCAGGGCGCGGGCGACGGCGACGCGCTGCTGCTGGCCGCCGGAGAGGGTGGCCGGGCGTTTGCGTGCGCAACCGTCCAGGCCGACCCGGGCCAGGGCCCGGTGGACCAGGTGCCGGTCGGGGCGGTGTCCGGCGAGGCGGCCGGGTAGCTCGACGTTCTGGGCGGCGGTCATGGCGGGCATCAGGTTGAACGACTGGAAGACGAATCCGACGTTCTCCCGGCGCAGTGCGGCGAGTCGGCGTTCGGGGAGGGCCCCGATCTCGGTGTCGCCCCAGTGGACGGTCCCGCGGTCGGGCCGGTCCAGACCGGCGAGGCAGTGCAGCAGGGTGGTCTTCCCGGAGCCGGAGGGGCCCATCACGGCGGTGAAGGTGCCGGCCGCGAGCCGGACGCTCACTCCGCGCAGCGCCGCCACGGCCCGCGCCCCGCGCCCGTACCGCCGGTGCAGCCCGTCCGCCCGGGCCACCGCCTGCGAGACCTCCGGTACGTCCGGCCCATCCAGTGCGTCCAGTAGGTCCAGCGGGTCGTTCGTCTTCTCGTCCATGTCCTCATCGTGGCCGCGGGGCCTCGGGCGCTTCGATGGTGCCACCGCCCGTGTTCGGGGTTCGGAAAACCGCCCCGTGCCGACCCATGGCGGCTCCGGCCAGGCTCGGCCTCCGGCTCCGGCGCGGCTCTCGGGCGGACGGGGCGGCGGTGGGCACGATGGGGGTGCCGTTGCCGTGAGGAGTGTCCGAGAGCCGGGAGGCGTGCCGTGACCGCTGCCGAGGAACCGCAGGTGGAACCGAGTGTGGGGGCGGCGCCGTCGGCGCCGCCGTCGTCCGAGCCGTACCGCCATCCGGCGGCGGGGTGGGGGGCGGCGAAGAGCGTGGCGAAGGTGCTGGCGGCCACCGGGGAGTGGGTGGACGGGCCGCGGGCGGTGCTGCGGATGAACCACGAGGACGGCGGGTTCGACTGTCCGGGCTGCGCCTGGCCGGACGACTATAAGGGTCTGCACCTGGACATCTGCGAGAACGGGATCAAGCACGTCACCTGGGAGATGACGGGCAAGCGGGTCGGCCGGGAGTTCTTCGCCGCGCACACCGTCACCGAGCTGTCGACGTGGAGCGACTTCGCGCTGGAGGACCAGGGCCGGCTGACCGAGCCGATGGTCTACGACCCGGACACCGACCGGTACCTGCCGATCGACTGGCAGCGGGCGTTCGACCTGTTCGGCGAGGTGGTGCGCGGCCTGGACTCCCCGGACGAGGCGGCGTTCTACACCTCGGGGCGGCTCGGCAACGAGGCGACCTTCCTCTACCAGCTGCTGGCCCGCGAGCTGGGCACCAACAACCTCCCCGACTGCTCGAACATGTGCCACGAGGCGTCCGGCCGGGCGCTGACGGCCTCGATCGGGACCGGCAAGGGGACGGCCGACCTGCGCGACTGGGAGGCGGCGGACGCGCTGTTCATCCTGGGCGTGAACGCGGCGTCCAACGCGCCGCGGATGCTGACCGCGCTGGCCGACGCGACCCGGCGCGGCGCGCAGGTGGTGCACGTCAACCCGCTGGTGGAGGCGGCGGCGACCCGCACCATCGTGCCGCACGAGTTCGCGAACATGGCGCTGAACCGGGCGACGTCCACCTCCACGCTGAACCTGCAGGTGCGGATCGGCGGGGACCTGGCGCTGCTGCGGGGCATCGCGAAGGCGGTGCTGGAGCAGTCGGCGCACGACCCGAAGGCGCTGGACGCGGAGTTCGTCGAGCGCCACACCACCGGTTTCGCGGCGTACCGGGAGCTGGTGGAGAACACCCCGTGGGAGGAGCTGGAGCGGCAGAGCGGCCTGAGCCGGCCCCAGCTGCTGCGGGCGGCGAAGGTGTACCGGGAGGCGGACCGGTCGATCTTCTCCTGGTGCCTGGGCGTCACCCAGCACGAGCACGGGGTGGACACCGTCCGGGAGATCGTCAACGTGCTGCTGCTGCGCGGCAACCTGGGCCGGGAGGGCGCCGGCCCGTCGCCGGTGCGCGGGCACTCGAACGTGCAGGGCAACCGGACCTGCGGGATCGACCACCGTCCGGCGCCGGAGTTCCTGGACCGGCTCTCCGAGGTCTGCGGCATCGACGCGCCGCGCGCGCACGGGCTGGACACCGTCGGGGTGATCGGGGCGATGGCGCGCGGCGAGGTGAAGGTGTTCGTCGGCATGGGCGGCAACTTCGCGCTGGCCGCGCCGGACACCGCCTACACGTACCGGGCCCTGTCGCGCTGCGAGTTGACGGTGCACGTGTCGACCAAGCTGAACCGCAGCCACCTGGTGCACGGGCGGCGGGCGCTGATCCTGCCCTGCCTGGGGCGCACCGAGCAGGACCGGCAGCGCGGCGGGGTGCAGGCCTCCTCGGTGGAGGACTCGATGAGCATGGTGCACCTGTCGGTGGGGATGCGGAAGAAGCCCGCGTCCCGGCAGCTGCTCTCCGAGCCCGCGATCATCGCCGGCCTGGCCCGGGCCGCGCTGCCGGGCAGCGGCACGCCCTGGGAGTGGTACGTCGAGGACTACGACCGGATCCGCGACACCATGGCGAAGGTGCTGGACGGCTTCGAGGACTTCAACCGCCGGGTGCGGCTGCCGCTGGGCTTCCGGATCCGCCAGCCCGCCCGCGAGCTGGTCTTCCTCACCCCGTCCGGCAAGGCCGAGTTCTCCACCGCCCCGCTGCCGGACGTGATCCCCGCCCCCGGCACCCTGGTGCTGGGCACGATGCGCTCGCACGACCAGTGGAACACCACGATCTACTCCGACGACGACCGCTACCGGGGCGTGAGGAACCTGCGCACCCTGGTCTTCATGAACCGCCAGGACATGCGCGAGCGGCACCTCGACGCGTTCTCCCCCGTGGACGTCACCGCCACCGCCCGCGACGGCTCGACCCGCTCGCTGCGCGGCTACCTCGCCGTCCCGTACGACCTCCCGCGGGGCTGCGCGGCCGGCTACATGCCGGAGATGAACGTGCTGTGCGCGATCGGCGACTACAGCGCGCAGAGCGACCAGCCGATCATGAAGCACCTCAAGGTGACCGTCACGGCCGCCACCGCCGCCGACGGCGCCTGACCGGACCGCGGCCGGGCGGCGGCAGCAGCGGCCGGAAGCCGTCGGGCGCGGTGACCGGGGCGACCCGGTCGGCGTCCGCGCGCAGCTGGGCGTGCGCCTGGTACGAGGTGGCGCGCATCGCCTCCTCGTACCCGGCCAGCGCGCCGCTCAGCGCGGCGGCGCCGGTGCCGCCGCGCCGGCGCAGCGCCCGCCCGGCGAGGCCGAGCGCGGTCAGCACCGCGCCCAGTACGCCCAGCACGATCAGGTAGGGCACCACCGCACCGCTCCGTCCTCGTCCCCTTCCCCCCTCCGTAGCGGCTCACCGGCCGGCCGGCCGCCGCCGTTCCCGCCGGTCCGCCGGCCCGGTCAGGTGCCGAACAGTTCGGCGCAGGCGTCCACGCCGGTCAGCCGCACCTCGGGCCGCCGGGTGGCGTCCCACTGCTCGCGGGTGAGGCGGAAGCGCAGGGTGGTGGCGGGTGCGCCGTGGCGGTTGTCGCGGTCGACGCCGTCGGGGCGGTAGCCGAGGCGGCGGGAGACGGCGATGGACGGGGCGTTGTCGGCGAAGGAGTGGGAGGTGGCGTCGGTGGCGCCGAGGCCGGCGAAGACCAGGTGGAGCATGGCGGCGCGGGCGGCCGTGCCGAGGCCCCGGCCGTGGTGCGGGAGGGCCAGCCAGGAGCCGGAGAGGACCTCGCGGCGCACCGCGAACTCCTTGGCCCGGACGGACTGGACGCCGACGGGCCGTCCGTCGGCGAAGACGACCAGGGGCAGGCTCCAGTCCTCGGGGCTCCAGTCGGCCAGTGCGCGCCAGTGGGCGCGCAGGACGGCGCGGGCGCGTTCGGCGGGCGCGGCGTAGGCCCAGGCGGAGCGGAACGGGCGGGTGCCGGGGGCGACGACGCCGGCGGCGGCGAGGTCGGCGAGGGCGTGCAGTTCGGGCTCGGTGGGCAGCCGCAGTTCGAGGCGCTCGGTGCGGACGGTCAGGCCGGGCAGCGGCCAGTGGGGGGTCGGCATCGGCCCAGTGTGCCCGGGGCCGGCCGCCGGGGTCACGGGTCGGTGCACCGCCCCGCCGCGTCCAGGTCTAGACCAAGTCGCAACCGGTCCGAGCTTGACCCGCGATCAACCCCGGTTACCCGGCAGGAACTTGACAAGCGGTTTTGGTCTGAACCAATGTGGCGGCATCGGAGCGATCGCGGCGCCCAGTCCGCCGTCCTTCCCCGTCGCCCGCACCCCTGCGGCCCCACCTCGGGGCCGTTCGCGACCGGCTGCCCTCCTCCGGCCCCCGGGACGCGTCCCCGTCCCCCGCCGCACCCCGGCCACCCGCTCCCGCCCTGGAGGGCCGCCCCATGATGTCCGTGTCGCCCCGCCGCGCCCACCTCTACCGGGCCGCCGGCGACCACCCGTACTTCAGCAGCGACGGCGAGTCGTACCTCGCCCAGCACACCCTGCGCGAACTCACCAAGTCCCGCCCGCTGCGGGTGCTCTCGGAGGAGGACTTCGCGCACTGGCAGACCTACGGCTACGTGGTCGTCCGCGAGGCGGTGCCGGCCGGGCACGCCCGCCGACTGCTCGACTTCGCCTGGGAGTTCCAGGGCCTGGACCCGCTGGACCCGGCCGGCTGGTACGCCGACCGGCCGTTCCGCTCCGACCTGGAACGGCGGCTGCACGCCTACGGCTTCGTCGAGGCCTACCACCACCAACTGCTCTGGGACAGCCGGCAGGACCAGCGGGTCTACGACGCCTTCGTGGACGTCTGGGACTGCGAGGAGCTGTGGGTCACCCTGGACCGGCTCAACCTCAACCCGCCCAACCGGGGCAGCCGCGACCGCTCGCTGGTCGACCCCGCCGACCGGGGCGCCGACCTCCGCCTGCACTGGGACATCGACACCTCGCTCGGCGTGCCCCCGCAGCGGGTGCAGGGCATCATCGCGCTCAACGAGACCGCGCCGGAGACCGGCGGCTTCCACTGCAGCCCCGAACTCTTCCGCCGCTTCGACGCCTGGCGGCTCGCCCAGCCCGCCGGCCGCGACCCCCGCCGCCCGGACCTCGACCGCGCCGAACTCCCGGTGGTCCGCCCCGAGCTGCACCCCGGCGACCTGCTGATCTGGAACGGCCTGCTGGCCCACGGCGTCGCCCGCAACCGCTCCGAGCGGGGCGTGCGCGCCGTCCAGTACCTCGCCATGATGCCCGCCCTGGAGGAGCACCAGCGGCTGCGCGAGTCCCGCGTCGACTCCTGGCGCCACCTGCACACCCCGCACTGGAACCGCACCCTGCTCGGCGACCCCGTCCTCCACGAGTCCAAGCGCTACCCCACCGCCCGCCTCACCGACCTCGGCAGCAAGCTCCTCGGCCTCAGCTCCTGGTACGAACCCGTCGACCTCACCGCCCAGGCCGGCTCCTGGCTCGACCACCCGGCTCCCGCGCGAGACCCCCTCGGCGGCCCGGGGGACGGCGGGGCCGAGCTGCTGGGCACCGGAGCCCGTCGGCGGGCCCGCGCCGCCGAGGACCCCGGACGGTGACCCGACGCGCTACCCCCGGCCGGGCAGCGCCCGCGCCAGCGCCTCCAGCTCCCCCAGCGGGTCCGCCCCCACCGGGGTGAGGACCACGCAGGTCGCGCCGGCCGCCCAGCGGGCGGCGATCGCGGCGCGGGCCTGCGCGGGCGTCCCCGCGACGGCGAGTTCGCGGACCCACCCGGCGGGCATCGTCCGGGCGAACTCCGCGCCGTCCGCGCTCGCGGCCCGGTGCGCGCGGAACTCCGCCGCGAACGGCAGCGGCGCGATGTGCGGCGCCCAGTCGGGCTCGCCGATCGCGGCCAGTCCGGCCCGGACCCGTTCGACGGCGGCGTCCCCGTCCTCGTGGACGGCCGCGACGTCGTACGTGACCACCTCGGCGCCGTCGCGGCCGAACAGCCGCAGCGAGGCGGCGACGTAGCCGGGCGGGGCGGGTTCGGCGAGCAGCAGCCCGTCGGCGCTCTCGCCCGCGAGCGCCTGCGACTTGGGGCCGCGGACGCCCAGCAGCACGGGGGGCGCCGTCTCGGGGGTCTCGGTGAGCCGGACGCCCGCGCAGCGCACGTACCGCCCGTCGGCGGGGGCGGCCGCGCCGCGCAGCAGGGCGCGCAGCGCGGTGGTGTACTCGCGCAGCAGGGTGAGCGGGCTGGCGGGCCAGGCGCCGCCGGCCTGCTCCATCCACGCGCGCATGCCGTGGCCGACGCCGGCGGTGAGGCGGCCGGGGTGGAGCTGGGCGAGGGTGGCGAGTTCCATCGCGGCGAAGCAGACGTTGCGGGCGCCGGCCGGCAGGATGCCGATGCCGACGGTGATCCGCCCGGTCGCGGCGAGCACGCTCGCGGCCTGGGCGACGCCGCCGCGCCAGCCGAGGTCCTCGACCACCCACAGCTCGTCGAAGCCCAGCTCCTCGGCGCGGCGCGCGTACGGCAGGACCTGGTGCACGGGCAGGTCGCGCGGCAGCAGCACGCCGACCCGGCCGCGCGGAACACTCGACTGCGCCATCGGGGAACGCTCCTTCGGAAGGGGGTGGGGCGGGGTGGGAAGGGGAGGGGGCGGTTCGGGCGGGTGCCGCTCAGCCCGCCGTGACGGGCCGTTCCACCGGGACCGGGTGGTCGGCGACGGCCACCCGGTCGCGCCGGTCCGCCGACCAGGAGAGCGCGGCGATCGCGAAGCCGAGCAGCGACAGGCCCGCGCCGACCAGCGAGGGCGAGGTGAACCCGTACCCGGCGTCGATGGCCAGGCCGCCGAGCCAGGCGCCCATCGCGTTGGCGAGGTTGAACGCGCCCTGCACGGTCGCGGAGGCCAGGGTGGGGGCGGTGCGGGCCTTGCGGATCACCAGGGTCTGCACGGTCGGGACGGTCGCGAAGCCGGCCAGGCCGATCAGCACCACCGTCGCGGCGGCCGCCCAGCGCTCGTGCGCGGTGACCGCGAACAGGCCGAGCGCGCCGGTCATCGCCAGGAACGCGGCGCAGATGGCGGGGCGCAGCGCCCGGTCGGCCGCGTAGCCGCCGATCACGTTGCCGAGGGTCATGCCGACGCCGAACAGGGCGAGCACCCAGGTGACCGAGCCCTCGGCGAAGCCCGCGACCTCGGTGAGGGTGGGGGTGATGTAGGTGTAGCAGGCGAACAGTCCGGCGCAGCCGAACACCACGGTGGCCAGGGCGAGCCAGAGCTGTCCGCTGCGGAAGGTGGCGAGTTCGCTGCGCAGTCCGGCGCCGGGGTGGCTGGGCAGCCGCGGGACGTAGCGGGCGATGGCGGCGGCGCCGAGCAGGCCGATCGCGACCACCACGAGCATCGCGGAGCGCCAGCCGAGGTGCTGGCCGAGCAGGGTGGCGGCGGGCACGCCGAGGATGTTGGCGACCGTCAGGCCGGAGAACATCACCGACACGGCGCGGGCCCGCAGGTGCGGGGCGACCAGTTCGGCGGCGGCGACCGCTCCGGCGCCGAAGAACGCGCCGTGCGGCAGGCCGGTGATCAGCCGGGCGACGGCGAGGAAGGCGAAGCTGGGGGCGACGGCGCACAGCAGGTTGCCGAGGGTGAACAGGCCGGCCAGCCCGATCAGCACGGTCTTGCGCGGCAGTCTCGCGGCGACGGCGGTGAGCAGCGGCGCCCCGATCACCACGCCCAGCGCGTACAGCGAGATCAGCCAGCCGGTCTGCGGGATGGTGCGGTCCAGGCCGTCGGCGATCTGCGGCAGCAGGCCCATCGCGGAGAACTCGGTGGTGCCGATCGCGAAGGCGGTCACGGCGAGGGCGACGAGCGCCAGTGGCATGCGGGTTCTCTCCAGACGGGACGGTGGCGTCGTTGGCGCACCGACCCACCGTCGCCCCCGATGTCAACGTTGTCAGTGCCGGGCGAGTCTACCGGCCCGGCGGGCCGCCCCGGCAGGCCGGTCGGGTGACGGCCCGCCGACGGGCGGGTGACGGATCAGACCGGCGGCAGCAGGTCGCTCGGGCTGAGGGTGTAGGTCAGCGGCGGGTAGCGGAAGTCCGGTTCCGCGTTCTCCCGGCGCCGCAGCAGGAGGAACGCGCGCCGCTGCTCCTCGGTGGCGGCGGTCAGCTCGCCCTGCGGGAGGTGCGCCCGGCCGTCGCGGTGGCGCAGCCCGGTCCGGGAGGTCCGGTAGGTCACCCCGAGCCACTCGTCGTCGGCCGCCCGGGCGGGCGGCTCCAGCAGGATCCGGTGCCGCAGCCGCCGGTTGGTGGCGACCGGGAACACCACGACGCCGTGGTGGAGCAGCGGGATCGTCGTCCGCTCCCCCGGCTCGCCCTCCTTGGGTTCGAACACCAGCGTCCTCGGCGGTCCGGCCCCGGCCCGCCGGTAGCAGGAGAGGACGGCGATGGACGACCCCTCGGCCAGGTCGAGCGCCAGGTCGGAGTGCGCGCCCATCCGGGCGTAGGCGTCGGTGTAGACCTCGGCGAGCGCGTTGTCGAACTCCTGTACCGGGCCGGCGACTTCGCGGATCCGGTCGGCGAGCCACGCGTGCACCGGCCGGAAGCGCTGCGCCGGGTCCGCGTACCGGGCGGTGGTGCGCACCAGCGGTACCAGCCCGTCCGGCCGCGGCCGGACCAGGACGGCGGCCCGGCGGCCCTTGCCGACCTGCTCCCAGCGGGTGGCCGCGGCGAGTTCGGCGAACAGGTCCCGGTCGGTCGCCAGCCGGTGGGTGCGGATGCCGTCCACGGGGTCAGGCCCTCGGGGCGGTGTAGTCGCCGGCGTTCATGCTGAACGGGAACCGGCCGCCGTAGTCGACGGGGGCGGTGCCGCGGTTCTCCTCGGCGTACAGCCGGCGCAGCTCGTCCATGCCGTCCCGGGTGGGCGGGAGCAGTTCGGCCGGGCCGGCGGGCGTCTTGAGGTAGGTGCGGCCGTCGCGGTGGACGGCCTCGGTGGCCGAGCAGCGCACCACGTAGCCGAGCCGGGTGGGGAGCAGGTCGGCGGGCAGCGCGGAGGGGCGGATCTCGTGCGTGTGGCTGCGGTTGGTGGAGAGCGGCACCAGGAGCACCGAGCCGGGGTGCAGCGTCACGGTGAACTCCCCGGGGCCTCCCTCCTTGGGGAGGAAGCGCAGCCTGGTCAGCGCGCTGACGCCGCGCACGCCGAGGTCGTACGGGTCCTCGGCGAGCGGCAGCAGGCCGTCGGTGCGGTCGTAGAAGGTGCAGAAGGCCATGATGCCGTTGGCGGGCATGTCCTTGGTCTTGTCGGCGTGGGCGGAGATCCGGGCCTTGGCCTGCCTGCGCTCCGCCGTGGCACGGGTGTTGTGGTAGATCTGCGCGAGGACGTGGTTCAGCGGCGCGTGGCCGCGGAAGACGGCGGCGGCCTCGCGGTTGAGGGCGTCGACGATGCGGGTGTCGGTGGCGCGGAAGCCCTCGGTGGGGCCGGAGAGGTTGGTGGAGCAGCGCAGCAGGCGGAAGTGCAGGTCGTCGCCGTCCCGGGTGACGGGGGTCAGGTAGATGCCGCTGCGGTGGGCGGTGCCGGGCTTGGTGGACTCGGTCAGGGACTGGAAGGCGTGCTCGGCGCCGATCCGGCCGAAGTGGTCGTCGGCGGGGTCGAAGAAGCGCCGGTAGTACACCCCGGCGCCGTCGCCCACCCGCAGCGGCACCCGGCCGGGGCCGACCACCGGCCAGGGCGTCCCGCCGGGTTCGCCGCCCTCGCCGGGCCGCTCGGTCCCGCCGGGTTCGCCGCCCCCGCCCGGCCGCCCGGTCCCGCCGGGCCGCTCGGTCCCGCCCGGCCGCTCGGGACCGCCGGGCCGCTCGGTCCGGCTCACCGCGTAGACCCGCTCGGCGGTGCGCAGCAGGTCCTGGTCCGCCCGGGCCGCCGCCTCCGCGCCGTACAGGTAGACGGTCCGGCCGGCGAGGTCGGGCGGGTCGGCGGCGAGCCGCGCGGGGGTGAGCACCGTGCCGGAGAACCGGCGGACCGTCTCGTCCTCCCGGGCCCGGGCCGGTGCGACCAGCAGGTGGCCGGCGTCCTCGATCCGGGCCTCTGCCCCGTACTCCACGTGCTCTTCCTTTCCGCGTTCGCGTTCTGCCGGGGGCGGCCGGTTCAGGCCGAGTCCCGTACCACCAGCTGCGGTTCGAAGACGACCACCGGGCGGGCCACCGCCTCGCCGTTGATCCGGGCGATCAGCATCCGGATCATCTCCCGGCCCATCCGCTCCAGCGGCTGGTGGACGGAGGTGAGCGGCGGGTCGGTGTGCACGGCGATCGGCGAGTCGTCGAAGCCGACCACGGCCACGTCCGCGGGGACCCGGCGGCCGTGCTCCTTGAGGACCCGCATGGCGCCGATCGCCATGCTGTCGGAGGCCGCGAAGACGGCGTCGAGTTCCGGGTCGAGCTGGAGCAGGTCGGCCATGGCGAGCACGCCGGAGTCGGCGGAGAAGTCGCCGTGGACGACCGGGCCGGGTGTCAACCCGGCGTCGGCGAGGGCGTCGTGGAAGCCCTGGAGGCGCTGGACGCCCGCCCGGGTGTCCTGCGGGCCGGTGATGGTGGTGATCCGCCGGCGCCCCTGGCCGACCAGGTGCCGGACGGCCCGGCGGGCGCCGTCCCGGTTGTCGACGTCGACGCAGTGGACGGGGTCGAAGCCGGTGGGGGCGCCGATCACCACGGTGGGGATGCCGCTGGCCTCCAGCCGGCGGGGCAGCGGGTCGTCGCCGCGCAGCGAGGTCAGCAGGACGCCGTCGACGTGCTGGGCCGTCAGGTAGCGCAGCAGCTGCTCCTCCTCGGGCTGCGACTGCGCGATGGCGAGCAGCAGTTGCAGGCCCGTTCCGGCGAGGCCGCGCTTGATGCCGCGCACCAGGACGGAGAAGTAGGGCTCGTCCCAGACCGCGTCCTCGGAGACGGCCATCACCAGGGCGACGGTGTCGGTGCGCCGCCGGACTAGGCCGCGGGCCAGGTTGTTGGGCACGTAGCCGAGTTCGGCGACCGCCCGGAGCACGGCCTCGCGGGCCTTGCCGCTGACCTTGTCCGACCCGTTGATCACCCGGGAGGCCGTGCCGCGCCCGACGCCCGCGTGGGCGGCGACCGCCTCCAGGGTCGGCCGTCGGCTCCCCGTTCCCCTGCCCTCCGCCAACTCCGCGCCCCCTCCGCCCGGTTCCCGCGCCGCCGGCCCGGGCGGGCGGCGGCGCGCTGTTCGAAGTCTGCAGGTTACCGCCCCGGGGTGTCAGCGGACCGGCCGCCGTCCGGGCCCGGAATTCTCGAACACGTGTTCCTGTCCGGCCATTCTTTCCCTCCTATTCCCCCCACCCGTTCGATCATCTTCCTTACCGTGGGCGGTATTTGATGGAGGAAAAGATCAGGGAATCGCTTCCTTGTTCGGACAAGGATCGATAGCGTGTGCTCCGCGCAGCCCGCGTGACACGGCCCCCCTCCCTTTCTAGGAGCAACGAGCATGTCGAAGGCCTTCGAGCCCTACGAGCTGGGCGGCAAGCGCCTGGCCAACCGTCTGGTGATGGCGCCGATGACCCGCGCCCGCGCCCACGGTGCCGGTCAGACGACGACTCCGTTGATGGCGGAGTACTACGCGCAGCGCGCTTCGGCCGGCCTGATCATCACCGAGGCGGCCCAGCCGTCCCTGGTCGGCCAGGGCTACCCCGACACTCCGGGCATCCACACCGCCGAACAAGCCGAGGCCTGGCGCCAGGTGACCGACGCGGTGCACGCGGCGGGCGGCGTGGTCTTCCTGCAGATCATGCACGTCGGACGGGCCGGGCACCCCTCGATCGCCGGCCTCCAGCCGGTCGGCCCGTCCGCCGTGACGGCCGCCGGCCAGGTCTTCACCGCCACCGGCCCGCAGGACCGGGTCACCCCGCGCGAGCTGACCGACGAGGAGGTCCACGCCACCGTCGCCGACTTCGCCGCCGCCGCCCGGCACGCGATCGCGGCCGGCTTCGACGGCGTCGAGATCCACGGCGCCAACGGCTACCTGGTGCACCAGTTCCTCGCCCCGAACAGCAACCTGCGCACCGACGCGTGGGGCGGCAGCACCGAGAAGCGGATCCGCTTCGCCGTGGAGACCGCCCGCGCCGTGGCCGAGGCCGTCGGCGCGGACAAGGTCGGCTTCCGCCTCTCGCCGGGCAACCCGCTCAACGACATCGACGAGTCCGACGCCGCCGAGACCGAGGCCACGTACACCGCCCTGGTCGAGGCCCTCGCCCCGCTGGGCCTGGCCTACCTGCACCAGATGGAGGCCGCCGGGCAGCGCGAACTGACCGGCAAGCTGCGCAAGACCTGGCCGGGCACCTACATCCTCAACCCGTTCACCGGCGAGGCGCCCACCGGCCCGGACGAGCTGGCCCTGATCGAGGACGGCACCACCGACCTGCTCGCCTACGGCGCGCTGTTCCTCGCCAACCCCGACCTGCCCGCCCGCCTCGCCCAGGGCGGCCCGTTCAACCCGCTCGACCCGACCACCCTGTTCGGCGGCGACGGCAAGGGCCTCACCGACTACCCCACGCTCTCGGAAGCAGGCGCCTGACCAGCGCATATCCTGCCCTCAGGAAGCGGACCCGGAGCCGGGCCCGCGACGGCCGGAGCCGATCCCGGCCGCCGCGGGCCCGGCCCGCGGGCGACGGCCGCGCCGGAGCGAGCGGAAGGAAGCAGCGCCATGGAACTCGACGCGACCCCTCGGGGCCCCGAGGGCGAGGAGTTCCCCGGGGCCGCCCGCAGCGGGCCGATCAGCCACGCGATCCTCCGGGTGGCCCGGCTGCACCACGCCCTGGCCTGCCAACTGCTCCGCGAGGTCGGCCTGCACCCCGCCCAGGAGCTGGTCATGATGCAGCTGTGGGAGCACGGCCGGGCCCGGCAGACCGACCTGGCCCGCCGCCTCGGCGCCGACGCCGCCACCATGACCCGCACCATCCAGCGCCTGGAGAAGGCCGGCTTCGTCCGCCGCACCCGCTCCACCAGCGACCGGCGGTCCGTCCTGGTCGAGTCCACCCCCGCCGGCCACGCCCTGCGCCGACAGGTCGAGGACCTCTGGGCCCGCCTGGAGGACCGCGCCACCGGCGACCTCACCACCGGCGAACTCGCCGACACCCTCGCCGTCCTGGCCCGCCTCGAAGCCAACCTCACCGCCTGCCCCGACGCCTGACGCCGGCCTGCCCGCACAGGGGGGGACCGACGGACCGCCCGCGAGCACCGGGGCCGCCGGGGCCGCCGGGGCCGCCATCGGCTCTCCCCGGCAGGTGCTCCGACCGCGCCTCAGCCCGTCGCCAGCGCCCGGATCCGCCGCACCTCGGCGGCCACCCCGTCCAGTTCCGGCGGCAGGGCGGCGTTCGCGCCCGCGGGCGGCGCGGCCGGGGCCGGGCCGGGGCGGTCGAGCGCGTCGGCGGCCGCCGCCAGGGTGCGGGTGAGCGTGCGGACGACGGGGGTGGCGGGGGCGGGGGCGCCGTGGTCGCGTTCGACGGCGTACGCGGTGGCGGCGTCGGCGAGGCGTTCGGCGTGCACGGTCAGGCGCAGCCAGTCGGGTCCGGCCGGGCCGCCGGGGCGGAGTTCGGCGGCGGCGGTCTCGGCGGCGGCGCGGGCCTGGGCGAGGGTGCGGTAGGCGGTGCGGCGCAGTTCGGCGCGGTGCTCGGCCGCCCCGGCGGGCCCGGCGGGCTCGCTGCGCAGGACGTGGTCGAGGTAGCGCTGGGTGTGCCGCAGGGCGTGCGCGGCGCGCTGGCCGACCCGGGCCCGGGTGTCGGCGAGTCCGGGCAGGTGGCCCACCAGTAGGACGAGTGCGCAGGCCAGCGTGGTGTCGGCGAGCCGTCCGGGCGCGGCGCCCGGGTCGCCGCCGACGGTGACGAAGGCCAGCACGGTGACGGTGATGGCGGCGGTCTGCGCGGCGAAGTGCCGCTGGGCGACGGGTATCAGCGCCCCGGTCGCGGCGACCGCGGCGACCGGCCACCACGCCCCGGGCAGGACGGGCGCGAGCGCGCCGACCAGCAGCACCCCGGCGACCGTCCCGGCGAAGCGGTTGACCACCCGGGAGAACAGCGGCCCCAGGTCGGGCTTGACCAGGAACGCGGCGGTGACGGGCAGCCAGTACCAGTGCCCGGCCCGCAGCCCCAGCGCGAGCGCCGCGCTCGCCGCGACGCACACCCCGACCCGCAGCCCGTACGCCCGCCCGGCCCGCCCCCACGGCCGCAGCCCGGGAGCGGCCGCGCCCCGGCGCCGACCCCGCGCGCCCAGCACCCATCCGGCCAGCCCGCGCCGCACCGCGACCCCGCGCGCCCGCCCGCAGGCCCGTCCGCGAGCCCCCGGGCCCGCCACCGCGGCCGCGGCCGTCGGTTCGCCGAAGGCGAGGGCCGCGTGCAGGACGGCGCGGTCGAAGGCCGCCGTGGCGGGGGTCTCGGCGGCGGGCACCGGCAGCGGGCCCGGCAGGCGGTCGGCGCGGACGGCGGCGGCCAGTCGGCGCGGGCCGGTGGTGAGCCGGACGGGCAGCGGGCGGGCGTCGCGGAGCAGGGCGACACTCGCCTCGCAGAGGGCGGACGCGGCGGCGAGCCGGGTGCGCAGGGTGTGGTCGTGGTCGGTGCGGAGCTGTTCGCCGGCCCGGTCGAGGGTGGCGGTGAGGCGGCGGCGGGCGGTCTCGGCGCGGTCGGTGCCGGTGGCCGCGAGGGCGTCGGCGAGGGCGTCGAAGACGTCCGCGACGGCCTGCCGCTCGGCGTGCAACGGCCTCGGGTGGGTGGTGAGTTGGCGCAGCAGCAGGAGCCACCCGGCGCCGGCCAGGTAGCAGCCGGCCTTGGCCCAGCCGGGCAGCGGGACGGGCATGCCGCAGCCGAGCACGGTGAGCACCAGGAGCTGGACGGCGGCGGCGGAGGCGACCGGCCCGGTGACGCTGACCGCCCCGCAGAGCAGGCCGACCGCGCCGAGCAGCGGGACCGCCCACCAGCCGTCGGCGGTGCCGACCAGCAGGCCGAGGGCACCGGCCAGCGCGGGCAGGGCCTGCTGGAGCGCGCCGGTGCGCCGTCCGGCGGGGCGGTCGTTGACGCCCGCGAACATCGCGCCGAGTCCGGCCAGCACGCCCTCGGCGGGCCGTCCGGCGGCGACCGCGAGGCCGAGCGGCACCGCCATCCCGGCCGCGCCGCGGACGGTCGCCGCCCAGGGCACCGGCCCGCGCTGCCAGCGCAGCGGGTGGGTCAGCCAGTCGGGTCGCGCCTGTCGCCTGTTCGTGGCAACTCCTCACCTCGGTCCGTCCGTTCCCGACCCTAGCGGCGGCTCTTGTCGCCTCCACTGCGTCCGCGTTACGCCCGGATGACGGCCGCGACCGGCCGGAATCCGGCTGCCCGCGCCCCGGCCGCCGAGAATCGTCCGACCGGTGCGGACCCCTCCCTCCCCCGTACTCCGTCCGGGCGACGTCCCGGAACGCCCCGCCGCCGGAGGGCTGGCGCTGCACCGGTTCCGGGCCACGGAGGCGGGGGCGCGGTGCGCGGCGATCACCGCGCCGTTCGCGCACCCGCACCGGTGGACGGGGCGGGCGGCCACGCGTTCGGGGTGTGCGCGGCCGACGACCGGACGCTGCTCGGGATGGCGGGCCCGCACGGCGGCCTGGGCGGCGGCGCAGCGGAGATCGGCCGCTGGTGCCACGTCGACCGCCTCGGCCGGGGCGTGGCCACCCGGGCAGCTCGGGCGCCGACCGTACGGCGGGCCGAGATCCACTGCGACGAGGCGGACCCGCGCAGCGCGGCGGTGGCCCGCCGGCTCGGCTACCGGCTGGACCTGATCGAGCCGGACGAGGTGCCGGCCCCGGCGGCCGGCCGCCCGCCGGGGAGCCCGGCCGGGCCCCCTGGCCCTCCGGTCGGAAAACCACGTGCGCAGACGGCGGGTCGCCGGTTAGCCTCGCGCTTTGTCCTGGTTTCCGGTGGGTGCGGGGAGGTGGCGGGCCGTGGCGCGCAAGGGTGCGGGTCGCGGGCTGGGGCGCGGCTTCGCCTCGCTGTGGTCGGCGGCGGCGGTCTCCTCGCTGGGCGACGGGATCGTGGCGGCGGCGGCTCCGCTGCTGGTGACGTCGTTGACCAGGGATCCGGTGCTGGTCGGCCTGTCGGTGTTCGCCCAGCAGCTGCCGTGGCTGCTGCTGGCCCCGGTCAGCGGCGTCCTGGTCGACCGGGTGGACCGGCGGCGGCTCGCGGTCACGGCGAACGCGGCGCGGGCCGGGCTGACGGCGGTGCTGGCGCTCTCGGTGTACGCGGGGGCGGTGTCGCTGCCGCTGATCTACGCGGTGGGCTTCCTGCTGGGCAGTTGTGCCGCGCTCGGTGACAACGCGACCGCCTCGCTGCTGCCCTCGCTGGTCGACTCGGCGGACCTTCCGCGCGCCAACTCCCGGATGTTCGGCACCGATTCGGTGCTCAACCGGCTCTGCGGCCCCCCGCTCGGCGCCCTGCTGTTCGGCGTCGCGGCGGGCCTGCCGCTGTCGCTCGACGCCCTGAGCTTCGCGGGCGCCGCCGCGCTGGTCTCCACCCTGCGCCCGCGCCCACGCCCGCGCACCGACCCGGCCCGGGCGGTGCCCGAACGGGCGCCGCTGCGCCGCCAGTTCGCCGACAGCGTGCGCTGGCTGTGGCGGCAGCCCGCGCTGCGCACGCTGACGCTGGCGCTGTGCCTGATGAACACGACGCTGGTCGCGGCCTTCTCGGTCATGGTGCTGTACGCCCGCGAGCACCTGGGCGTGTCGGAGTTCGGCTACGGCCTGCTGCTGGCGGCCGGCGCGGTCGGCGGCCTGGCGGGGGCACTGGTCGCACCGAGGCTGCAGGCCCGGTTCTCGGCCTCGGTGCTGCTGCGGATGGGCCTGGTGCTGGAGACGCTGACCCACGTCGGCCTGGCGCTGGCGGGCTCGGCGTGGGTCGCGGGCGCGGTGCTGGGCGCGTTCGGCGTGCACGGCGCGATCTGGATGGGCGTCGACCGGACGCTGGTGCAGCGCGCCGTGCCGGACGAGCTGCGCGGGCGGGTGAACAGCGCCTTCATGGCGCTGGCGGTGGGCGGTTCGGCGCTCGGCGCGCTGCTCGGCGGGCCGATCGCGAGGGCCTTCGGGCTGACCGGCCCGTTCTGGTTCTCCGCCGCCGTGATGGCCGCCCTGACGCTGTTCGCCTGGCGCCCCTTCGGCCGCAGCATCGACGCCCCTCCCCCGGACGGCACCACCCGCCCCGCCCCGGTCCCCGCCGCCACCGCCTGACCCGGCGCGCCCACCGCGCCCGCCCGCCCGGCCGCCCGGCCGCCGGACGGTCCGGCGCGTCCTCCCGGCCCGCCGCCGCCCGGTTGCGGTATACCTGCCGGGTGCCTGGCGGATCCCCGCCGGCGGGCGGCGAGGAGAGGCGGGCGACGGGTGATCCGGCGGCGGGTGTGGGTCTCGGGCACGGTGCAGGGCGTCTTCTTCCGCGACTCCTGCCGCCGGGCGGCGGCGGAGGCGGGCGTCGCGGGCTGGGTGCGCAACCTGCCGGACGGCCGGGTCGAGGCCGTCTTCGAGGGCGATCCGGCCGAGGTGGAGCGGATGGTCGCCTGGATGCGGCACGGCCCGTCCCGCGCGGTGGTCGAAGGCGTCGAGGTGGTGGAGGAGCAGCCGGAGGGCCTGCTGGTCTTCGCCGTCACCACCTAGGGTGCCTCCTCCGTCCCGGGGGGCCAGATGCCGTCCTCGGGGAACACCCGGGCGAACCAGTGCGGTTGGACGTCCCGCAGCCGTAGGGTGCGCCAGCGGCGCGGGTCCGTCAGGAGGGGGACGCCGACCTCGACGTCCGGGCCGTGGGCGAACAGGCGTTCCTGGCAGACGCCGCAGGGGGCGAGCACCCAGTAGCCGCGGTCGCGGTCGGCGGCGGTGACGCAGACCGAGGCGGTGACGCGGCGGCCGAGCTTGAACGCCTCGCAGAGCGCGCCGGTCTCGTGGCACAGCTGGACGGCGCCGTTGACGGCCCGGGGCGCGGCGCTGGTGAGGACGGTGCCGTCGTCCAGGCGCAGCGCGGCCGCGCCGCCCCAGTCCTGGCCGGGGAAGCAGCGGCGGGTGAGGTCGATCGCGGCGTCCACCAGGACGCGGTCGATGGGCATGGCGGGCACGCTACCGAGCGGGCGCGCGGGGCGAAAACGGTTTGCCGACGGCCGCGGGCGGCGTCCAGAATCCGGCCATGCCCCAGCAGAGCGCACCGCCCCCGCCCGACGGACCCGACGGACCCGACGCCGCCAAGCGGGACTTGAAGCTGTACCTGCAGGACGCCCGGGACGCGCTGGTGTGGAAGCTGGAGGGCCTGTCGGAGTACGACGCCCGCCGGCCGCTGACCCCGACCGGGACGAACCTGCTGGGCCTGGTCAAGCACCTGACGGGCGCGGAGGCGGTGTACTTCGGCGCCGCCTTCGGCCGGCCGTTCGAGGGCGGCCCGGGGCTGTGGGTGGCGGGCGCGGCCGAGCCGAACGCGGACCTGTGGGCGCGGCCGGAGGAGTCCCGGGAGGTGCTGCTCGCCGAGTACCGCCGGGTCTGGGCGCACGCGGACGCCACCATCGACGGGCTGCCGCTGTCGGCGCTCGGCGAGGTGCCGTGGCCGCCGCACAGCAGGCTGACGCTGGGCCGGGTGCTGCTGCACGTGGTGGCGGAGACCCACCGGCACGCGGGCCACGCCGACCTGGTCCGGGAGTTGGTGGACGGCGCGACCGGTCTGCGGCCGGACGGCTCGGTCCTTCCGGAGGGCGACGCGGCCTGGTGGGCCGGACACCGCCGCCGGGTCGAGGAGGCCGCCCGCGCGGCGGCCCGTGCCGCGGGCGAGCGGCCGCCGGACCGGCCGCTGCCCTGACGGGTGCCGACCTGACGGGCGCTCACAGTTCGCGCAGTTCGCGGATGGTGAGGGTGAGTCCGGCGGCGGCCAGCATGGTGAGGCCGGTGACGACGAAGACCCCGGGGGTGCCGAAGGCGGTGACGGCGGCGCCGACCACGAGCGCCGACAGCGGGAAGGCGTACAGCGCGCAGGAGGTGAGCGCGGCCATCACCCGGGCCAGCAGCGCGGGCGGGGTGCGGTGCTGGACGCCGGTGAGCAGCAGCACGTTGTTGACGGTGCAGGCGGTGCCGGCGGCCAGCAGCGCGGCCAGGGCCCCGTGGAGTCCGGCGAACGGGACGAGCGCGACCGCCAGGTCCATCAGCAGGGCGGCCAGTGCGGCGGTCCGGCCCCGGTGGCGCAGGCCGGTGAGGGCGGCGGCGATCGGGCCGCCGAGCAGGCAGCCGCCGGTGAACGCGGCGAGCAGCGCGCCGAACCCGACCGCGCCGGCCGCGAGGTCGCCGGTGGCCAGTGCGGGCAGGCCGATCCGGGTCGTGCCGCCGACGGTGAGGTTGGTGACGACGGTGACGGCCAGCAGGCCGCGCAGCAGCCGGGAGCCGCGCAGCAGCGTGCGGAAGCCGACCGCCTCGGCCGGGTCGGGGTCTCCCGTGTGCGCTCCCCGGTCCGGCCGATCAGCAGCAGGGTGAGCGCGGAGAGCGCGAAGGTGGCGGCGTCGACCACGAGTCCGGTGCCGGGGTCGAGCCGGAGCAGGAGGACACCGGCGAGCGGGGGGCCGACCAGTCCGGCGGTGTGGGTGACGGTGCTGCTGAGCGCGTTGCCGGCCTGGAGGTCCTCGGCGGGCAGCAGGGCGGGGGTGATCGCCCAGGAGGCGGGCAGGAAGAGTCCGGCACCGAGGCCGACCAGGCCGGTGAGCGTGCCGATCAGCAGCGGGTCGTCCCGGTGGTGCAGGGCGACGGCGGCGAGCGCCGAGGTGGCGGCCAGTCGGCCGAGGTCGGCGGCGAGCATCAACCCGGCGGGCGCCCCAGCGGTCGGCGCAGATGCCGCCGAGGGGTGCGGCGGTGAGCCGGCCGACGCCGAACGCGGAGACCACGGCGCTCAGTTGCCCGGTGCCGCCGCCGAGGGAGTACACCAGCAGCGGGAGGGCGACGACCTGGAAGGCGTTGCCGAACTCGGAGGCGGCCTGGCCGAGGACCAGCAGCTGGAAGCCGCGCACCCGCAGCGGCCGCGCCAGCCGCCCGCGCCGCCCTCCCCCGTCCAGCGTCGGTCGCCGTCGGACGGCGAGTCGGTCGGTCACCCGGTCTCCTTCCCCGTTGCAGAGCCGATGCTGAAGAGCCGGTGCTGATGAGCCGGTGCGGTGGGGCCGGCGGGTCAGACGGCCGTCGCCGGGAACGGCCAGCGGCGCACCCGCATGGGCAGCCACCAGGCCAGTCCGGCCTGTTCGGTGATGAGTCCGGCGTCGGTGAAGTCCCGGCGGACGGCGGCGGGCAGCCGGTCGGGCCAGGAGTTCGGGACGGTGACGCCCCGACCGCGCCCGTTCCCGGGGGTGTTGGCCGGGTCGTTCAGCACGCTGCGTCGCTTCACGGGAGTGCACGCGCTCTCATGTGACGTGTGACATTGCATAATCGGATGCAGCCACTGTAGGACCGGAGCGAGAACGTCCGTGTGCGATACGGGCAGTTGGCCGATACCCGCCCCTGCGACCGCCCCTCCCGCCCGACCAAGCCCCCACCGCCCCACCGGGCGCGACCACGGACGGGCGCCCCGGGGCGGGGGCGCGGGGGGGCCGGCCGGGGGGGGGGGGGGGCGGGGGGAGCTGTCGGCGCCGCGGGCCAGGCTGTCCAAGGGGTTGTGCCCGA
>NZ_JBVHEH010000013.1:246236-301165 GCF_055562955.1 Kitasatospora sp. NPDC015121
CGCCCCCCCCCCCCCCCGCCCCCCCCCCCCCCCCCCCCCCCCCCCCCCCCCCCCCCCCGGGGGGGCCCCCCGGGCGGGCGGGCGGGGGGGGGGGGGGGGGGCGCCCGTCCGTGGTCGGGGCGGGGCCGGGGTCAGCTGTCGAAGCCGAGGCCGAGTCTGTCCATGGTCTTGAGCCAGAGGTTGCGGCGCCCGGCGTTGCGGTCGGCGCGGTCCAGGGACCACTTGGTGAGGCCGATGCCGGCCCAGCGGACCGGCTCGGGCGGGAAGGGCAGCGGCTTGCGCCGGACCATCTCCAGCGCGGTGCGCTCGGTGCGCTCGCCGGCCAGCAGGTCGAGCATCACCTCGGCGCCGAACCGGGTCGCGCCGACGCCGAGGCCGGTGTAGCCGGCGGCGAGGGCGACCTTGCCGTGGTGGGCGGTGTCGAAGAAGGCGGAGAACCGGGTGCAGGTGTCGATCGCGCCGCCCCAGGCGTGGGTGAACCGCAGGCCCTCCAGCTGCGGGAAGGTCTGGAAGAAGTGCCGGGCGAGGGTCCGGTAGGTCTGCGGCCGCTGGTCGTACTCGCTGCGGACCTTGGCCCCGTAGTGGTAGATCGCGTCGTAGCCGCCCCACAGGATCCGGTTGTCGGCGGACAGCCGGTAGTAGTGGAACTGGTTGGCGCTGTCGCCGATGCCCTGCCGGTTGCCCCAGCCGATCGCGGCGAGCTGTTCGGCGCCGAGCGGCTCGGTCATCAGCGCGTAGTCGTAGACCGGCACGGTGTACGGGCGGATCCGCTTGACCAGCGACGGGAACACGTTGGTGCCGAGGGCGACCTGACGGGCGAACACCCGGCCGTAGGGCGTGCGCACGGCCATGCCGGAGCCGGACTCGGCGATGTCGAGGGCCTTGGTGTGCTCGAAGACCCGGACGCCGAGCCGTTCACAGGCCTGCTTGAGGCCCCAGGCGAGCTTGGCGGGGTGGAGCATCGCCACGCCGTCCTTGTCCCAGAGCGCGCCGAGGTAGGTCGGCGAGTCGACCTGGGCCCGGACCGCGTCGGCGTCCAGCAGTTCGTAGTCGCCGTACTGCTTGGCGGTCTCGTGGAACTCGGCGAGCTCCTCGACCTGGTGCGGCTCGGTGGCGACGTCGAGTTCGCCGGTGCGCTCCCAGTCGCAGTCGATCCCGTACGTCGTCACCGCGTCCTCGATGGCCCGCAGGTTGCGGGCGCCGAGCTGTTCGAGCGCGGCCAGCTCGTCGGGCCAGCGCTCCAGGCCGTTGCCGAGGCCGTGGGTGAGGCTGGCGGCGCAGAAGCCGCCGTTGCGGCCGGAGGCGGCCCAGCCGGTCTGCTCGGCCTCGATCAGGACCACGTCGCGCCCGGGGTCCCGCTCCTTGGCGATCAGGGCCGTCCACAGGCCGCTGTAGCCGCCGCCGACGACCAGCAGGTCGCAGCGGACGTCGCCGGTGAGGGCGGAGTTCGCGTCCGGGCGGCCCGGGTCCTCCAGCCAGAACGGGGTGGGTTTGGCGTCCCGCAGTGCGTGTACGGGGTCCATGCTCTCGGTTCCTTGCCTAGAGAGGGTGCGGCCCGGCCTCCCCGGGGCGGGGCGGCCGGGCCGGTGGGTGCTTCGGTGGGGGGTGCTACCGGTCCTCGTCCCCGGCCGCGTCCGGGCCGAGGTTGACGGTGTAGACCTTGCGGAGCGTCTCGTGGACGGTCCAGGTGGTGCGGTCGCCCTCGCGCAGGACGGCGAGGTCGCCGGGGCCGAGCTCCAGGACCGGCCCGTCCTCGAAGGCGACGGTGGCCCGGCCGCTGAGCACGACGAACATCTCGTCGGCCTCGGTGTCGGTGACCGTGCCGGGGGTGATCTGCCAGATCCCGCGGATCTGGCGGCCGTCGGCGGACTCCCAGACCACCTTGCCGGTGACCTCGGGCGTGCCGGAGACGACCTGCCCGGGGTCGAGCGGCTCGGGCTCCAGTTCGGCGTCCGGGACGTGCAGGGCGAAGCTGTCGATCATGCTTCGACGCTATCCGGTCCGGTGCCGCTGACGGCCTTGTCACTGTGTGCCGAGTCCGGCCGCCACCCTGACAGCCCGTACGCCGACGTCTCCCCGGCCTCGGCGTCCCGGCCGTCGGCAGCGGCCCGGCCGTCGGCGGCGGTCCGGTCGGCGGCCGCGGCCCGGTCGGCGGCGGCGGAGGCCCGGGCGGCCTTGCGGGCGGCCAGCAGCGGGTAGAGCAGCAGCGAGGCGCCGACCACGACCAGGCAGTAGACGACGGCCTTGGTGCCCTCCTCGCTGTACTGCTGGAGGGCGGCCCAGACGCTGACGCCGGTCAGGCTGACGGTGATCAGGCCGATGCTCCACCAGCCGCCGGGGATCCGGTACGGCCGCTCCAGCTCGGGTTCGCGGATCCGCAGCGCGATCAGCGCGGCGACCTCCAGCAGGATGCCGATGTTGGTGAGGAAGACGTCGTAGATCACCAGGCTCTGGAAGCTGGAGAAGCAGAACAGCGCGTAGACGACCGAGGAGCCGACGATCGAGGCGACCGGCATCTTGTAGCGCTTGCTCTCCCTGGAGACCCACTTGGGCAGGTAGCCGTCGTGCGAGAGCGAGGAGGGCAGCCGGGAGTAGGAGGCGAGCAGCGCGGAGAACATCGCGACCGAGGCGAACAGGCCGCCGATGGTGACGACGTACTGCAGCCAGGGTCCGGCCAGTTCGCCCGCGATGTCGGGGAGCGCGCCGTCCTCCCACTTCTTCCAGCCGTTCTCGCCGTCGGGGCCGACCGCGAGCGAGGCGAGCGAGGGCAGCAGGTAGCCGGCGATGATCAGCAGGACGGACCAGAGCAGCGCCTTGGGCAGGTGCTTGCGCGGGTTCTCCATCTCGCCGGCCACGGTGGAGACCGAGTCCCAGCCGGAGTAGTTCCACATCACGATGAACAGGCCGGAGCCGAAGGCGTTCCAGGTGGACTGGCCCTGTTCGGCGGTCATCGAGGAGATCGGGTTGGTGCCCTCGGTGACCAGCTGGTAGCAGCCGATGGCGGTGAGGATCAGCATCGGGGTCAGGCAGATGACCGCGAACGCCACCGAGGAGTCGCCGACCCAGCCCGCGCCCATCAGGTTCAGCAGCGTGAAGACCACGATGACGCCGACGCAGATCACCCAGTTCAGGTCGACCTGGACGCCGGCGAGTTCGAACAGCACGTGCTTGCCGGGGGCCACCGCGCTGATCAGGCTGGACAGGTACGAGGTGAACATCACCGGGTACAGCGCCATGTCGACGAAGCTGCACACCCACTGCAGCAGGCCCTGCTGGAAGGCCCAGAACCGGCCGAGGCCGCGCTTGACCCAGTGGTAGTAACCGCCCTCGACGGGGATGGCGGTGCCGAGTTCGGCGCAGACCAGGGCGTGCGGCACGCTGTAGATCAGCGGCGCGACCAGGATCAGCAGGATGCCCATGCCGGGGCCGGAGGTCGAGAACAGCGGCTCGATCCCGTAGGCGCCGCCGGAGACGCTGAAGAAGATCAGGGCCACCAGGGGGACCAGGCTCACGCGCTTGGGCGTCGCCCACCGGGTTTCGGGCGGGGCCGCGGGGATGGCGGTCATTTTCACCTAGGCAATCGGGTCTCGGCTCGGATCTGAAGGCACGAGTCTCGCCGCCCCGTTGACCTAGGACAATCATTCAATCTGTCAGATCTCTTGTTGCACCTCTGACAGAGTGGCTGCCCTCCCCCGGGTTCCGGGCACCCGGCATCGCGCCAGGTCAGCTGCCGTGCGAACGCCCGCGCCTCCCACACGCGGGCGGGCGGCCCCGGTAGCCTTCACCGGGTCATGCCCACCATCACCGACACCTCCGACTCCCCCCGGCGCCTGCTCAACCGGGTCGTCCGGCTGTCGCCCTTCCTGCTGATCGCCCTGTCCGCGGCGGCGGACGCCGAGACCCCGGCCGGGCAGCGCTACGACCGCTTCGTGGCCGCCGCGCCCGCCCTCGCGGCGGCGACCTGGGGCTCGTTCGGGACCCTGGTGATCGGCGCGCTCGCGGTGGTCACCGAAGTGGTGCTCGCGGTGGTCCGGGACGGCGCGGTCGGCGCGTCGGGCGCCTCGGTGATCGCCGCCACCGTGACCGTCACGCTGGCCGCCTCGTACACCTCCGGCATGCGGGTGCGCCGCGAGCGCGACCTGGCGCTGGTCCGCTCGGTGGCCCGCACCGCGCAGCAGGTGGTGCTGCGCCCGCTGCCGGACCGGATCGGCGACGTCGGCCTGGCGCTGTACTACAACGCGGCCGCCGAACAGGCCCAGATCGGCGGCGACCTGTACGAGGCGGTGCGCACCCCGTTCGGGGTGCGGATCATCCTGGGCGACGTGCAGGGCAAGGGCCTGCCCGCCGTCGAGCTGGCGGCCGCGCTGCTCGGCTCGTTCCGGGAGGCCGCGTACGACGCCCCGGACCTGGCCGCGCTGGCCGCCCGGCTGGAGGTCGGCCTCCAGCGGTACGCCGAGCGGGCATCCTCGCCGGACGCCGCCGAGCGCTTCGCCACCGCCGTCCTGCTGGAGGTCCCCGACGGCGGCACGCAGGCGCGTCTGCTGAACTGCGGCCACCCGCCGCCGGTGCTGCTCGGGGCGGACGGCTCGGTCCGGCCGGTCGAGCCGGAGGTGCCGCTGCCGCCGCTGAACCTGTCGGCCCTGGTGGCCAGCGACTACCGTCCGCAGACCGTCCCGTTCGGGCCCGGCGACCGGGTGCTGCTGTACACCGACGGCGTCAGCGAGACCAGGGACCGGCGCGGCGAGTTCTACCCCCTGACCGAACGGCTCGCCCGCTGGTCCGCCGAACCGGACCTCCGGCTGCTGGAGGGCCTCCGCCGCGACCTGCGCCGCTACGCGGGCGGCCCCGCCGACGACGACGTGGCCGCCCTGCTCGCCGCCCGGCTGCCGGCCCCCGAACGGGCCTGACCCCTGCCCGCCGTCCGGCCGGCGGCGGATCCACCGGTGGGCGGTACCCTCGGGGCCGTGTCGTTGACGCCGTTGTCGAAGGAGCCGCCGGTGTCCGGGAACCCTGCGCAGCTGCCGCTGCGGATCGCCGTGTTCGGGGCGGGCAGCGTCGGCTGCCGGCTGGGCGGGGCGCTGGCCGCCGGCGCCGACGTGACGCTGATCGGGCGGGCCGCCCCGATGGCCGAGCTCGACCGGGCGGGCCTGACCCTGACCGGGCCGGGCGACCGCCGTCTGCACGCCCGGCCGCGCACCGCCGTCGACGCCTCCGCCGCGGCGGGCGCCGACTACGTCCTGGTCACCGTGAAGTCCGCGGACACCGCCGGGGCCGCCCGGCTGCTCGCCCCGCACCTGGACGGGCGCAGCACCGTGGTCAGCTTCCAGAACGGCCTGCACAACGCGCGGACGCTGCGCGAGGCGCTGCCCGGGCGGACGGTGCTGGCCGGGATGGTGCCGTACAACGTGGTGCGCACCGGCCCGGCCTCCTTCCACCAGGGCACCTCGGGCGAACTGCTGCTCGAACGGGCCCCCGCCGCGGTGCGGTTGGCGCGGGCGGCGGCCGCGGCCGGGCTGCCGGTCGGACTGCGGACGGACATGCCGCGGGTGCAGGCCGCGAAGCTGCTGATGAACCTCAACAACGCCGTCAACGCGCTCTCCGGCCTGCCGCTGCGCGAACAGCTCGGCAGCCGCCCGTACCGGCTGGTGCTGGCCCGCTGCCAGCGCGAGGCGCTGGCGGTGTTCGCGGCGGCGGGCCTGGCCCCGGCCCGGCTGACGCCGGTGCCGCCCGCCTGGATGCCGTCCGTCCTGGGCCTGCCCGACCCGGTGTTCCGCCGGGTCGCGGCGGCGAGCCTGCGGGTCGACGCCCGGGCCCGCTCCTCGATGTGGGAGGACCTGCAGCGCTCCCGCCCCACCGAGGTCGACGAGCTGCAGGGCGAGGTGGTCGCCCTCGCCGACCGCCACCAGCTGCCCGCCCCCGCCAACCGCCGCCTGTGCGAGCTCGTCCACCAGGCCGAGCGGGCGGCCGCCCCGCCCGCCTGGTCCGGCCCCGACCTGCTGGCGGCCCTCCCCTGAACCGCCGCACCGCGCGGAGGGGTCGGACCGGGCGGACGGGGCAGGCGGGGCGGTCGCCCGCTCACTGCGGCAGGGTCTTCTCCAGGACGACGGAGGCGTAGCGGACCGTCATGCCGACCTTCAGGTAGAGGTCGAGCGCGCCGGTGCCGGAGTGCGTCCACAGCGTGCAGTGGCTCAGCCCGGCGTCCCGGCAGGACCGGAAGGTGTGCTGGAGCAGGAGGCGGGCGATGCCGCGGTTGCGGTGCCCGCGGTCGACGGCGAGGCTCTCGACGTAGCCGTCGGTGCTGCCGGGCTGGTCGAGCGCGAGGGCGACGCCGACCACCCGGCCGTCGGTGTCCGCGACGGCGAGCGGGGAGCGCTCGGGGGCGAAGGTCTCGCGGTGGACGGCGTGTTCGGCCCACTCCTCGAAGGACAGCCGGCGCGCCTTCCAGTCCGCGAACGCGTCCTCGACCACCCGGTGCGCCTGCCGCTCGTCGTGCGGGTCGCCGCCCCGGAACGGGCGGATGGTGATCCCGCCGGGCGGGGGCGGCGGTTCGGGCAGGTCGTCGAGCGGGATCCCGAGCAGCCAGCTGGCGCCCTTCGGCCGGTAGCCGTACGTGCGCAGCATGGCGACTCCGGCGGCGTCCAGGTCGGCGACGACCTGGACCACGGTGGCGACGCCCTGTTCGACGGCCCGGTCCTCGATCCAGCCCAGCAGACCGGTGCCGAGCCGGCGGCCCCGGTGCGCGGGGTGGACCCGGCACTCGCAGCGCCGCTCGCTCCACGCCCAGGCGGCGAGCCGCCCGTCCGGGCCGTGCACCAGGACCGTGTCGAGGGCCGGGTCGAAGCCGGGCCGGGCCAGGACGGCGGCGAGTTCGCCCGGGTCCGTCTCCGGCGCCGCCGGGCCGTGCAGGTGGCGCTCGCAGGCGGTCAGCAGGTCGAGCAGGTCGGGCAGGTCGGCGGCCGGGTCGAGCGGCCGGGCGGTGTAGCCGGCGGGCAGCCGGATCCGGGCCATGGGCGGTTCCTTCCTGACGGGGTGGCGCCGTGGTCAGCCCAGCAGCGCGGGGAGCTGCCGCATGTCCGCGAACAGCACGGTGTCGGGCTGGGCCGCGAACTCCCCGGCGGCGAGGGCGGCTCCGGTCGGTCCGGCGGTGTAGCCGAGGCGGCGCATGCCGGCGGCGCGGGCGGCCCGGAGCCCGGCGGGGCTGTCCTCGACGACGGCGCACGCCCCTGGGCGGTGTCCCGTCCGGGCGGCGGCGTGCAGGAAGACGTCCGGGAAGGGCTTGCCGCGGGCGACCTCGGTGGCGCTGAAGATCCGTCCGGCGAAGCGCTCGTACAGCCCGGTGCGGCCGAGGGTGTGCCGCATCTTGTCGTGGCTGCCGCTGGAGGCCACGCAGTACGGCAGCCCGCGCGCGTCCAGCCCGTCGAGCGCCTCCACGATGCCGTCCACGGCGGTGAGTTCGGCGTCCACCAGCTCGCGGTGCCGGCGCTCGAAGCGGCGCTCCCACTCGGCGGCGGCCGCCGCTCCCAGCCGGTCGTCGACCTGCTGCCGGATCGCGGCGTGGGTGCGGCCGATGAACCGGTCCACCACCTCGGCGGCGTCGAGCGGCCAGCCGAGCTCCGCCCCGGTCTCGACCTGCACGCGCACGGCGATCCGCTCGCTGTCGACCAGGACGCCGTCGCAGTCGAATATCACCAGGGCGACGGGGTCCGGCGCGCTGCTCACAGGGGTCATCCCGGCAGCCTAGCCGCCACCGCCCGCCGCTCCCACCGGGTTTGCGGCGTCGGCCCCGCACCGGAAAAGCCGGTGCCCCGGGCGGTGCGCCGGGGGCAGGATCGGGGCATGGCGGACATGCGGGCGTTCCGGGACGCGGTGGTCGGGCGGGTGGCGGGCGGTTCGGCGGTGCTCGCGGCGGCGGAGCTCACGGCGGCGGGCGTGGAAGCGGCGGGGGTGCGGACGGCGGTGCTGGTGGAGGGGCCGAGTGACCTGGCGGCCGTCGAGGCGCTGGCGGCCCGGCTGGGGCGGGACCTGGCGGCGGAGGGGGTGTGCGTGCTGCCGATGGGCGGGGCGATGAGCGTCGGCCGGTTCGCCGCGCTGCTCGGGCCGGCCGGACTGGGGGTGCGGCTGACCGGGCTGTGCGACGAGCACGAGCAGGGGTTCTACCGGCGCGGGTTCGACCGGGCCGGGGCGGGCGGGGAGGCGTTCTTCGTCTGCGCGGCGGACCTGGAGGACGAGCTGGTCCGGGCCCTGGGCCTGCCCCGGGTCGAGGAGGTGCTCGCCGCCGGGGGCGACCTCCCGGCCTGGCGCACCTTCGTCCGCCAGCCCGCCCAGCGGGACCGCCCGCCGGAGCGGCGGCTGCGCCGCTTCCTCGGCACCCGGGCGGGCCGCAAGATCCGCTACGGGCGGCTGCTCGCCGAGGCCCTCGAACCGGACCGCCTCCCGGCGCCGCTCGACGCGTTCTTCCGGCACCTGTAGGAGCCGGGGCCTCCCGGTCGCCGGTCACCCGGGCACGACCGCCGCTACCGCGCGGCTGCGGAACCTGCCGGTGCTCGCACTCACAAGCGGGCCCGCGCCGAGCGGTGTCGGTGGCGGGCGGCATGATGACCCGTCATGGACACCGACGCGTTCTGGGCGCTGATCGAGGAGGCCCGCCGTCCGGGCCCGGGTTCCGGCACGCCCGCCGACGACGCTCCCGCCGACGAGGCCGAGGCGGTCGCCGCCCGGGCGGTCGCGCTGCTGGCGGCCCGGCCGCCGGCCGAGATCGTCGCGATGGACGAGGCCCTGTCCCGGCTGGTGCGGGACTCGTACCGGGCCCCGCTGTGGGCGGCCGCGTACCTGGTCAACGACGGGTGTTCGGACGACGGGTTCGACTACTTCCGGGGCTGGCTGATCGCCCAGGGCCGGGAGGTGTTCGAGCGGGTGGTCGCCGATCCGGACCTGCTGGCCGAGCTGCCCGCCGTCCGGGCGGCCGTCGCGGACGGCGGGTTCCTCGAGTGCGAGGACGTCCTCGGCATCGCCTGGTACGCCCACCTGGCGGCGACCGGCGCCGAGCTGTCGGCCGAGTTCGGCTCCTGCCGGCTGCCGGAGTCGGACCCGGCCTGGAACGTCGACTTCGACGATCACGACGAGCTGTCCCGGCGCCTGCCCCGGCTGGCCCGGCTCCGCGTCCTGGAGGAGAGCCCGTGAACGCGTACGAGGCGGACGCCGTGCCCGCGCCCGAGGAGCTGGCGGCGCTGGTGGACGTGCTGCTGGCCGGGGCCGGTCCCGGCGCCGACCGGGCGGAGCTGACGGCGGCGGCCCGGGCCGCGTTCGCGGCGGAGCGGCCGCGTCCGCTGGCGGCCGCCTGGTGGCTGGCGGTGCCCGGGGAGACCTACCTGGCGGCGTTCGACGCGCTGGGGCTGCACGACCGGATCCCGGTGACGGTGCGCGGCGGCGAGGCCGCCCAGGTCGACGACACCCGGTACGAGGACGGCGCGGCGGTGCACCGGGTCTTCGTGACGCCGGAGTACGCGGGCTGGCGGCTGGTCTACGCGGAGTCGCCGATCGGCCGCTGCACCTGGTGGCCGTCGACGGTGGCGGAGACGCTGAGCGCGGCCTGCGGCCGGGCGCAGCTGTTCTACGAGGACCCGTTCGCCGACTCGGTGATCTGGCTGGCCGCCGAGCGGGGCGCGGTGGTGCGCTCGTACTGGCGCAACGGCGAGCGGGAGTGGGAGGGCGAGCCGATGCCGTGGGAGGCGGTCCTGACGGTGGCCGACTTCGAGGACGAGGAGGACTACGAGGACGCCTACCCGGAGCCGAACGCCTCCGAGGAGCGCGACGTCTCGGCGGCCGCGCGCGGCCTGTCCGTCGACCCGTCCCTGCTCGGGCCGGACACGCCGGTGCGCGGCCACGGCTGGCTGGCGGTGACCCGGGCGGGCGCCGGCCACCTGGGCTTCGCCTCACCCGTCGTGCTCTGACGCCCCCGGGGCCCCTCCCGGGCGTAGTGCCACACCTCGCGCGGCCGCCCGTCCACCGGCCGGTGGACGGGCCGCGGGCCGGTGCGCCGGAAGCCGGCCCGTTCGGCGGTGCGGATCGATCCGGTGTTGCCCGGTTCGACGTACAGCTCCAGCCGGGGCAGCGCGAGCGGGCCGAACGCCCAGTCGGCCGCGGCGGTCAGCGCCGCTCCGGCCGCGCCGCGCCGGCGGTGGGCGGGGGCCACCCAGTAGCCGACAGTCGCCCAGCCGCGCAGCGGCACCTCGCCCGTCCAGAGGCCGAGGCCGCCGACCGCCCGTCCGGCCGGGTCGACGATCACGAACGGGTAGCCCGCCCCGATCGCGGTCCGGCGCCACTGGCGGGCCAGGTAGTCGGCGGCGGCGGCGTCGCTGTACGGCGACGGGACGGTGCTGGTCAGCGGGATGTACGGGTCGGTGGCGGCCTCCCGGAGCAGGCCGGTGTCCCGCGCGGTCCAGCCGCGCAGCCGGTAGCCGCGCGCGGCGGCGAGTTCGGGCACCGTCCGGGGCGTCGGCACCGGCACCTCAGCCGGCCGCGGCCGGGAGCGCGCGCAGCGACCGGTCGAAGGTGGTGAGCAGCAGGAACAGGACGGCTGCGGCGAGCATCGTCCAGGCCAGTCGGTGCATGCCGGCGGTGCCCGCGTGCGGGCCGTACGCGGCGGCGGTCGCGGCGGCGGCGACCATCGAGCCGAGGTAGGCGGAGGTGCGCAGCAGCCCGGCGGAGGAGCCGGTGCGGGCCGGGTCGGACTGCCGGAAGACGGAGTTCTGCAGGGCCAGCCCGTTGGCGCCCTGCGGGATCCCGAACACCAGGGCCAGCGCCACCAGGGCCCACAGCGGGCTGTGCGCGCCGAGCGCGAGCATCAGCAGGCAGGCGGCGATCTGGCCGGCCGCGCCGACCAGCAGGGTGGTCCGGACGCCGCCGCGCCGCCCGGCCAGCACCGAGACGCCGATGCCGACCAGGAAGGTCGGCGCCTGCACGAGCCCGGCCTGCAGCGGGGTCAGGCCGAAGCCCTCCTCGGTCCACTGGGCGAAGCCGTACAGGAAGGCGTAGGCGACGACGTACGCGGCGAGCGCGCGGGCGTAGGTCAGCAGCAGCGGGGTGTTGCCGCCGAGCACCCGGACGTCGATGAAGGGCTGCGCGGTGCGGCGTTCGCGGCGGGTGAAGGCGACGGCGGCGGCCAGGGTGAGCAGCGGCAGGTACCAGCGGTCGGCGTGCGGGTGCATCAGGAACAGCAGCAGCGAGAGCAGCAGGGCGGCGAACAGCGCCATCCCGGGCAGGTCGATCCGGCGCAGCGGCCCGGGGCCGCCGTCCTCGCCGGGCCCCGCTTCCCGCTTCGGTTCCGGCCGGGGCAGGCGCCGCGCGCCGAGGGTGACGGCGAGCAGCGACAGCGGGACGTTCAGCGCGAAGGTGCTGCGCCAGCCGCCGAGGCCGGTGAGCAGCCCGCCGAGCAGCGGGCCGACCACGGCGACGGTCTGGTTGGCGACGGCGAGCAGGGTGAGCACCCCGGCGGGGCTCTCCTGCCCGGTGCGCCGGGCTTCGGCGCGCAGCAGGGCCATCGCGGCGGGGTAGCCGGCGCAGGTGCCGAGGCCGAGGACGACCCGGGCGGCGATCAGCGTCCCGAGGTTCGGCGCGAGGGTGCCGACCACGCCGGCCACGCCGACCAGCGAGGTGCTCGCCAGGAACAGCCGGCGCGGCCCGTACAGGTCGATCAGCCGGCCGACCACGGGCTGTCCGAGCGCGGTGGCCAGGTAGAGCGCGGAGACCAGCCAGGCGGTCTGCGCGGGCGAGGCGCCGAGGGCGGTGCCGATCGGGACGAGCGCGACGGCGATGATCGTCGAGTTGATCGGGTTCAGGACGGAGCCGAGCACCATCGGGGGCACCAACCGGCGGTCCAGCGAGGGCCGTTCGGCCCGCCGGGCGCCGGTCGGGGCGGTGGTCGTGCGGTCGGTCATGGCGCTTCCGTCGCTCGGTGGGGGGTCGGTGGTCGGGCTCTCAGTCCTGGACGAGCCGTTCGAGGACGGCCATCGCCGCGATCACGGTCTGCCGCTCCTCCTCGGTGCACTTGCGCTGCAGTTCGGCGGCCAGCCACTCGCCCCGGGCCCGGCGGCCCTCCTCGCCGCGCCGCCGTCCCTCCTCGGTGAGGCCGATCAGCACCCGGCGCCCGTCCTCGGGGTCCCGGCTGCGCTCGACCAGGCCCTGGGCGGCCAGGGCGGCGATGGTGGTGGCCATCGACTGGTGGCGCATCCCCTCGGCGACGGCGAGGTCGCTGGTGGTCAGGCCCTGCCCGCCGTTGTCGAGCAGCCGCCCGACGGTGGACGCCTGGGTGAGGGTGAAGTCCCCTGTCCCGGCCGCGGCCCGGAGCCGGCGGCGCAGCTTGCCGATCACCGACCGGACCTGCTGCGAGGCCCGCAGGGCGGACGGCGCGGGCTCGGAGTCGTCGCTCATGCGGTCCAGCCTAGGTTTCCGCCCGCCGGATGTACAGTTTCCCTGTAGGTTTTGGCGGGCCGCGCCCCGCCCTGCTACGTTCTGCGTGGCCGTGCGAGAGAACGAGGAGGTGGTACCCGTGGACGCAGTATCGACGTGGGTGCTCCCCTCCGAGGCCACGGTCGGACGGTAGGCGCGTCCGGGAGCGCCGTTCAGCAGCACTCCCGAAAGGCACCACCGTGCACTTCACCTCCGACACTTCCGACGCCTCCGCCGGCACCGCCGTCCGCGAGCGCGAGTTCAGCCTCGACGGCGTCCCCGGCGTCCTGTGGACGCCCGCGACCGCGAGCGCCGACCGGCCGGCCCCGCTGATCCTGCTCGGCCACCCCCCGCTCGGGCTGCGCCGGATGCACCCCCGGCTGCTCGACCGGGCCCGGCACGCCGCCGCGGACGGCTTCGCCTCGGCCGCCCTCGAACTCCCCGGCAGCGGCGACCGGCCCGGCCTCCCCGAGCTCGACCGGGCCCGCGCCGAACTGCGCCGCGCCATGGCGGCCGGCGAGGAGGTCGGCCCGGAGACCGTCGACGCCCTCGTCCTCCCGCTCGTCGACCGGGCCGTCCCGGAGCTGCGCGCCGCGCTCGACGCGCTGCTCGCCCTGCCCGAACTCACCGGTCCGGTCGGCTACTCGGGCGGCGTGATCGCCGTCGGCGTCCGCCTCGCCGCCGTCGAGCCCCGCCTCGCGGCCGCCGTCCTCTTCGCGGGCAGCCTGATCCCGCGCAGCACCTTCGAGGAGGCCCGCCGGGTCACCGTCCCGCTGCACGTCCTGCTCCAGTGGGACGACGAGGGCAACGACCGGCAGGCCTCGCTCGACCTGTTCGACGCCTTCGCCTCTCCGGAGAAGTCCCTGCACGCCAACACGGGCGGCCACACCGGCGTCCCGGCCCACGCGGGCGAGGCGGCGGCCGGCTTCTTCCGGCGGCACCTGAAGTAGCGCGGTCCGCAGGCGCTGCCCGCCCTCAGGGCAGCGCCACCCCGTACCCCGCCAGGTCGTCGCGGAGCGCCTCGCGCGCCGTGCGCACCAGGTGTCCGCCGGTGAAGTGCCGGTCGTCGGTGAGCTCCGCGACGTAGCCGGGCGGCGGAACGAACGTTTCTGCGTCCTCCGCGGTCTCGAACTCGGCTTCGGCCAGCACCAGTCCGTGCAGCGGGCCCTCGAAGACGTCCACCCCGAGCGGGGGGACGCTGAGGCGGGTCTTGGTGAGTTCGGGGCCGGGCAGGGCGGCGAGCAGGCGGGTGTACTCCTGCTCGGAGAGGTAGAGGTTGGTGACCAGGCCCTGGGTCGCGGCGGGGGTGCCCGGCGGGGCGGGCACCTTCTGGGTGAGCTTGTACGTGCACTCGCCGGTGTCGAGCCGTTCGACCCGGCGCAGCCGCAGCCGGGTGCCCTCCACGTAGCGGTCGGTGATCCGGCGGGCGACGGTGACGGCGCCGGGTGCGGGCACCCGGGCGAGCAGGAAGCGACGCTCCCGTTCGACCCGCGCGTACCGCCCCTCCGTCAGGTCGGTCGCGGCCCCCCGGCGGGCGTCCTTCCTGGTGTGCTCCCCCATGCCGTGCTGCATGCCGTGCTTCCCCTCCGTGCCGTTCTTCCCCCGTCGTGCCCGCGGCGCCGCCCGGGGTGGCGGCTCGCGGGCTCCCCGTCGGCCGCCCGCACCGGAACCCCCGTCGGTGCCGCGGACGGCTGCTCCCAGCGTAGTGCGCGAACCGCTTCCGCACGGGGCGTGCCGCCGAATGTTCCGTCCGGTCGGTTCCGTCCGGTCGGTTCCGTCCGGTCGGTTCCGTCCGCGGGACGGGGGGTCGACGCTCCGCCGGTTCCTCCGGTCAGTCGCCGAGGAAGGGGAACAGGTTGAGGAACGGTTCGGTGGTGACCGACATGCCGCGCCCGAACGGGTCGTCGAAGTCCCAGATCAGGAAGAGCAGGAACCCGATCAGCGCACTGAACGTGCCGGCCAGGACCAGTTCGCGCCGGGTGCGGCGGATCTGGAGGGCGAACATCATGCCGATGGTGACCACCGCGCCGATGCCGAGACCGAACCAGACCACTCCGGGCATGGTCGGACCGACGTTGCCGCCACGGGAGTTGCGGGCCTCGTCGGCGGCCGCGATCTTGTCCATCATCGCCTGGTAGGCCTGGGCCTCGATGTCGTTCTGCGGGGCCCGCGAGGCGACGTCGGTGCGCAGCCTGCCGAGCAGCTCGGTGCCCTCGGGGCTGATCCCGCCGTCGGTGCGCATGTAGTGCCACTCGGTGTTCACCACGAACGAGACGTACGCGTCGATGTCCTTCTCGACCACGGCGCGGTAGTCGGCGGGGAACACCTCGGCACGCGAGCCGACCTCGTACAGCGCCTGGGCCTCGGCCTGCACGTCGTCCTGCGCGGCGGAACGGGACTCCCAGACACCGGCGATCGCCAGGCCCAGCACGATCGCGTAGACCACACCGATCATCATGGTGATGTACTCGATGACGTCGGGCGTCTCCGAGGTGTCCTCGTCCTCGTCTGCCTTGCGGTGCCTCACCAGCACGACCGCGACGACGACCAGGCACGCCCCGACCATCGCGAGGGCTAGTGCCAGCCATTCGGACATGGCGGATCCTCTCTTGAACCGTCCAGCGTGGGACGGGAACGGGAACGGGAACGGGCTACGCGGCGGTGGGCGCCGCGTCCGCCCGGCGGCGGGTCAGGAACGGCTGCGGCGTCCGGCGCCGCCGGACTTCCCGCGCGGGCGCAGCGCGGCGGCCGCGAGCACGGCGGGGACGGTGACCACCAGCATCCTGGTGGTGGTCGTGCTGCCGCGGTGCTTGGCCGCCTCGGCGCGCGGCGGGGGCGGCAGGTGGACGACCGCCGGGGGTGCGGGCCGGCTGGGTACGGGGCTCGAGCTGGGGCTCGGCGTCGGTGGCGCGGGGCTGGGTGTCGGCGTCGGTGGCGCGGGGCTGGGTGTCGGCGTCGGCGGCAGCGCGCTGGCGGTGGGCCGCGCCGGGGTGGGCGCGGGCTTGACCGGCGCCGGCGGCACGGACTGCGGGGCGGGGGTGGGTGTCGGGGTCGGTGCCGGTTTCGGGGTGGGGGTCGGCGTGGGGGTCGGTTTCGGGGTGGGCCTCGGACTCGGGGTCGGGCTCGGTTTCGGGGTCGGGCTCGGGCTCGGTTTCGGCGTGGGGGTGGGCGTCGGCGTGGGGTGGCAGTGGTGGTCGTGCCCGTGTCCGTGGCCGTTCCCGTGGCTGTCGTGCCCCTTGCCGCCCCCGACGTCCTGCGGGCGGAGCGGGACGTCGGCCCCGCCGCCGGCGTTCACCTCGACGTGGACTCCGGCGGCGTCCACCGAGGTGTGCACCTTGACGCAGATGTCGAGCCGGTGGCCGTCGCGGTCGTGCGCGGCGGACGACGCGGCCTGGGTGGCGCCGGTGAGCACCGCGCAGACCACGGCGACGCCCGCCAGGGCGGTCGCGGTGCGGGCGCCGCGCCGCAGCTGCCCGGTGCGGGCGGGCTCGGGCACGGGTTCGGGTTCGGGGGCGGTTAAGGCGGTCGGCTCCGTTCCACCGTCCGCCTGCGGCCGGTCGTTGCGCTGCACGGCGTTGGTCCAACCTTCCGGTGGTGGTGGGTGATTCGGTGCTGCGCTGCGCCCGCTTCGGGTACGGCCGAGGTGGCCGGAGCGCAGTCGAGGGCACGTCGGAGGACCGGTCCCGTTCCGCCCGCGGCTCGACGGGCGAGCTGCAGAAACGGATCGGCATGATCAATCCGACGTACCCTCAACGTGGTGTGCCGCCGTTTGGTTACGGCCGGCGGCGGCCGTTGCCGCGCCCCGCCGGTCAGCGGTGCGCGATCTCCACGTTCTCCAGCACGCCGAGCGCGTCGGGCACCAGGATCGCGGCCGAGTAGTACGCGGTGACCAGGTAGTTGATCACGGCCTTCTCGTCGATGCCCATGAAGCGGACCGACAGGCTGGGCTGGTACTCGTCCGGGATGCCGGTCTGGTGCAGGCCGATGACGCCCTGGTTGTCCTCGCCGGTGCGCAGCACCAGGATGGAGCTGGTGTTCTCCGGGGTGATCGGGATCTTGCTGCAGGGCAGGATCGGCACGCCGCGCCAGGCCGGGACCTTGTGGCCCTGGAGGTCGACGGTGTCGGGGTACAGGCCCCGGGCGTTGAACTCGCGGCCGAGGGCGGCGATCGCCTTCGGGTGGGCGAGGAAGAACTCGGAGTCGCGGCGGCGGCTGAGCAGCTCGTCCAGGTCGTCGGGGGTGGCCGGGCCGGAGTGGGTCTGGATGCGCTGGTTGAAGGCGCAGTTGGCGAGCAGGCCGAACTCGCGGTTGTTGATCAGCTCGTACTCCTGGCGCTCGCGCAGCGCCTCCACGGTGAGCTTGAGCTGCTGCTCGATCTGGTTCATCGGCTGGTTGTAGAGGTCCGCGACCCGGGAGTGGACCCGGAGCACGGTCTGCGCGATGGAGAGCTCGTACTCGCGCGGCTTGAGCTCGTAGTCGACGAACGCGGTGGGCAGCAGGTGCTCGCCCTCGTGGCCGGCCGACATGGCGATCTCGGCCTCGCCGAGCTCGTTCTGCCGCTGCAGCGGCAGGCTGGCGAAGTCGCGGATGTGCGCCTGCAGGCTCTCGGCCTGGACGAGCACGGCCTCGAAGTCGGCCCGGGTGAGGGTCAGCAGGGTGCCGGCGGTCTTGGCGGTGGCGGTGTAGTCCCAGGTGGCGTCGGCGTCGAGCAGGGCGTTCTCGCCGAAGCGGTCGCCGTCGCCGAGGACGCCGATCACCGCGTCGTCGCCGTACTTGCCGGTGGAGACCTGGTTGATCTTGCCGTGCGCGATCAGGTGGATCTTGTCGGACGGGGTGCCGCGCTCGACCAGGACCTCGCCGGCCCGGAAGTCGTGCTGCTGGCAGCGGGCGGCGAGGGCGGTCAGCACCTCTTCGTCCTCGTAGCCGCGCAGCAGGGCGAGCTCGCCGAGCTCCTGCGGGATCACCCGGACGTCGCCGCCGGTCTGGATGAACTCGATCCGGCCGTCGCCGACCGTGTAGGTCAGTCGGCGGTTGACCCGGTAGGTGCCACCGGAAGTCTGCGTCCAGGGCAGCATCCGCAGCAGCCACCGGGAGGTGATCTCCTGCATCTGGGGCGCGGACTTGGTCGTGGTCGCCAGGTTGCGGGCCGCGGCGGTGGTGAGGCTGGTCTGCTGGCGCTGCGCCTGCTGAGTCTCCGGGCTGCTGTCCACGGACATCGGGCCGGGCTCTCCTTCGTCTCGCACGGAATCTGACGAACCGTCAGATCCGTGAGCGTGTTGGGGCTCTGGTGCCTTGGTTGGGTGAGGGGGTGAAGAGAAGTCGACGTTTCGACGGGAGTCCGGAGGGGCGTTGTCGCCGTGCTCCGCCGTCGCCCCCGGAACACTAGATCGTTCCGGCCCCGAGATCGCCCGCGCAGCCCCCCGTGCACCCGATTAGGTGAACCTTGGCCCGTGGAGGATTGGCGAGGTCGGTAGCTGGTGATGCGCGGCCGCCGCCCCTCGGAGCAATGGTGGCCCGGGCCGCTGCCGCCGTGCGGGCCGGTCGTGCGAACGCCCCCGGCGGGCGGGGGCGTTCGGAAGCGCGAGGGGGGCGTGTGTCGGCGGGGGCCGCCGCACCGGCCGCCCGGCGCGCGCGGGGGCGGCGCGGCGGGCCCGGCGCGCCCGGGGCGGTCAGCCCGGCACGCCCTGCCGGGTGCGCTGCAGGGTCTCCAGGAACGCGGAGGCGGCGGCGTGGCCGAGCGCGATCCGCCGCCGGACGGTCTCCAGCTCGGCACGACCGGAAGCCAGCGGCCCGCGTCCGGCCTTCACCAGCTCGTCCTCGCCGCTGGGCAGCACGTGCACGGTGACGCCCGGCCGGTGCCGGGCGATCTCGGCCTCCACCGCCGCCCGCCGGCCCACCTCGAAGGCGACGTGCGCGAGCTGCCAGGGCATCCGGGGCAGCCCGAGCCCCTCCCCGGTCTGCCGGATCCGCAGCGCGTACACGGTGGTCGCCCCCAGCGAGGCGGCGACGCCGACCGGCAGCGAGTCGATCAGCCCGCCGTCCAGGTAGTGCTCCCCGTCGATCTCCACCGGCGGGAACAGCCCCGGCACGCAGCAGGACGCCAGCAGCGCCGGGATCAGCGGTCCGTGGTCGAAGTAGTGCGCCTCGGCCCGCTCGATCGAGGACGCCGGGCAGACGAACGGGAGCTTGAGGTCCTCGATCCGGGTGTGCGGCGCGAAGTGGTTGAGCAGCATCCGGTGCGCGGCGTCCACCGAGGTCAGCCCGGCCCGGACGTGCCGGACGTTGGAGGCGAACGCCCGCAGCGACGGCTTCATCACCTTCATGCTGACGAACTCCATCCACAGCTCGGTGAGTTCGGCGACCACCGAGATCGTGGGGTTCTTCGCCAGGATGGCGCCCTGCACCGAGCCGATCGAGGTCCCGACCACGATGTCGGGGGTGATCCCGGCCTCCAGCAGCGCCCGGATCATGCCGACCTGGTTGCCGCCCCGCTCACCGCCGCCGCCGAGCACGAACGCGACCTTGCCCCGGCCGTCCGGCGACCCTCCGTCGCCCTTCAAGCCGCCAACGTCCGGCAGACCGCCGTCGTCCAGCAGACCGTCCATCGATTCGCCACCTGTCTCCGGAAGACCTCTCCGGGCTCGTCCCCACCCGGGCCCGTCGGGCCCGCACGCCCCATGGTCCGTTCGGGTTTCCGGCCGCCGCAACCGCTCCCACCTGCGGCTTCGCCCGTCCGCAGCACCCGCGCCCCGATCGGGTCAGCGGAGTGGATCTTCGACTGGCCCGGGAACCGGCGGCGTGAGAGGTCTGGAGCCATGCACCGGATTCCGCCCTCCCCGGAACCCTCCCGGGCTGCCCGGCCGCGCGGCGGCGCGCTCGCCGCGGCCGGGGACGCCCTCGCCCTCGGCGCCCTGACGGGGCTGCTGCTGCTCCTCTCGCCCCCGCTGCTCCTGCTCGGCCTGCTGCGGCCGCTGCTGCCCGCCCGCGCCACCGCCGCGGCCCGCCTCCCGCTGGTGTGGGCCGCCTACCTGGCCGGGTTCTCGCTGACCGCGCTGGCCGGCTCGCTGCGGCTGCGGGCCCGCCGGGCCGGGCCGGACGCCTGGCGGCTGCTCACCGTCCGGGCCGGCCGCCGGTTCCGGCTGCTCGCCGAGCGCTGGGGCGGCCTGCGCTTCCAGGTCGACCCGCCCGAGCCGCCGCCCGCCCCCGGCCGCCCGGTGGTGGTGCTGGCCCGGCACGCGGGCATCCTCAACACCCAGCTGGCCGTCATCGCCGTCACCGCCGTGCTCGGCCGCCGCCCGCGCGGCATCGCCAAGCGCTGCGTCGCCCTGGAGCCCGGCCTGCGGGCGCTGCTGCGCGGCCAGCCGCTCACCCTGTTCCGCTGGGACCGCGCCGGGCGGGCCGCCGCACTGGCCGAACTCGCCTCCCAGGCGCGGACCCTGGGACCGGACGAGGCGCTCTGGGTGTACCCCGAGGGCACCAACTACAGCGCCGCTCGCCGCTCCGCCTCGATCGACCGGCTGCGCGCCCGGGGCCAGGACGCGCTGGCCGACCGCGCCGAGGCCATGCCGAACCTGCTCCCCCCGCACCTGCCCGGCGCGCTGGCCGTCCTGAGCTCCGTCGATCCGTCCGCCCTGGTGCTGGTCTGCGGCCACACCGGCCCCGAGCGCCTGCTCCCCTGGATGCTCGGCCCCGGCTACACCCCCGGCCCCGACGACCGGGTCCGGCTCCGCTGGTGGAGCTTCCCGGTCTCCCAGGTCCCCACCGACCAGCGGCAGTTCGCCACCTGGCTGTACGACCGCTGGCAGCAGCTCGACACCTGGATCGCCGACACCACCGACACCGGCACCACCGCCGCACCCGCCACCCCTGCCGCCCCTCGCCGCACCGAGGACCTCGACCCCGCCTGACCCCGCCCCTCCCCGATCCTTACCCGATCCTTCCCCGATCCCGCCCGAAGGCGGTTTCGGAGGCCGCCGGAAAAGGGCCGCGAAGCCGTTCCGGCACGGCGGACGCCGGTGCTCCCCGCGCGTGCCCGACCGGTCCGTCCTCCGCGGCGCCGGAAAGCCCATCCGAAGGTGCCAGGAATTCCCTCCCCCCTCCGGCGGAACTGTCATCCGCGTCAGCGTTTCCGCTCCCGGCGGGTACCGTGCGGGGCCGCAAGCTTGTGCCGAACCTATTGACCGGCGGGTAACCCGGACGCATACTCCCCCTTGTCCCGGCGCGCCCCGGCGCGTGCCGACCCCCGCCCCGGGCGTCGGCCGAACGGATTATCGCTACCCCGAGGAGCGGAATTGGGCGGACCGTGGGACGGGCTTCCCCGCGATTTATCCAGCGAACTCAGAGCCGAGCAGCAATCCCTCGCGGCCGAGATCATCCGGGAGATCAGATCCGCCGTCCCGGAATTCTCCCGGCCGCTCTCCGGGCAATTCGGCGCCGGAATCCAGCAGGGTGTGGAGACCGCGCTCGCCGAGTTCACCGACCGGGTCGCGGGGCTGCCCGCGCCGGGGCCGCGCCAGCTGCGGGTGTACCGCTCGCTCGGCCGCGGCGAACTCGCCGAGGGGCGCAGCCTGGACGCCCTGCAGGCCGCGTTCCGGCTCGGCGCCCGGCTGGCCTGGCGCCGGTACGCCCGGGTGGGGCGGCGGCGCGGGCTGGCCGCGGAACAGCTGGTGACACTGGCCGAGGCGGTGTTCGCGCACATCGACGAGGTCGCCGCGGCCAGCGTGCAAGGCTACGTGGACGCCCGCACCGACCGGGCGGGCGCGCTCGGCCGGGCCCGGCACCGGCTGCACGAGCTGCTGCTGGCGGGCGCCGACCCGGCCGAACTCGCCGCCGCCGCCCGCCTCGCGGAGTGGCCGCTGCCCGGGCAGGTCGCCGCCGTCTCGCTCGACCCGCGCCCGGCGGCCCGCCCGCCGTCGCCCGTCCCGCCCCTGGCGTCCGCGCTGCCGCCCACGCCCACGCCCTCGCCCCTGCCGCCGCCCGGGCCGTGGTCCGTCCGACTGCCCGACGCGGTGCTGGCCAGCCTGGACGTCCCGCAGCCGCACCTGCTGCTGCCCGAACCGGCCGGCCTGCTCGGCGATCCCCGGGTCGGGGCCGCGCTGCAGGGGCGCGGTGCGGTGATCGGACCGGTGGTGCCGACCGCGCTGGCCGCGCAGTCGCTGCGCTGGGCCCGGCTGGTGCGGGCCTCGCTGCCGGAGCCGCCGCCGCGCCCGGTCGACTGCCGCGAGCGCTACGCGGACCTGCTGCTGCTCACCGACCCGGCGCTGGTCCGGCTGATCGCCGAACGCCGGCTCGCCCCGCTCGCCCCGCTCACCCCGAAGCAGCGCGACCGTCTCGCCGCGACCCTGCTCGCCTGGCTGCAGACCGGCCGGGGCACCGCGCCCGAGGTCGCCGCCCGGCTCGGCATCCACCCGCAGACGGCCCGTCAACGCCTGCACCGCGTCCACCAGTTGTTCGGCCCGGCGCTCACCTCTCCGGACACCCGCCTCGAACTCGAGATCGCCCTGCGCGCGACCTCCGCCGGGGCCCGGCCACCCGCCCCGACCGGACGGGTGGCCTCCTCCGCCTGACGGAACGGGCGGTGGGGGCGGGCCGGGCGTCCTGCCGGCAGGGGTGATCCGCCGTCAGCTGTTCGTCGGCGGACGGTTAGGCTCGGGGCACCGATGGCGCGACGAAGGGATGACAAGCATGCCGGACGTGGTCGACAGGCTGGGCGGACTGGACGAAGCGTGTGAGCGGGCACTGGCCGAGACCGGCTGCCCGTCGGTGAGCGTGGCCGTCGCGGCGGGCGAGGAGCTGGTGCTGGCCCGGGCGTACGGGCTCGCGGACGTCGCGGCGGGGCGGGCGGCGACGCCCGGGACGGCGTACGGGCTGGCCTCGGTCACCAAGGCGTTCACCGCGCTGGCGGTCTGCCTGGCGGCGGACCGGGGCCTGCTCGACCTGGACGCGCCACTGGCCGACGGGTTCGGCCGGACGGCGCCGACGCCGCGTCAACTGCTGCGCCACCGGGGCGGGTTCCCCAACTACTACGACTTCGGCTACGAGTCCGCGTACCGGCAGATCGACATCGACCGCTACCGCCGTCAACTGCACGAGCCGGGCGGCGAGTTCGACTATTCCAACCACGGCTACCAGGAGCTCGGCCGGTTGCTGGAGAGCGTCACCGGGCGGGAGCCGGGCGAGCTGCTGCGGGAGTGGATCGCCGAGCCGCTGGGGCTGACGGGCTTCGCCTACGCGCACGTCCACCCCGGTCCCGGGCCGGCCGCGACCCGCTACACGCCGGACGGCCGGGCGTACCCGCCGACCCGCGACGGGCACCCGGCGGCGGGCGCGGGCTGGGCGACCGCGGGGGACGTCGCGCTGTTCGCCCGCCGCTCGCTCGGGCTGCTGGAGCCGGAGACCGCCGCGGCCGTCCACGACGCGCCCGCCATCTTCGACGCCGACGGCCCGGACGCCGGGGGCCTCGGCTACGGGCTGGGGCGGGTCGTCCAGCGGACGGCGGACGGGGCGGTGCTCAGCAGCCACGGCGGCGGCATGGGCGGCGGCGCCGCGATGATGCTGGACGTGCCCGCGCGGGGGATATCGCTGGCCGTCCTCGCCAACTCGACCGACAAGACCGCCCGCAACGCGGTGTTCCGGTACCTGACGGACGCGCTGGCCCCCGAGTGCGATCCCCGTCACCTCGCCCCGAGCGCCGAACCCGACCTCCCCTTCGCCCTGGCCCCGGGCAGCTGGTCGGGACGGGTCCCGACCCCCGACGGCGACGCCGTCCCGCTGGCTGTCACCGTGCTGCCGGACCGCCGGGTGGAGGTCCGGCTCGCCGACCATCCGCCGGTGGCCGTCTCCGCCGCGGCCTCCGCCCGCTGGGACCTCCGCCTCGGCGCGCCGCTCCAGTTCCCCAGCCCCGACGCGCTGCTCAACAGCCCCAGCTTCGGCCTCGAACTGCGCCTGCGCGACGGCGACCTGACCGGCCGGGCGATCGCCTTCAAGAACGGCGACCGCGAGGGCCTGCTCGGCCCGTACCTCCCCCACCCCTGCGAGCTGCGCCGCTCCGCGGTCTGACGCCCCGCGCCCCGGTCGGGGCCGGCCCGCCCCCGCGCGGCGGTCAGGGCTGGCCGGTCCCCTCGCCGCGGAAGAACGCGGCGACGCCGCGGGCGCCCGCCGGGGCCGTGATCATCGCCAGGATCCGCGCCGAGTCGGCCGCGACCTCGGCCGTCCGGGCGAACATCTCCTCCTCGTAGGCCCGCAGGGCGGCGTCCGGGTCGGCGGGGGTGGCGGCGAGGGCGGTGGCGAGTTCGAGGGCGTCGCGCATCGCGGCGTTGGCGCCGTGGCCGACCGGGGGCATCAGGTGGGCGGCGTCGCCGAGCAGGGTGAGGCCGGGACGGTGCGGCCAGCGAAGGCCGACCGGGAGTCCGGTCAGCGGGCGCGGGACGACCGGGCCGGTGCAGGCGGCGATCAGGGCCCGGCACTCGGGCGTCCAGTCGGCGAACAGCGGGAGCAGCGCGGCCCGGGCCGCGTCGGGGTCCGCGAACGGGATGCCGCAGGTGGTGAGCCAGTCGGCGGCACCGTCGGCGCGGCCGTGGAAGCTCAGGCCGACCCGGACGGAGCCGTCGCTGCAGCGCTGGGCGGCGAGCGAGCGGCCCTCGCCGATCACCCAGTAGGTGCCCCGGCCGACGACGGCGGCCAGGTCGGGGCGGGTGCGGTCGATGTCGGGGATGACGCCCTCGACGGTGTTCCGGCCGAGGTGCTCCGGGACGGCCGGGGTGAGCAGCGGGCGGAGGCGGGAGCGGGCGCCGTCCGCGCCGATCAGGACCTCGCAGTCGGCCCGGCCGCCGTCGGTGAACTCCAGCCGCCAGCCTCCGCCTCCGGCCGCCGGGGCGGCGGTGCGCAGGGTGCGGTCCCAGGCGACCGTGCCGGGCGGGAGGGAGTCGAGCAGCAGGTCGCGCAGGTCGGCGCGGTCGATCTCGGGGCGCAGCGCGGGCGAGTCCGCAGGGGTGTCGTCGCGGTGCAGCACGGTGCCGGTGTGGTCGAGCAGCAGCATGTCCTCCCCTTCGGGGCGGGCGTGCCGGCGGAACGCCTCCGTCAGTCCGGCCGCGCGCAGCGCCCGCTGTCCGGTGTCCGCGTGCAGGTCGAGCGTGCCGCCCTGGGGGCGGGTGGCCCGTCCGGTGTCGCGTTCGTAGACCGTGACGCGGAGGGCGGGGTCGCCGTGCATGGTGAGCAGCCGGGCCAGGGTCAGTCCGCCCGGTCCGCCGCCGACGATCGCCACGTCCGTGGTGTGTGCCATCTGCTGGCCCCTCCCCCGGCGGTCGGTCGGCCGCTTGCCGCCCGGGTGTCCGTCCGCCCTCCGATACACCGTATCGTTCGATACGGCGTATCTCCAGCAGCGGCCGTATCGTGATCCCGCACCACCAGCACCGCCCGGCACCGCCCAGCACCGCCGGAACCGCCGAACGGAGACCGCCCATGTCGCCCCGTCACGATTCCCCCTCCGCCGCTCCCTCCGGGCCGGTCTGGGAGCGTCCGGAGCCGCCGGCCCGGCGCTCGCCCGGGCCGTTGAGCCGGGCGCTGATCGTGGCGGCGGCGCTCGAACTGGCGGACGCGGACGGGTTGGAGGGGGTGTCGTTCCGGCGGGTCGCGGCGGCGCTGGAGGTCGGGCCGATGCGGCTGTACGGGTACGTGGAGACCAAGGCCGAGCTGCTGGAGCTGATGGTGGACGCGGTGTACGGGGAGATCGCCCCGAGCGGCCCGCCCGGCCCGGACGCCCCGGCCGGCCGGGGCGTCCGGGTCTCCCGCGCGGCCGGGCGGGCCGTTGAGCCGGGGTGGCGGGAGGAGCTGCGGGCGATCGCGGAGCGGACCAGGCTGGCCGCGCTGCGCCACGAGTGGTTCACCGAACTACTGGGCGGGCGACCGCACTTGGGGCCGAACGCGCTGGCCGCGATGGAGGCGGTGCTGGCCGCCGTCCGGGGCGTGCCCGGCTTCGCCGACGACCCGACCGGGGTGCAGCGGGCGGCGGGCGTGTTCCGCGCCTACCTGACCGGGACGCTGCGGGTGGAGGTCGGGCAGCGCCAGGCCGAGCGGGCGGAGGGCCGTTCGGACCACGACTGGCAGGTCGCGATGGGACCGTACCTGATGCGGACCCTGGCTGCGGGGCGGCATCCGACCGTGGCGCGGGTGATGGCGGAGGCCGAACACCTGTCGCCGGGCGAGCAGTTCGCGGCGGGCCTGGAGCTGGTGCTGGACGGGATCGCCGCCCAGTCGCCCTGACCGGCCCGGCACCTGCCCGACACCTGTCCGGCACCGGCCTCCGCCGAGGTCACCGGCCCTTCCGTACGCCACCCACCCCCTCGTGCGCGGCCCCGCCGGGTGCCATGATGGGCCACCGCACCCGGTCGTACCGGAACGGAACCACGCAGGGACGGAACCCATGGGCAGGGCGAGGCCGAAGCGCGCACGACTGGTGGCGGCCCGGGAGCGGCGGGCGCTGCCCGGACCGAGGCGGCCCGTTCCCCCGGAACCCGTCTCCCAGGTGCGGAGCTTCGCGCTCTGGGCGGTCTTCCTGTTCCTCTCCCTGCTCGCCCTGGGCGTGGGCGTCAGCATCCTGCGGGACGGGCTGGCCCTCGCCCACGGGGCGGGCGTGGCGGGTGAGTTCGTCGTCACCGACGAGCACCCCTGCGGCCGCTGCCCGGAGCCGGAGGGCGACTTCACCCCCGACGCCCCGGCCCTGCCCGGCCCCGGCTGGACGGTGCCCCCGCCGGAGACGATCAACGGGGTGACGTCGTGGGGAGGCATCCCGGTCTCCCACATCGGCGACCGCGCCCGGGCGCTCTACTACGACGGCACGGTCTACTCGCCGGACGACAGGGTGTGGGTGGACGGCGCGGTGGCCACCGGCCTCGGCGGCGCCCTGCTGCTGCTCTGGTCCGGCCTGGCGGCCCGCCGCCTGCGCCACCGCCGGTCCGCCCGGGCGAACCGAGCAGACCGGCCGCAGCCCGTCGGCTGACCGGGGTCGGGCCCGGCACGCGCCGACCGGTCGGAGCAGCCCCGCAGATCGACCTGGAAGCGGCTGTCCGCCTCCAGCGCGGCCATCAGCTCGGCGACCCGGCGCCGGTAGGTGCGCAGCGGCATGCCGGGCTCGCGGGCGGCGTTCTCGTCGGCGCGGCCCCGGCCGAGCGCCCGGAGCACCATGCGGGACCGGGCGTCGAGGGCCGCGATCCTGGCGTCGACAACCCGGGACGCGTGGGCGGCGAACTCCTCGTCCGCGACCGCTCTTGGGGCGTGGAGCCTGTGCACCCGCAGACCGCTCGGCTGGCCGCACCCGGCGCCCCTGCCGCTTCGGCGACGCCCGCGCAGGTGGCCGGATCGGGGCGCACGCCGGACGGGCGGTCCGGGGTGTCCGCCACCGCCGGGGAGCTGTGGGCGGAGGTGGAGCGGAACCTGCGGGAGCTCGGCGTCGAGCGGCTGGACCTGGTCTCCCTGCGGCTCGGCGGGATGCGGCCGGATCCCGCCGAGCCGTCGGCCTGATCGCGCAATTGGGGGTGAGCGACGTGACCGCCGGGCAGTTGGCGCAGGCCCGGGCCGTGGCTCCGGTGCAGAACCACTTCAACCTGGCCGCCCGGGACGACCTCGCGCTCCTGGAACGGTGCCGGGCGCTCGGCATCGCCCTGGCCGACGGGGACGGTGCTTCGGCGGATCGCGGCGGACGGCGGTGCAGGCGTGCCGCAGGTCCTGCCCGGCTGGCTGCTGGTGATAGCCCCTCAACGTCTGCCCGATCCCGGGCACCTCCTCCCCCGGCCATCTGGCCGGGACCCTGGCGGCAGCCGGACTCGCCGCCATGACACCCTGACGCCCTGAGCCGCTGCGTCGGCGGCCGCCGCCCCCGGCCGCATGGCAGGATGAGCCGCTGGTGGCCGGACCGGGAGGTGGCGGGGCGTGGACGACGGGCGGCGGCAGGGCCTGCGGGCGGCGGCACTCCGGTGGGCGCTGCTGGCGGTGGGGCTGGTGGCGCTGCTGTCGGGGATCGGCTACGCGCTGCCGGGGTGGGCGGTCGCGCACGGCGCGGGCGACCCGGGGGTGTTCACGGTGACCCGGGAGGCGGTGGACTGCGGGCGCTGCGTGATCGAGGGGGCGTTCACGCCGGACGATCCGGCCCGGCCCGCGCTGACCGGTGCCAACGTGCACGGCCATCTGCCCGCCGACCGCCTCGGCGAGCACTCCCGCGCCGTCGGCTACCAGGGCGCGGTCTACCCGCCGGGCGGCGACGGCGCCTGGCAGCGCGGCGCGGCCCTGGCGGGCGCGGGGCTGGCCGCCGTGCTGCTGTGGCTGTGGTCGGTGCTGCGCCGCCGCCGCGAGGTCTAGCATCCGGGCGGGCCGCTCCAGAGGACGGATCCCTCGGCGTCGCTCGGGCCGCAGTACTCGGCGGAGAAGGTACCGGCCGCACCCTCAGGCAGCCGCGGTGCCCAGCCCGTTGGGCGGCGGCCCGGCCGGCGTCCGGGAGTCCGTCCCATAGCCGGGTACCGGCCCGTGGCCGCAGCCGGGGGCGGGCCCGGGGGCCGTCGCGGTGTCCTTCGGCGCCCATGGGCTGGCCGGGTGTGCGGCGGGTGCCGCGCCGGCCGCTTGGCCGGGTGCCCCGTCGGGGGCGACCGGCCCTCGGGGTCCGTGCGGTGTCTTCGGGCCCGCAGCGCGGGGGGCGGCTGTGGGAGGTGGACGGCCGACGGCTCGCGGCCGCTCGACAGACCGTCGCACCGGCCGTCTCGGACAAGCGGTCGCGTCCCGGACGGTCGGCCCGCCCGTCCCGCGGTCAGTCCTCGAAGGCCACCAGGCGTTCCAGCACAGGCAGTGCCGCCATCAGCGCCTGGCGTTCGGGGTCGGTGAGTTCGGCGGTGCGGCGGGCCAGCAGCTCGGAGCGCCGGCGGCGGATGTGGGCGAGCAACTCGACGCCCTCCGGGGCGAGTTCGACTAGGACGGAGCGGCCGTCGTGCGGGTCGGGGACGCGGCTGATCAGCCGGGCGTCGACCAGCGAGGCGACGGTGCGGGTCATCGACGGCGCGGCGACCCGCTCCAGCGCGGCGAGTTCGCCGAGCCGGAGCGGGCCGTGCTGTTCGATCCGGGCCAGGGCGGACTGCTGGGCGAAGGTGAACTCCTGCCGGTCGGAGGCCCGCATCAGGTGCCGGTTCAGCCGGGCGATGACCAGCCGCAGCCGTGCCAGCTCCGCCGGGTCGAGCCCGCCCTCGTGCTGCTGTCCCACCGTCGCACTCCCTCGCTCCGCCGCCTGGTTCACGTCATGCCGCGCCCCGGGAGGCCGCGGTGCCCCCGTCCGGGACGGTGACCGTTCCGGCGTCGGGGGCGTCACCGACCGTACCCGTTCCGCGGCCGCGCAGCAGCGACGCGACGGCGGCGACCAGCGACATCGCGATGGCGAGCGTGAAGACCACCATCAGGCCGTCGTGGAACGGGCCGGAGATCAGGTGCGGGAAGAACTCGCGTCCGGTGAGGGTCTGCGCGTTGGCGGCGGGCAGGCCGGAGAGCACCTGCGGACCGAGCAGTTCGTGGATCGGGTTGTAGCCCAGGAAGGCGGCGAACAGCGTTCCCACGGGCGGGAGTTGGGCGACCGCGTGGGCGTCGGCCGCCGGGACGCCCTGGCCGGTGAGGCCGTCGCTGAGGGTCTGCGGGAGCGAGCCGGCCAGGCCGGCCACCATCAGCGAGAAGAACACGCCGATGGAGAGCACCATGCCGGCGTTCTGGAAGGTCGCCCGCATGCCGGAGGCCGCGCCGCGGTCGGCCGCCGGGACGCTGGACATCACCAGCGCAGTGTTGGGCGCGGCGAACAGCCCGCCGCCGAGGCCGTTCAGGAACACCAGCAGCGCGAACCAGGCGTACCCGAAGTCGGTGGGCAGGAGCAGCAGTCCGGCGAACGAGCCGGCCATCACGACCAGGCCGCCGGCCGCGAACATCCGGGCGCCGAAGCGGTCCGAGAGGTGGCCGGCGACCGGGCCGGCGGCGAGGAAGCCGATGGTCAGCGGGACGAGGTAGACGCCCGCCCAGAGCGGGGTCTGTTCGTAGTCGTAGCCGTGCAGCGGCAGCCAGATGCCCTGCAGCCAGACGATCAGCATGAACTGCAGGCCGCCGCGGGCGATCGAGCCGAGCAGCGTGGCCAGGTTGCCCCCGGCGAACACCGGGTCGCGGAACAGGCGCAGCGGGAACATCGGTTCGGCGACCCTGGTCTCGATCACGCAGAACGCGACCAGGACGGCGGTGCCGCCGATCAGGCCGGCCAGCACCCAGGGGCTGGTCCAGCCCATGGTGTGGCCGCCGTACGGCTGGATGCCGTAGGTGATGCCGGCCAGCAGCGCGGTGAGGCCGACGGCGAAGGTGACGTTGCCCCACCAGTCGATCCGTCCGGGGCGGCGGACGCCGGTCTCGTGCAGCGAGCGGTAGGCCCAGACGGTGCCGATGACGCCGATCGGGACGTTGACCCAGAAGATCGACCGCCAGTTCCACTCGGCGAGGACGCCGCCGAGGACCAGGCCGACGAACGAGCCGGCGATCGCGGCGACCATGTTGACGCCGAGGGCCATGCCGCGCTGCCTGGCGGGGAAGGCGTCGGTGATGATGGCCGCGGAGTTCGCCATCAGCATCGCGCCGCCGACCGCCTGGACGACCCGCCAGCCGATGAGCCAGAGCGCGCCGCCGCCGCCGTCCATCGGGTCGAGCGAGAGGACCACCGAGGTGACGGTGAAGATCAGGAAGCCGGCGTTGTAGATCCGCACCCGGCCCCAGATGTCGCCGAGCCGTCCGAGCGTGACCACCAGGACGGCGGTGACCAGCATGTAGCCCATCAGCATCCACAGCAGGTAGCTGACGTTGCCGGGCTCCAGCGGGTTGAGGTGGATGCCGTTGAAGATCGCCGGCAGCGAGATCAGCACGATCGAGGAGTTGATCGTGGCGATCAGCATGCCGAGGGTGGTGTTGGAGAGCGCCACCCACTTGTAGCGCGGGTGTTCCGCGCCGATCCACCGTTTCTTCGTGTCCACGTCCGCCATCTCCTGCCGCCCCCCGGGGGAACCGTGATGATAGTTAGCTGACGTGAACTAAATTACTGCGCGGACCCCCGCCCTGACCACCCGCGCCGGGGGGCGGGCGGGCGGGGGCTGATCCGGGGAACCGCGCTCAGGCGCGGCCGTGCAGCAGGACGGGGAGTTCGCGCGGGCCGTTGGAGATGAAGGACGGCAGCGGCTCCAGCTCGTCGGCGGGGACGGCGAGGGTGAGCCGGGGGAAGCGGTCGAAGAGGGCGGCGAGGGCGATCCGGGACTCGAGGCGGGCGAGTTCGGCGCCCAGGCAGTAGTGCACGCCGTGGCCGAAGGAGAGGTGGTCGCGCCGGGTGGGCCGGGTGTGGTCGTAGTCGGCGGCGTCCTCGCCGTGCAGGGCGGTGTCGCGGCCGGCGGCGAGGAAGTTGACCACCAGCAGGTCGCCGCGGGCGAAGGTGAGACCGGTGGGTTCGTCGTGGACGTCCTCGACCGGGAAGCGGGCGAGGATGTTGGCGACCGGCGGCTGGTGCCGCAGGGTCTCCTCGACGGCGTCGGACCAGCGCGCCGGGTCGGCCTTCACCTGCTCCAACTGGTCCCGGTCGGACGCGAGTCGGGTGACGGCACTGCCGAGCAGGTTGACGGTGGTCTCGTGCCCGGCGCCGATCAGCAGCAGCAGGTTGTCGAGGAGTTCGCGCTCGTCCAGGCCGCTGCCGGTCTCCTCGTCGTGGGCCTGGATCAGCGCGCTGGTGACGTCCTCGCCCAGCTCCTCGCGCTTGGCCTCGACCAGCAGGGCGAGTTGGACGTAGACGGCCTCGGCGTTGCGGAGCGCCTGTTCGGGACCGGTGCCGGTCTCGAACAGGCGGCCGATGGTGGAGCGGAAGCCGTCGTGCAGCCGCTCGGGCACGCCGAGCAGGGTGTTGACCACCATCAGCGGCAGCACCCAGGTGAACTCGGCGCGCAGGTCGACCACCTCGCCCTCCGGGTGGGCGGCGAGGCGGTCGATCAGTCCGGCGGCGATCCGCTCGATCTCGGGGGCGAGGGCGCGGACCCGGCGGGTGGTGAAGGCGGGGCCGATCAGGCGGCGCAGCCGGGCGTGGTCGGCGCCGTAGGCGGTGAGGGCGTTGCGGACGTCGGTCCACATCCGCAGCGGCCAGTCGGCGGGTATCTCGCCGGCCCGGTCGGCGGTCCAGTGCCGGGAGGCGTCCTTGGAGATCCGGGGGTCGGTGAGCAGCCGCCTGATCAGGGCGGGGTCGGTGAGGGACCAGGCGGGGACGCCGCCGGGCAGTTCGATCCGCGCGGCCGGGCCGACGGCGCGCAGGGCGGCGGTCTCGGCGTGCAGGTCGGCGCCTTCGGGGTCGAGCCGGTACGGGCAGCGCTGAGTGTCCATCAAGTGGCCTCTCCGGTCTGGTGGTTGTCCGCATCGACCGACCGGGCGGCGGCCGTCCGCCCGGCTGATCGTTTCGCACTCTACCTACCGCCTTCCGCCGCCGTGCCGGCTTTCCGAACACCGTCCGCACCGGGCCACCGGGCCACCGGCCCCGCCGATCCCGCCGGGTCAGCGGCGGAGCACCCGGGTCCGCCCGGCGGGCACCGCGAGGGTGTCGGTGACGTCGGCGCCGGTGAGCAGCTCCACCCCTGCTCCGCCGCTGGGAAGTTCGACGTCGGTCTCGCCGTGGTTGATCACGAACAGGTACCGCCCGTGCCCACCCTCCCGCTCCACCACCTCGACGTCGTACGGGAGTTGCCGCTCCGCGAGCCCGGCGTCGGCGGAGGCGGCGCGCAGCACCCGGGCGAGCGAGTCGGCGTCCAGGCGGGCGGAGACGTACCAGGCGTGGCCGGCGCCGAGGGCGTGCCGGGTGACGGCGGGGCCGCCGGCGGTGGGACCGTCGGCGTAGCGCCACACCGTCTCGGCGCCCTCGGTCACCACGAACTCGGTCCAGGCCTCGGCCCGCAGCCCCTCGGCCCGCGGTTCGCCGGCCCCCGTCCCCCCGGCGCTCTCCAGCCGGACCTCCGCGTCGGCCCGCAGCGGCGCGAACTCCTCGACCCGCAGGCCGAGTACGTCGCGCAGCGCGCCGGGGTGCGGGCCGGGGTGGACGGTGTCGTGCTCGTCGACGATGCCGGAGAAACAGGAGACCAGCAGGGTGCCGCCGGCCTCGACGTACTGGCGCAGGTTGCGGCCGGCGGCCTCGGTGGTGAGGTAGAGGGCGGGGGCGACGACCAGCGGGTAGCGGCTCAACTCGGCTTCGGGGTGGGCGAAGTCGACCGTGAGGTGGGCGTCCCAGCTCGCGGTGTACCAGGCTTCGGCGCGCTCGCGGGCGTCCAGGTCGACGCTGGGGCGCCACTCCAGGCGCTGGGCCCACCAGGACTCCCAGTCCCAGAGCATCGCGGCGTCGGCCCGCACCAGGCTGTCGCGGATCTCCGCGAGTGCGCCCAACTCCTGCCCCAGCGAGACGACTTCGCGCCAGATCCGACTGTCGGTACCGGCGTGCGGGAGCATCGCGGAGTGGAACTTCTCGGCGCCGTACCGGGAGGCCCGCCACTGGAAGAACATCGCGCCCTCGGAGCCGCGGGCGACGTGCGCGAGGCTGTTGCGGGCGAGTTCGCCGGGGCGCTTGGCGAGGTTGCGGGGCTGCCAGTTGACGGCGCCGGTGGAGTGTTCGAGCAGCAGCCAGGGGCGGCCGCCGGCCACCGAGCGGGTCAGGTCGGCGGACATCGCGAGGTTGATCTGGCTGCGCGGGTCCTCGGCGACCAGGTAGTGGTCGTTGGCGACCAGGTCGACCTCGCGGCCCCAGGCCCAGTAGTCCATCGACTGGCACTGGCTGAGCGCGGTCATGAAGTTGGTGGTGACCGGGATGCCGGGGGCGAGGCGGTGCAGCAGGTCGCGTTCGCGCTTGAAGTTGGCGAGGACGGCGTCGTTGGTGAATCGGGCGTAGTCGAGCTGCTGGGCGGGGTTGCCGGCGGTGGGGGTGAGCCGGGGCGGCTGGACGTCGTCCCACCGGGTGTGGCACTGGCCCCAGAACGCCGTGCCCCAGGCGGAGTTGAGCTCCTTGAGGGTGCCGTAGCGGTCGCCCAGCCAGCGCCGGAAGTGGGCGGCCGACTCATCGCAGTAGCAGTCGCTGACCGGGACGCCGTACTCGTTGTGGACGTGCCACAGGGCGACGGCGGGGTGGTTGCCGTAGCGGCGGGCGAGCTGCTCGGTGATCGCGGCGGCGGCGTTCTGGTAGGCGGGCGAGCTGTGGCAGATCGCGCCGCGCGAGCCGAAGGCGTAGCGGGTGCCCTCCCGGGTGACGGGCAGCGCCTCGGGGTGCTCGCGGTAGAACCAGGCGGGCGGGACGACGGTGGGGGTGGCCAGGTCGGCGCGGATGCCGTTGGCGTGCAGCAGGTCGAGCAGCCGGTCGAGCCAGCCGAACTCGTAGGCGCCGCGCTCGGGTTCGAGCAGGGCCCAGGAGAAGATCCCGACGCTCACCATGGTCACCCCGGCCTCGCGCATCAGCCGGACGTCCTCGGCCCAGACCTCCTCGGGCCACTGCTCGGGGTTGTAGTCGCCGCCGTAGGCGAGCGGGTCGAGTCCGAGCGGGCGGGGGTACCGCGGCTGATCCATGGGGGCTCCATCGGGAGGGGCTGTGAACGTGCACACCCTAATCGGACCTGGGTGGCGCTGTGTCTCGCCCAGATAACCGTACGAGCTCAGGCATTGACAAGTGTCTCCCAGGTTTCCGTACTGTGAACGTGCACAGCGACGGTCCGGGCCTCGACGCCGACCGCCGCCGTCCCCGCAGCACTTCCTCCGGGCACAGGGCACACCCGCCGCGCACCCCCTCGCGCGGCGGCCGGCCGCCCGGGGACCCCTCACTCGACACCCGTGATCCTCGGGAGGATCCATGCACCGTCGCCTCGCCCTCGCCGCGGCAGCCGCCCTGTGCGGAACGCTCGTGCTGTCCGCGTGCTCGTCCGACGGCGGCTCCGGCGATTCGGCCAGGGCGGCCTCCGGGCCGGTGAAGCTGACGTTCTGGTCCTGGGCGCCGAACATGGACAAGGTCGCCGAGGTCTGGAACGCCTCGCACCCGGACGTCCAGGTCAGCGTGCTCAAGCAGGCCGGCGGCGACGACCTGGTCACCAAGACCATCACCGCCGCCAAGGCGGGCAACGCGCCCGACCTGATCCAGGCCGAGTACCAGGCGCTGCCGACGCTGGTCTCCAACGACGTGCTGGCCGACATCGCCGCGCAGGCGGGCGCCGCGCAGCCGCAGTTCGCCGAGGGCGTCTGGAAGCAGGTCACCCTCGGCTCGGACGCGGTCTACGCGATCCCCGAGGACACCGCGCCGCTGGCCTTCTACTACCGGCAGGACCTGTTCCAGCAGTACGGCCTGAAGGTGCCCACCACCTGGGAGGAGTTCGCCGCCACCGCCCGCGCGCTGAAGCAGCAGGCCCCGGACAGGTCGCTGACCACCTTCTCCGCCAACGACCCGGGCCTGTTCGCGGGCCTGGCCCAGCAGGCCGGCGCCAAGTGGTGGACCACCTCGGGCGAGACCTGGAAGGTCGCCATCGACGACCCGGCGACCGAGAAGGTCGCCGACTTCTGGTCCGGCCTGGTCAAGGACGGCGCGGTCGACAACCAGCCGATGTACACCCCGGCGTGGAGCAAGGCGCTCAACGACGGCACCCAGATCGGCTGGGTCTCGGCGGTGTGGGCCCCGGGCGTGCTGACCAGCTCCGCCCCGGACACCAAGGGCAAGTGGGCGATGGCCCCGCTGCCGCAGTGGACGGCCGGCGCCTCGGTGACCGGCAGCTGGGGCGGCTCGGCCACCGGCGTGACCACCGGCGCCGTGAAGGCCGGGCACGCGGAGGCCGCCGCGAAGTTCGCCACCTGGCTGAACACCGATCCGCAGGCGCTGGCCGCCCTCGTCCAGCAGGTCAACGTCTACCCGGCGGCCACCTCGGCGCAGACCGGCAGCCTGCTCTCCGCGCCCCCGGAGTTCTTCGCCGGCCAGCCCGACTTCTACGCCAGGGCCGCCGAGGTCGCCAAGGGCACCGCCCCGGCCGCCTGGGGCCCGAACGTCAACGTGGCCTACTCGGCGTTCAAGGACGCCTTCGGCAAGGCCGCGCAGGACAAGGGCGACTTCGGCGCGGCGCTGTCCGCGATGCAGCGGGCCACCGTCGAGGACCTGAAGAAGAACGGCTTCCAGGTCGGCTGACCCCCGCCCCGGCTGACCTCCGTCCCGCCCCCGACGGACACCGGTCCGCCGCCCCGCCCGGCGGCGGACCGGCCCCCGCCGCTCCCCCACACCCGCCACACCCGCCACGCCCCCTACGCCCCTGGAGACGCCATGGCCTCCCCTCCCCCGCCGCCCCGCGCCGCCGCCGCGACCGCCCGGCGCCGCGGCTCGCTCGCGCCGTACGGCTTCCTCGGCCCGGCGACGCTGCTGTTCACGCTGTTCTTCGCGCTGCCGATCGGCTTCGCGGTCTACCTGAGCCTGCGCGCCGTCCGGGTGAAGGGCCTGGGCCTGGGCTCGCACGCCCGCACCGAGGTGTGGGCGGGGCTGTCCAACTACACGTCGGCGCTGGCGGATCCGGAGCTGCTGTCGGGCTCCGGCCGGGTGCTGCTGTACGGGGCGCTGCTGGTGCCGACGATGCTGGGCGCGGCGCTGTTCCTCGCGCTGCTGCTGGACGTGCCGCGGGTGCGGTTCGGGGCGTTCTCCCGGCTGGTGATCTTCCTGCCGTACGCGGTGCCGGGCATCGTGGCGTCCACCCTGTGGGGGTTCCTGTACCTGCCGCAGGTCAGCCCGGGCTACTACCTGCTGACCGAGGCCGGGATGAGCGGCCCGGACCTGCTGCACGGCGGCGGGCTGTACCTGGCGATGGCGAACATCGCGGTGTGGGGCGGCACCGGCTTCAACATGATCGTGATCTACACCTCGCTGCGGGCGCTGCCGGCCGAGCTGTACGAGGCGGCCCGGCTGGACGGCTGCTCGGAGCTGCAGATCGCGCTGCGGATCAAGCTGCCGCTGGTGGCGCCGTCGCTGGTGCTGACCTTCTTCTTCTCGATGATCGCCACGCTGCAGGTGTTCGCCGAACCGATGACCCTCAAACCGCTGACGAACTCGATGAGTTCGACCTGGTCACCGCTGATGAAGGTGTACCGGGACGCCTTCGTGCAGGGCGACGTCCACTCCGCCGCCGCCACCTCCGTGGTGATCGCGGCCGCGACCCTGCTGCTCTCCTTCGGGTTCCTGAAGCTGGTCAACAAGCGTGCCAACGGAGGCAGTTGAGATGAGCACCACCCTCACGCCCGCGCCGCGGAAGAACCGCGTCGCCCCCGCCCTCCCGCACCGGGGGGCCGCCCCGCGGAGGAAGGGCACCGCCTGGACGCCGACCCTGCTCCTGCTGCTGGGCGCGGTGTACTGCCTGGTGCCGGTGGTCTGGGTGGTGACGGCGGCGACCAAGAGCCGGCAGGAACTGTTCACCACCTTCACCTACGCCCCGGGCACCGGCTTCTGGGACAACCTGACCGAGCTGTCCTCGTACCGGGGCGGCGTCTACTGGCAGTGGATGGCCAACTCGGCGCTGTACGCGGGCGCGGGCGCGCTGCTGTCGGCGGCGGTGTCCGGCATGACCGGCTACGCGCTGGCCACGTACCGCTTCCGGGGCCGCTCGACGGTGTTCAACGTGCTGCTGGCGGGCGTGTTGATGCCGCCGATCACGCTGGCGGTGCCGCAGTACCTGCTGATGGCGAAGGCGGGGCTGGCGGACAGCTACTGGTCGGTGCTGCTGCCGAGCGTCCTGTCGCCGTACGGCATCTACCTGTCGCGGATCTACGCGGAGGCGGCGATCCCGGGCGAGGTGGTGGAGGCGGCCCGGGTGGACGGCGCCCGCGAGTGGCGGCTGTTCCGGAGCGTGGCGCTGCCGATGATGGTGCCGGGGCTGGTGACGGTGTTCCTGTTCCAGTTCGTGGCGATCTGGAACAACTTCCTGCTGCCGTACATCATGCTCGGCGACGACCACAAGTTCCCGGTGACGGTGGGCCTGTACTCGCTGCTCCAGCAGGGTGCGAACGAGCCGGCCCTGTACACCCTGGTGATCACCGGCGCGCTGCTGTCGGTCCTGCCGCTGATCGCGCTGTTCCTGGGCCTGCAGCGGTACTGGCGGGTCGACCTGCTGTCCGGCGCCGTGAAGTCCTGACGGGCCGCCAGTACAGTGGCCCCCACACCCCGATCTGCAAGGACCCGCATCCCGATGACCCCATCAGCGCCCCGCGGCCGGGCGGCCGGACGGCCGAAGCGCCCGCCGACCATCCACGACGTCGCCGCGGTGGCGGGCGTCTCCCGGGGCACGGTGTCCCGGGTGCTGCAGGGCGGGCACAACGTCAGCCCGGCCTCGCAGCGGGCGGTGGAAGCGGCGATCGCCGAACTCGGGTACGTGGTGAACCGGGCGGCCCGCAGCCTGGTGACCCAGCGCTCGGGGTCGGTGGCGTTCCTGCTGACCGAGCCGCAGGAGCGGTTCTTCGAGGACCCGAACTTCACCACCCTGCTGCGCGGTTGCACGGCGGCGCTGGCCGAGCACGACATCCCGCTGCTGCTGATGACGGCGGGCGACGAGGCGGAGCGCCGCCGGGTCACCCGCTACCTGGCGGCGGGCCACGTGGACGGCGTGCTGCTGGTCTCCTCGCACCGGGGCAACCCGATGATCGAGCACCTGCGCGAAGCGGACATCCCGATGGTCTGCTGCGGCCGCCCGCTGGGCCAGCGCGGCCGGGTGCCGTACGTGGCGGCGGACGACCGGGAGGGCGCCAAGGACCTGGTGCGCCACCTGCTGGAGTCGGGCCGCGGCCGGGTCGCCACCATCGCCGGCCCGCAGGACACCCCGGGCGGCGTGGAGCGGCTGGCCGGCTACCGCGAGGTGCTGGCCGAGTACGGGCTCCCGGCGGACGAGCGGCTGGTCGCGCACGGCGACTACAGCCGGGCCGGCGGCGAGGCGGCGATGCGCGAACTTCTGGAGCGCGCACCGGAGTTGGACGCCGTCTTCGTGGCCTCCGACCTGATGGCGGACGGCGCGCTGTCCGCCCTGGAGCACGCCGGGCGGAGCGTCCCGGCGGACGTCGCGGTGGGCGGTTTCGACGACTCGCCGGTGGCGGCGGGCGCCCGACCGCCGCTGACCACGATAAGGCAGCCCTGGGACCGGATCTCCGCCGAGATGGTCCGGCTGCTGCTGGACCGGATCGCCGGGGAGGACGCGCCGACGGTGATCCTGCCGACCGAGCTGGTGGTCCGCCGGTCCACCTGAGCCGCCGCCGTCCGGCACCCCCGTCCGTCCCCCGTCCGGCACCCCCGTCCGTCCCCCGTCCTGCACCCCCGTCCGGCACCGCGGGCGGGCCGTCCTAGACCCGCTCCGGCAGGTCGAAGAGGCCCAGCACCGCCGGGTCGGTGTAGACGGTGTTGCGCGTGACCGAGCCGCCCGCCGACTCCAGCAGTTGGACGCTGTGCAGCAGGTGCCCGGCGCCGTCCGGGGCGAGGGCGTAGGCGGCGAAGGCGTGCTGGCCGTTGGCGCCGACGCGGCGGGTGTGCCAGTCGGTGCCGCGCATCGCGTGGATCCGGGCCATGAACCGCCCGTAGTGCGCCGCGCCCCGGTACCAGAGCGGCAGCGGCGGCATCTCCAGGATCGCGTCGCGGGAGAGCAGCGCGACCAGGGCGGGCACGTCGGCGGCCTCGAACGCGGCGAGGTAGCGGTCGACGACGGCCTTCGCCGTCCGCTCGTCCGGCTCCCTGACCTGGGCGGTCTCGGTCGCCGCGAGGGCGGCGCGGGCCCGCTGCAGGGCGCTGTTGACGGCGGGGACGGTGGTGTCGAGCTGCTGGGCGACCTCGGCGGCGCTGAACGCCAGCACCTCGCGCAGCACCAGCACGGCGCGCTGCCGGGCGGGCAGCAGTTGGACGGCCGCGACCCAGGCCAGCCGCAGGTCGGTGCGGGCGGCGGCGTCCAGTCGGGCGTCCGGGAAGGGCTCCAGCCAGGGCACGTCGAGGGCGGGGACCAGCGGGGCGCCGGGGTCCCGTTCGGGGGCGCCGAGTCCGGCGGGCAGCGGGCGGCGGGCCCGGCCCTCCAGGGCGGTCAGGCAGACGTTGGTGGCGATCCGGTAGAGCCAGGTCCGCACGGCGGCCCGGACCGGGTCGTAGCGTTCGCGCGCGTTCCAGGCGCGCAGCAGGGTCTCCTGGACCAGGTCCTCGGCGTCGTGGAAGGAGCCGGTCATCCGGTAGCAGTAGGCGGTCAACTCCGCGCGGTGCGCCTCGATCTCCACGGCGGTCATCATGCCGCACCCCCGGACGGTGCGTGCACCCCACATCGTTGCCCTCCCGACCCTTCCGATTCCGGTCGGGTTCTGACAGAGTCGTCCGCTATCCGGTGCACCGGACCGGAACGGGGGGACGACGACATGCTGCGCTTCGTGCTGCGCCGGCTGCGCGGACGGCTGCCGCTGGCGGCCGCGCTGCTGTTCACGGTGCTGACCGCCACCACGGTGCTGACCACGCTGGTGGCCTTCGACCGCACCGTGGCCGACGCGGGCCTGCGGCGGAACCTGGACGGGGCCGCCCGGGCCGCCGTGGTGCTGTCCGGCGACCGCGGCGCGGAGAGCCGGGCGGCGGAGGACGCGGGCGCCGAGGCGCTCGGCGCCGAGCTGTTCGACGGCCTGCCGGTGACCGTCCGCACGCTGGCCCGCAGCCGCGCGTACGGCCTGCCGGGCCCGGACTCCCCGGCCCGGCAGCCGTCCCGCGAGGTCGACCTGACGGTGCTGGCCGCGCTGGAGCGCGACCGGGTGCGGCTGACCGCGGGCCGGTGGCCGGACGGCGGGGGCGGCGGGGGCAGCGGCACGGTCCGGGTCGCGGTGCCGGGCAGCACGATGACCCGGCTGGGCCTGGCCGAGGGCGCGCTGCCCGCCCGGGTGGTGCTCTCCGACCGGTACGGCGGCCCGCCGCTGGCCGTCGAGGTCACCGGCGTCTACCAGCCCGTCGACCGGGACGACCCGTACTGGCGGCTCGATCCGCTGGGCGGCCGGGAGATCCAGGTCCGGGGCTTCACCACGTACGGGCCGATGCTGGTCGACGACGGCGTGTTCGGCTCCGGCGCGCTGCCGCAGGGCGGGCGCTCCACCCTGCTGACCGCGGACTTCTCCGGTGCCGACCGGGCCCGGGTGGAGCGGGTCACCGCGCGGGCCGAGCGGCTGCCCGAGCTGCTCGGGCGGAACGTCCCCGACGCCCAGTCGCAGACCGAACTCCCGGTACTGCTGCGCGAGTTGCGCTCGGCGACGCTGGTCGCCGAGTCCACCCTGATGATCGGCGCGCTCCAACTGGGCGTGCTCGCGGCGGCGGCGCTGCTGCTGGTGGTGCACCTGGTCGCCGAGCGGCAGCAGCGGGAGAACGGCCTGCTCACCGCCCGCGGCGCGACCCGGCGGCGGCTGGCCGGCTGGACGGCCGCCGAGGCGCTGCTGCTGGTGCTGCCCGCCGCCCTGCTGGCCCCGCTGCTGACCGGCCCGCTGCTGCGGCTGCTCACCGGGCGCGGCCCGCTGGCCGGGCTGCCGCTGGCGGACGCCGACACCGGCGTCCGCTGGCCGGTCGCCGCGCTGTGCGCGCTGGCCTGCGCCGTGCTCTGCGCGCTGCCCCCGCTGCTGCGGCGCGGCGGCGAACGGGTGGTGACCCGCCGCCAGGCGGTGGTCGGCACGGTGGTGCGCTCCGGCGCCGACCTCACCCTGCTGGCGCTGGCCGTGATCGCCTACCGGCAGCTGGGCGCCCGCACCGGCGGCCTGTCGGTGGACGCGGACGGGGTGCTGGGCGTCGACCCGGTGCTGGTCGCCGCGCCCACCCTGGCGCTGTGCGCGGGCACCCTGCTGGTGCTGCGGCTGCTGCCGTTCGCGGCCCGGCTCGGCGCCCGGCTGGCCGCCCGCGGCCGCGGGCTCGGCGCGGCGCTCGGCGGCTGGCAGCTGGCCCGCCGCCCGGGCCGGGCGAACGGGCCGGTGCTGCTGCTGGTGCTGGCGGTGGCCGCCGGTGTGCTGGCCGTCGGCCAGCACACCGCGTGGCGCGACTCGCAGCGCGACCAGGCCGACTTCGCCACCGCGGGCGGCCTGCGGATCCAGGGCTCGGCGCTGCCGCCGCTGGGCCAGGGCGGCCGGTACGGGTCGCTGCCGGGCGGCGACCGGCTGCTGCCGGTGGCCCGGGCCGAGCAGTCGCTGCCGGGCGAGAGGCAGGGCCGGGTGGTGCTGACCGACACCGCCCGGGCCGCCGCGGAGCTGCGGGTCCGGTCCGACCTGCTCGACGGCCGCCCGATCGGGGAGCTGTTCGGCCCGCTGGCCGGGCGGCCCGCGCCCGGGGTCGCGCTGCCCGGCCGTCCGGCCCGGATCGACCTGACCGTGGCGGTCGACACCGCCGACCGCCCGGACGGCGACCGCACCGCGCTGCACCCGCCCGACCTGTGGCTGCAGGTCCGGGACGGCTTCGGCGCGACCCACCGCCTGCTGGCGCCGCAGCTGCCCGCCCGGGGCGAGACGACCGTCCCGCTGGACCTGGACGCGCTGACCGCCGCCCCGCTCGGCTCGGTCGCCGCGCCGCTGACCGTGACCGGCTTCGGCCTGAGCTACCCGGCGGGCTGGACCGAGAGCGCCGGCACCCTGACCGTCCGCCGGATCGCCGTCTCCGACACCGCCGCCGGCCCCGGCACGCCCGTCCGGGCCCCCGCCGGCGGCTGGACCGCGCCGGCCGGCACCGACGTCCCGTTCCGGGTCGTCGACCCGCCGGACGGGGACGGGCTGCTGACCGCCGTCTACACCCCGGCCGCCGACCACCACGACGGGGCCCGCGCCGCCGTGTTCGCCCCGGGCGGCGGCCCGACCGGCCCGGAGGTCCCGGCGCTGGCCACCCGCGACTACCTGACGGCGGTCGGCGCCTCGGTCGGCGACCTGGCGAAGGTCCAGCTCGGCAGCGCGAGCGTGCCGGTCCGGATCACCGGCGTGGTCCCGGCGCTGCCGGTGCACGGCACCACCGTCCTGCTGCTCGACCTGGCGGGCACCGACCGCTGGCTGACCGAGCGCGGCTTCGACGTCCCCGACGTCTCCGAGTGGTGGCTTCCCGCCACCGGCCCCGACGACCGCGTCCCGGCCGAGGCCGCCGCCGCCCTGCGCGCCGGGCCCACCGCCCAGCGGCTGACCCTGCGCGAGGAGGACGCGGCGGCCCGCGCCGGTGACCCGCTCAGCGCCGCCCCGCAGAGCGCGCTGGCCGCGCTGGCGCTGGCCGCCGCCGTCCTCGCCGCGATCGGCTTCACCGCCGCGTCGGCCGCCTCGGCGAGCGAACGGGCCGGTGAGTCCGCGGTCCTGCTCGCCCTCGGCGCGCCCCGCCGCCTGCTGAACCGGGCCGCCGCCGCCGAACGGTTCGTCCTGGTCGGCCTCGGCACCGCCGTCGGCCTGCTGCTCGGCACCGCCCTGGTCCACCTGGTGGTCCCCCTGGTGGTGCTCACCCCCGCCGCCCTGCCCCCGCTGCCCGGCGTCCGGGTCTCCCTCCCGCCGGTCCCCGTACTGGCCCTGGCCGCCGGCACCGCCGCCCTCCCGCTGCTCTCCGCCTTCCTCTTCACCGCCCACCGCCGCAACCTCACCACCCACCTCCGCGCCACGGAGGACCGATGACCGCCCCCCGGTCCGAGCCCCCGCCGCCCCCGACCCGGCTCCGGCCCCGGTCCCGCTCCGTGGAGGAGAGATGAGCACCCCGGCCCCCTGGGTCCGCACCCGGCTGCGGACCGCGCCGACGGCCGCCGCGCTGACCGCCGTCCTGACGCTGGCGCTGGTCTTCCTGGCGGCCGCGCTGCCCCGGGCGCTGGACCGGGGCGCGGACGGCGCGCTGCACGACTTCCTGCGCGGGTCCGGTCCGGTGGCCACCGGCGTGGGGGTGACCTCCGGGCTGCCCGCCACCGACGACCCGTCGGGGCGGCTGGACGACACCTCGGCGCAGCTCACCGCCACCGTCGGCGCCGCGCTGCCGCTCGACCCGGGCGGCCCGGTGTACGGGCGCCGGGTCAAGCTGCCGCGCTCGCTGCCGGGCCAGGGGCTGACCGAGCCGGACGGCGTCCCGCCCGAGTTCGCCCTGCAGTACCAGCACGGTGCGCGGGAGCGCGTCCGGCTCGCCGACGGGCAGTGGCCGGTCGGCGCCGGGGCCGCCGGGGAGCCGGCCCCGGTCGCGCTGTCCGCGGCGGCGGCCCGGACGCTCGGGGTCGGGGTCGGCGACGTGTTCCGCAGCGCGCGTTCGGTGCTGGACCGCGGCTACCCGCTGAAGCCGATGCCGGTCCGGGTGGTCGGCCTGTACGAGGCCGTCGACCCGGGCGACCCGTTCTGGGCCGAGGTGGGCTGCGCGCTGAAGGCCTGCATGAACCTGACGCCGTCCTCCGGCCCGGCCGACCCGCCGCACGAGTACTGGTACGCCGTGGCGCTGACCGGCCCGGAGGAGCTGCCCCGGCTGAGTGTGTGGGGCAGCGGCGCCGAGGACTACTGGCGGCTGCCGGTGCGGGTGGACGCGCTGCGCGCCGACCGGCTGGAGCAGACCTCCCGCGCGCTGGCCTCGGTCACCTCGGGGCCGGTCGCGGTCCGGGTGGCCACCGGCAGCGGCCGGCCGGACGTCCGGATCGGCTCCGCCCTGCGCGGCGCGGTCGACGGTGCCCGGCAGCGGCAGGCCGCGATCGACGCGATCACCGCCGTCGGCCCGGCGGGGGCGGCGGGGGTGGCGGCGGTGGTGCTCTGCCTGGCGGCGGCGCTGACCGCCGAGCGGCGGACGCCGGAGCTGCGGCTGCTGCGGGCCCGCGGCGCGGGGCTGCGCGGGGTGTTCGGCCGGCTGCTGGGCGAGGGCCTGGTGACGGTGGTGCCGGCGGCCGCTCTGGGCGCGCTGGCGGCGTTCGTCCTGCTGCCGACGCCGCGCTGGCAGCCGGCGGCGGCCGCGGCGGGGTCGGTGGCGCTGCTGGCGCTGCTGGCCTTCCCGGTGCGGGCGGTGCTGCTGCTGCGCGCCGCGCCGGGCGGGGCCCGGAACGGGCGCCGCCGGCTGGTGGCCGAACTCGCGGTGCTGGCCGTCACGGTGGCGGCTGCGGTCCAGCTCGCCCGGCGCGGCGTGTCGCCGCTGGACGCGGGCGTGGACCCGCTGCTGGTCGCGGCGCCGCTGCTGCTGTCGCTGACCGGCGCGCTGCTGCTGGCCCGGGCGCAGCCGCCGCTGATCGGGCTGCTGGCCCGCCGGGCGGCCGGACGGCCGGGCGCGGTGGGCTTCCTGGGCCTGGCCCGGGCCACCCGGGGCGGTGGCGGTCCGCGTTCGCGGCCCTCGGTGCTGCCGCTGCTGGCCCTGGTGCTGGCGGTGGCCTGCGGCGCGGTGGGCGCGACGGTGCTGGCCTCGGTGGCCGCCGACCGGACCACCGTGGCCCGGTACGGCCTGGGCGGTGACGCGGTGGTCAGCGCGGGCCTGAACAGCACGCTGCCGGACTCCTTCGTCGCGCAGGCCGGGCGGCTGCCCGGGGTGACGACCGCGCTGCCGGTGTGGATCGTGGACGACGTGACGATGTCGCTCGGCGCCGGGACCTCCGTCCGGGTCAACGTGGTGATCGCCGACCCCGTCGGGTACGCGAAGCTCGCCGACGCCTCCGGGCGGGGGCGCTTCGATCCGGCGCTGCTGGCCGGGGGGCCGGGCGGGGGCCTGCTCCCGGCCCTGGTCAGCGGCGACCTGCCGGAGGGCGAGTTCGACCTGCGGCTGCCGGCCGGCGACGCGGTCCGGATCCGCACCGCCGGTGCCGTGGACGGCACCCCCGCGCTGACCGGGGCGGCCGGCCAGACCGTCCTGCTGTCCGCCGGGGCGGCCGCCGACCTGCTGCCCCGGCTCGGCGGCCCGGTCAAGTGGCTGGCCGCCGGCAGTCCCGACGACGCCCGGCTGCGCGCGCTGGCCGTGCGGCTGCTCGGTCCGCCCGCCGCCGGCACCCAGCCGGGCCACCTGGTGCGGACCACCGCCGGGGAGGTCGCGGTGCTCGGCCACGACCCGCTGCAGGCCTCCGCCGTGCGGCTGTTCTGGGTCGCGGTCGGCACGACGGCCCTGTTCGCCCTGCTCGCCGTGCTGCTGACGCTGCTCCGGGCCGGTCCGGAGCGTGCCGCGACCCTGGCCCGGCTGCGCACGATGGGCCTGCGCCCGCGCCAGGGCCTGGCCCTGATCCTGGTCGAGGTCCTCCCGCAGTCCCTGGTCGCCGCCCTCGGCGGCGCCCTGACCGCGGTCGGCTGCGTCCTGCTGCTGGGCCCCGCCCTGGACCTCTCCCCCCTGGTCGGGGCGGGCGTCCCCACCGGCCTCCACCTGCTCGCCACCCCGATCGCCCGCCAGGCCCTCGCCCTGGCCCTGCTGGCCGCCCTCACCGTCCTCGCCGAGGCCGCCGTCACCGCCCGCCGCCAGATCACCACCGAACTCCGCGCGGGGGACGCCCCGTGAGGGCCCCGTCCGGGTCCCTCGAACCCCCGGCGGCCACGAGGCCGCCGGGGCCCGGGTCCCCGCTGCCGCCCAGCCCGCCACCCACCGGAGGTAGCCCCCGATGAGCACCCCGCCGCCCAGCCTGGACGAGCTCCGCCGCCGGGCCCTGGCCGCCACCGCCCCGCGCACCCCCGAGACCGTTCCCGCCATCGCCTGCGAACGGCTCGTCCGGATCTTCACCACCGACGCCGTCGAGGTGCAGGCCCTCCAGGGCCTCGACCTCACCGTCGACCGCGGCGACCTCGTCGCGCTCGTCGGCGCCTCCGGCAGCGGGAAGTCCACCCTGCTCAACATCCTGGCCGGTCTCGACACCCCCACCGCCGGCCGGGCCGGCGTGGACGGCCGCGACCTGCTGACCATGACGCCCAAGGAGCGCCTCCACTACCGGCGCGAGACCGTCGGCTTCATCTGGCAGCAGACCGCCCGCAACCTCCTGCCGTTCCTCACCGCCGCCCAGAACGTCGCCCTCCCCCTCCAGCTCCGCTCCGGCCACCGCGCCGCCCGCCGCCAACGCGCCCGCGTCGACGAACTCCTGACCGCCCTCGACATCACCGACCTCGCCCACCGCCGCCCGGCCCAGCTCTCCGGCGGCCAGCAGCAGCGCGTCGCGATCGCCGTCGCCCTCGCCAACAGCCCCGCCGTCCTGCTCGCGGACGAGCCGACCGGCGAGCTCGACACCGACACCGCGGCCGGCATCTTCGACGCCTTCCGCACCGTGAACCGGGAGCTCGGCACCACCGTCGTCATCGTCACCCACGACCCCGCGGTGGCCGGCGAGGTCCGCCGCACCGTCGCCATCCGCGACGGCCGCACCAGCAGCGAGGTCCTCCGCCGCACCCACACCGACGAACACGGCACCGAGACCGTCCACGAACGCGAGTACGTCATGCTCGACCGCACCGGCCGCGTCCAGCTCCCCGCCGCCTTCCTCGCCGCCCTCGGGATGCGCCACCGCGTCGCCGCCGACCTGGCCGCCGACCACATCGCCCTCCACCCCGACCACCCGCCCGCCGACTGACCGCTCCCGTTGTCACTGCGGCGCACTAAGCTGGGCGACGTGCCAATGATCATGGATCGTGACGGGGTGGCGGAGCGGCTGGAGCCGTTCCGGCGGGAGCTGACGGCGTACTGCTACCGGATGCTGGGCTCCGCCTTCGAGGCGGAGGACGCGGTGCAGGAGACGCTGGTCCGCGCCTGGTCGAAGTTCGACGGGTTCGAGGGCCGTTCCGCGCTGCGGACGTGGCTGTACCGGATCGCCACCAACGTGTGCCTGGACATGGCGCCGGCCCCCCAGCGCCGGGCCCGTCCGATGGACCTGACCTCGCCCTGCCCGGCCGGCGCGCCGGACCTGGCGCAGTTGGAGGAGAACGTCTGGGTCGGCCCGGTGCCGGACGCGCGGGTGCTCTCGGGGGATCCGGCGGAGGTCGCGGTCGGCCGGGAGTCGATCCGGCTCGCGTTCGTCTCCGCCCTGCAGAAGCTGCCGGCCCGCCAGCGCGCGGTGCTGATCCTGCGCGAGGTGCTGGCCTGGTCCGCCGCGGAGACCGCGGAGCTGCTGGAGACCTCGGTGGCGTCGGTGAACAGCGCCCTGCAGCGCGCCCGGGCGACGATGTCCGCCGAGCGCCCGGCCGGTGACGCCTTCGACCCGCTGGACGAGACGCAGCGCTCCCTGCTGGCCCGGTACGTGCAGGCCTTCGAGGCCTTCGACATCGAGGCCCTGAAGCGCCTCCTGCACGAGGACGCGGTGCTGAACATGCCGCCGTTCCAGATGTGGGTGCGGGGCGTGGTCGAGCTCGGCGAGTGGTGGCAGGGCGCGGGCTGCGGCTGCGCGGGCTCCCGCCTGATCCCGGTCGAGGCCAACGGCACCCCGGCGTTCGCCCAGTACCGCCCGGCCGAGGACGGCGACGGCTGGACGCCGTGGGGCATCACCCAGTTGGAGATCGTCGACGGCCGGATCGCCACCATGACCAACCACATGGACGTCGACCGGCTCTTCCCGCTCTGGGGCCTGCCGGCGCGCCTGCCCGCCGCCTCCCGGGCCTGACCTCACTCCACCGGCAGCGCCCCGGCCAGCCCGGTCAGCTCCAGCAGCACCCGCCAGCGCTCCCCCGCCCCGCGCAGCACCACCTGGTGGCCCGCCCGGCGCACCGACACCGCCAACTCCCCGACCCGCCGCAGCTCCCCGGGCCCGGGCCGGGCCACCTCCCCCACCAGCAGCGCGACGCGCACGGGGCCCGCCCGTCCGGCGAGCAGCGCGTCCAACCGGGCCCGCGCCCCGGGGCGCAGGTCGAGTTCCAGAGTCTCCATGCCGGTACTGACCGCCCGGAGGCCCCGAACTCATCGCCCGGGAGCGGACCTCCGCCCTCCAGCCCCCCCCGGAGCGGCCGGTCGACCGTCCGAAATCCGTTTGCCCCGCCCCTCGCGCGGCGTCGAGGATCGGGGCATGAACCACGTGATACGAGCCGTGACCGGCGAGGACTGGCAGCACGTCAGGGACCTGCGGCTGGCGGCCCTGCGGGACCCGGTCGCGGGCATCGCCTTCCTGGAGACGTACGACCACGCCGCCGCCCTGCCGGAGGAGTCCTGGCGGGCCCGCGCGGCCGGCTCCCGGGGCGGCCTGACCGCCCGTCAGTTCGTCGCCGTCCGGCCGGACGGCGGCTGGGACGGTTCGGTGACGGTCCTGGTCGAACGGGCCGGCCAGGACGACGCCCTGGGCAGCCCGGTCGACGCCGACCAGGCCCACCTGGTCGGCGTCTTCGTCCGCCCGGAGCAGCGCGGCACCGGCCTGGCCCGCGCCCTGTTCGAGGCGGCGATCGCCTTCGCCCACCGGCTCGACGAGCCCGTGGTCTCCCGCGTCCGCCTCTACGTCCACCAGGACAACCACCGGGCCGAGGCCTTCTACCGCAAGCTCGGCTTCACCCGCAGCGGCCACACCGTCCCGGTCCCGGGCAACGGGTCGTCCGTCGAGCGCGAACTCGTCCTCACGGCCCCGGGGCCCTGACTAGTACGCGTACGCCCACCAGCCGAAGCCCACCGCGTAGGCCCGCCGCAGCGCCTCGGCCCCGCGGCGGCCCCGCGCGAACTGCCAGACCAGCGCGACGACGAGGACCGCGCCCGCGGAGCCGGCGATGCCCGCGCCCACCGCCGGCCCGGCCAGCACCCCGAACACCCCGGCCAGCAGGAGCACGGCGACGACGCCCCGGTGCCCGTCCGAGAGCTCCGGGGTCAGCCCCTCCCGGAACCCCTCCCGCAGCTTCCGGAGGTCGTTGTCGTACCGTTCCCGGGCCGCGACCGGATCCGCCTCGCGCCCCTCGGGCCAGTGCCGTTCGCCCATTCCCCGCCCTTTCCGTTCCTCGTTCGAGCGTAGGGTAACGGACCCGGCCGCCGGGCCGGAGGTCAGGCGAAGTAGCCGCCGTCGACGGCGAGCACGCTGCCGGTGACGAACGCGGCGGCGGGGGTGGCGAGGAAGACCACGGCGGCGGCGACCTCCTCGGGGCGGCCGTAGCGGCCGAGCGCGTTGGCGGCGCGCTGGGCGTCGGAGTGCGGGCCGGCCTCGTCGTTCATCTCGGTGGCGGTGGAGCCGGGCTGCACGACGTTGACGGTGATGCCGCGTCCGGCGAGTTCCCGGGCGGCGCTGCGGCTGTACGCGGTGACGGCGGCCTTGGTCGCGGAGTAGTCGGCGAGGCCGGGCAGTCCGGGGCGGGCGGCCAGGTTGGAGCCGATGGTGATGACGCGTCCGCCCGCGGGCAGTCGGGGCGCGGCGGCCCGGATCGCGGCGGTCACCCCGATCACGTTGACCGCGTACTGCCGTTCCAGCGCCTGCGCGTCCACCTCCCCGTCGACCGGGCCGCCGGCCAGCACGCCCGCGTTGTTGACCAGGATGTCGAGCCGTCCGAAGTCCGCCGCCACGGCGGCCACCAGGTCCTCGACCTGTGCGGCGTCCCCCTGGTCGGCCTTGTACGCGGCGGCCCGCCGTCCGAGCGCCTCGATCCGCCGGACGACCTCCTCCGCGCGCGGTGCCGAGCCGCTGTGGCTGAGCGCGACGTCCGCGCCGGCGGCGGCCAGGGCCAGCGCGGTGGCGGCGCCGATGCCGCGCGAGCCGCCGGTGACCAGGGCGGTGCGGCCGGCCAGCACGTCGGGCGCGAAGGTGGTGGTGAGCGTCATGCCGGGTTCTCCTCGGATATCTGTACCGTGCGGTACACATCGGGGACGGTACCATATCGATCGGTACAGAATCCGCCGGAGCACACCCGCCCACCGGCCGGACCCCCGGGAGGGCAGGGTGACATGACGGGCCGTCCGCGCACGTTCGACCTCGACGACCGACTCGACCGCGCCATGCGGGTCTTCTGGCGGCACGGTTACGAGGGCACCGCGCTCTCCGACCTCACCGCCGCGATGGGCATCAACCGGCCCAGCCTGTACGCGGCGTACGGCAACAAGGAGTCGCTGTTCCTCCAGTGCCTCGACCGCTACCACCGGGGTCCGGCCCGGCACACCCACGAGGCCCTCGCCCGGCCCACCGCGCGGGCCGTCGCCGAGCACCTGCTGCGCGCCACCGTCGAGGTGGTCACCCGCGAGGAGGGCCCGGGCTGCCTGCTCGTGCACGGCGCGCTCGCCACCGGCCCGGGCGCCGAGACCGTCCGCGCGGAGAGCGCGGCCCGCCGCGCCGCCCGCCGCGAGACCCTCCGCGCCCGCTTCGAACAGGCCCACCGGGCCGGCGAGTTCCCCCCGGACACCGACCCGGCCGCCCTCGCCGACCACCTCACCACCCTCACCTACGGCCTGGCCGTCCAGGCCACCGAGGGCACCCCGGCCACCGACCTCCACCGCATCGCCGCCCAGGCCCTCCGCACCTGGCCCGGCCGCTGAAGGAGCCGCGCCGGGCTCCCGGGTCCCCGGGTCCCCGGGTCCCCGAAAAGCGGAACCGCCCGGCCGCCGCGGCTTTCGCGGCACCCGGGCGGTCCCCGTTGTGTTCGTTCGCTCGTTTGTTCGCCCTCAGGCGGCCTTGGCTTCCGTCGTCTCCGCCACCCGCTCCGGCGGGGCGCCCGCCGACTTCGCGGGCCTGAAGAAGAAGTACAGCGTCGGCGCCAGGTAGAGCGCCCAGACCCAGACCTGGACCTTCGTCGGGTCGGGCTGGAAGTTGAATACGCCCTTCAGCAGCGTGCCGTACCAGCTGTCCGCCGGGATGGTCGAGGAGATGTTGAACGCGTGCACGCCCAGGCCGGGGATCCAGCCGGCCTCCTGGAGGTCGTGCACGCCGTAGGCGAGGACGCCCGCGGCGACGACGACGAGCATGCCGCCGGTCCAGGTGAAGAACTTCGCCAGGTTGATCTTGACCGCGCCGCGGTAGAACAGCCAGCCGAGGACGACCGAGGTGAGCAGGCCGAGGGTCGCGCCGGCCAGCGGGCTCCAGCCGTCGCCGGTGGACTGGACGGCGGTCCAGATGAACAGCGCGGTCTCCAGGCCCTCCCGGCCGACGGCCAGGAACGCGGTGACGACCAGCGCGACGGTGCCCATGGCGAGCGCGGCGTCCAGCTTGCCCTGGAGTTCGCTCTTCAGGTGGCGCGCGGTGCGGCGCATCCAGAAGACCATCCAGGTGACCAGGCCGACCGCGACGATCGACAGGCTGCCGCCGAGCGCCTCCTGGGCCTCGAAGGAGAGCTGGTTGGAGCCGAACTGCAGCACCGCGCCGAACGCCATCGCGAGCGCGACGGCGCTGCCGACGCCGATCCAGACCGGGCCGAGCCGGTCCTGGCGGCCGGTCTTGACCAGGTAGGCGATCAGGATGCAGACCACGAGACTGGCTTCGAGGCCCTCGCGCAGGCCGATCAGGTAGTTGGCGAACACGGCGGTTCTCCTTCCTCGGAAGAGTGGACGGCGGGGGTCAGCCGAACAGCGACTGGCCCCACCACTCGCCGGGCTTGCGGACACCGGGCGGGCAGGCGAAGTGGGCGGATCCGACGTGGGTGATGTACTCGTTCAGCTTGTCGTTGGCCGCGAGCTTGGTCTGCAGCGGGATGAACGCCTTGCGGGTGTCGCGCTGGTACGCCAGGAAGAACAGGCCGGCGTCCAGTCGGCCGAGGCCGTCGGAGCCGTCGGTGAAGGAGTAGCCGCGGCGAAGGATCATCAGCCCGTCGTTGCTGTCGGGGTGCGCGAGGCGGACGTGCGAGTCCACCGGCATGGCCGACAGGTCGGGGGCGTCGCGCTCCTTCTGCTTGCCGTAGGGGGCGCCCTCGATCTTGGTGCGGCCGAAGGTGTCCTCCTGCTCCTTGAGCGAGGAGCGGTCCCAGGTCTCGATGGTCATCCGGATCCGGCGGGCGACCAGGTAGGAGCCGCCGGTCATCCAGTCGGCGCCGTCGCCGGGGGCGACCCAGACGTGCTTGCCGAGCGCGTCGGCGTCCGTCCCGGCGATGTTGTGGGTGCCGTCCTTGAAGCCCATCAGGTTGCGCGGGGTCTGGCTGTCCGGCGTGGTGGAGGAGGTCTTGCCGAAGCCGAGCTGCGACCAGCGGACGTCGACCACGCCCATGCCGATCCGGGCCAGGTTGCGGATCGCGTGCACCGCGACCTGCGGGTCGTCGGCGCAGGCCTGGATGCACAGGTCGCCGCCGCTGCGGGCGGCCTCCAGCCGGTCGCCCTTGAACTTGGGGAGGTCGACCAGCGCCTCCGGCAGCTTCGCCCTCAGCCCGAACCGGTCGGTGCCGTCCTTCTCGAACAGGGTGCGCCCGAAGCCGATGGTCAGGGACAGCCGGGAGGCCGGGAGGCCGAGCGCCTCGCCGGTGTCGTCCGGCGGCGACTCGGGGACGACGCCGACGGCGCCGCCGCCGACCTCGCGGCCGCCGGTGAGCGAGGCGGCGGCCTTGGTCCACTCCTTGAGCATCTTGACCAGGGCGTTGCGGTCGTCGGTGATCACGTCGAACGCGGCGAAGTGCAGCCGGTCCTGGACGGGGGTGGAGATGCCCGCCTGGTTCTCGCCGTAGAACGGGACCTCGGGGGTCGACTGCGGCGCGGTGCCGCCGTCCTCGCCCGACATGGTCGCGGCGGCCACCGTGCCGACCGCGGCCGCGCCGAGCGCGACACCGGCTCCCGCCCAGCCTATGACGGCCCGTCGGCTGAGCCCGGCCTGCCGTTCCCGGCCACCGCTCTCGGCGGGGGCCGCCTGCTGCTCGTTCTCGGCGTCCATCTCTGGCGTTCCCTCTCGGACGTGAAACCGGGTGCGGGTGCCGCCGCGGTCGCGGCGGCCCCCTGACGAGGACTTAGCTTACGCTGGCCTTACCTTGCCCCTCGCCCGCCCTGCCCCGCTTGACCCGCCCTTGACCTGCGGTGGATCCGCGGGGGATCCACCGCGGGCCCGGGACGGGTCCGCAGCGGCCCCCCTCGCGGTTACTTGACGACGACCGCGGCGGCCAGCTTGGACAGCGGCTCGCCCAGCGAGTTCACCGCGCCCGAGAAGGTCTTGCGCTCCTCCTCGGTGACCTTGTCGTACGAGGTGTAGGTGCCGTCGGCGGCGCGGTACTTGCCGAGCAGCTCGGTGATCTTCTCGAACTCGGCGTCCAGGGTCTTGGCGAGCTCGGGCTCGTTCTCGGAGGCGACCGGCTTCAGCAGCTCGTAGGCCTGGCGGGCGCCCTCGACGTTGGCGGCGAAGTCCGACAGGTCGGTGTGGCTGTAGCGGTCCTCCTCGCCGGTGATCTTGTTCTTGGCGACCTCGTCCAGCAGCTCCTTGGCGCCGTTCGCCATGCCGGTCGGGGTGATCTCGGCCTCGGGGATGCGCTTCTGCCAGTCCTTCAGGTCGGTGACCAGCTGGGCGGCGAGGGTCTTCTCCTCGTCGCCGATCCTGCCGTCGACCCAGAGCGACTTCTCGATCCGGTGCCAGCCCGTCCAGGCCTGGCCCTCCTCCAGGGCGTCCTCGCGGGTGTCGGTCTTCGGGTCGACGTCACCGAAGCTCTCCGCCACCGGCTCGGTGCGCTCCCAGCCGACCCGGGAGGCGGCGAACAGCGACTTGGCCTTCTCCAGGTCGCCGGCGGTGACCGCGGCGGCGAACTGCTCGACCACCGGGATGGTCGCGTCGGCCTGCTCCTGGGCGTACGTGCGGTAGTCGGCGACCGCCCGGGTCAGCCGCTCGTCCGCCTTCGCGGAGGCCGGGGCGCCGGCCGTGACGGTGATCTTCTGCCGGATGCCGTCGCCGGTCATGCCCGGCTTGCAGGCCACCTCGTAGGTGCCGGCCTTGATCTCGGCGTTGATGGTGACCTTGGTGCCGGGGCCGATGTTCTCCCGCTCGGTGACGATCTTGTCGCCGTCGGCGTAGACGTACACCTCGGTGACCTTGTTGCCCTTGTTGGCGACCGCCAGCTCGACGTGGCCGGCCGGGAAGGAGGTCTTCGACAGCTCGCACTTGCTGTCCGTCGCGGTGACCTGCACCGGGCCGGCGGCGCCGTCCGCCGAGGCCTTGCCGCCGTCGTCCTTCTTCGAGCACCCCACCAGCGCGGCACTCGCCACGGCGAGGACGAGGAACGCGGCGGCGGACGTACGGCGGGCGGGCATGCTCACTCCAGGGACGAGGGGATGGACCGGTGCGGGCGGCCGCCGGAGTGTCCTCCGGAGGCCGCCCAGTAAGCTAAGGCATACCTTAGATCCCCCGCCACACCGGGTCGACACCCCGTGCCGCCGGGACTCGCCCGGCCCGGCCGCCACGACCGGCCGTTTTCGGACAACTACCGACCGTCACAAGGGAGTTCGCAGCGCCCCCGGCCGCCCCGCCCGTCCCGCGTGTGACCGGAAGCACGTGCCGGGACACCCCGGACGAACGGCCGTCCCGGCAGGGCGGATTGGTCGGGACGGGCCGGTCGGGACGGACCGGTCAGGGCAGGTTGCGGGACATCACGATCCGCTGGACCTGGTTGGTGCCCTCGTAGATCTGGGTGATCTTCGCGTCGCGCATCATCCGCTCCACCGGGTAGTC